>CAZPPZ010000117.1:0-9808 GCA_964588545.1 uncultured Myxococcales bacterium | reverse complement strand
CATATAGGTCTGCTCCAGTCGCTCCTCGCTCGGGGGGCGGTCGGCTGGAGCGCTCGCACGGTTGAGCCCGCGCGCTCTCCCCGGGGGGCTGCCGCGGCGGATTGCCCAGCCGCTGAGTCTCGATGGTCTCTTCATCGGGCTCCCCCCCGACCAACGGCACCGCCGCGCCCGACTGATCCTCGCGGGCATCCAGGAATCGCCGGAGGCCACGGCCAAACTGCGAGGCTATCTCAACAAGATATCGCGCGCGCTATCGGCGCTTGGGCTATCGGTGGATCTCAACGAAGTTTCAGCCGCGCTGTTGCCACACGGCATTGAAGACCTGGACTTTAATTCCGATGCGCTTCACGCAGCATCGATACCCGCAGCCAACGGCATGTTCACTGCCAGCTCGCTAGCCCGGATGTACGCGGCGCTGGCCTGCGGCGGGGAGCTCGACGGTGTACGCTTGCTCTCGCGCAATACGCTCGAGCGGGCGACCTCGCCGCAAAACCGTGGCATCGGCCGCGTCATCCCCTTTCCCATGCATTGGCGCTTGGGTTATCATCGACCCTTCACCTTAAATGGGAGCGTGCCCAACGGTTTCGGTCACTTTGGCTTCGGCGGATCTGGCGCATGGGCTGACCCGCAACGCGGCCTGGCGGTAGCCATGACGCTAAATAGTGGAGTCGGCACACCTTTCGGCGATATGCGCATGCTACGAATATCCACATCTGCCGCCCGCGCCGCTGATCGCCGCGAACGAGCGGCTGCCTAGAGTATCAGCGCCGAGGGAATCGATGTCAGCAGCGGCACAACGAGATTTATGCGCAGCACGCGTCGCCTTTGTTGAGTGGCTCAAAGGACAGCTTGGCGAGGCCAGCGACATCCACGTGTCGGCGCTGACGGCACCCCAGGCTTCTGGGTTCTCCAATGAGACTCTGTTCGGAAACCTGAGCTGGTCGGAGCAGGGTCAATGCCGACAAGAGTCGCTGGTTATCCGCATCGAGCCCAGAGGCTGCAGAGTCTTTCGCAGCTACGACCTCTCGCTTCAGTGCAGTATTCTCGAGTGTCTAGCCAAGACAGAGGTCCCGGTGCCAACGGTTCTGTGGTCGGCCTGTGGTGATGAGCGAGTATTCGGTTCTCCCTTCTACGTCATGCGCAAGGTGGAGGGACGCGTACCGAGCGACAACCCGCCCTACCACTCGGGCGGATGGATGACGGAGGTTTCGCCACAACAGCGACGATCGATCTGGCTGGGCGGCTTTGAAGCCATGGCTCAGATCCACGCTGTCGATATCGACCACAACGGCTTGGAATTTCTCCGCCGCCCAGATCTTGGCAAGAATGGTCTAGACCAAGAGCTCAACGACTACCGCAACTTCCTCGATTGGGCCGCCGAGGGTCGTCAACAGCCCATAGCCGAGGCCGCCCTGGAATGGCTCGAGAGCAACAAGCCGCCGCAACAACCAGACGGCCTGGTTTGGGGCGATGCGCGCATCGGCAACATCATCTTCGGCGACGATGCACGGCCGGCGGCGGTGCTCGACTGGGAAATGGCAAGCGTGGGCAGCCCGGAGAAGGACATAGCTTGGGCTATCTTTCTCGACCGACATCACAGCGAAGGTCTGGGCATAGACCGCCTCGAAGGATTCCCCAGCTATGAGGAGTCGCTTGAGTACTACGGCGAACTCAGTGGGTACCAGGTCAAACACCTACACTACTATCAAGTATTTGCTGGATTTCGCTTCTCGATCATCATGATGCGAATCGCTGCACAGCTGGTAGTACAAGGACTGATGAACGAAGAGCAAGGCCGTGATTTCGAGCTCAACAACACCTGCACCCGCCTAACTGCAGAGCTCCTCGACCTGGCTCCTCCTGGCGAGGCAGCGGCAAGGGGCAGCTACACCTAGCCGCAGGAAACGAACAAGGAGATCTAGCCGTGGCAAAGAAACTCGACTGGCACTATCACCGTAACGGTTGAACTAGCTGTACTAAAGCGTCCAAGTTTTTGGACGAACATGCGATAAAATCCAAGGAAACAGTGTTGGCCTCAGCTAAGCTCGGCCGTGATTACGCCGCCCGGCTGGCACGAGAGGCGGGTAGGGTGATCGTAGCCAAGGGCAAGAAGCTCGAAGAGTTCTCGCCGGGCGGCAAGGCCCCAAAGAAGGTAGTCGATGCCATGCTTGGTCCTACGGGTAACCTGAGAGCACCAACCCTGCGAGTGGGCAAGACCGTGATAGTCGGCTTCAACGAGCACAGCTATGCTGATGTGTTGCTATAGACAGAGCTTACTGAGGCCGTGATAAATCAACCTTTTTTTCCGGCTGACTGGACACTCGAAGATCTCAACAGCTAACATGCAGCTAGAGCTGACAGCTGCGCATAACGCGACGCGCCAAAGGATGCCGATGAAACATTTACGACCCCACCAAGGCCCGGCACTGAAACTGCAGCTAATTGCGGTAGCTGCTCTGGCTCTGGCCTGCGCGGCCTGTAGCGGCGGAGGCGGCAGTGACGGCGGAAGTGCTTCTTCTACGACGCTGTCGACCATGGTCGAGGCATCCTCGACCACCACAAGCACGACCACGACGACCACCGTGACCCCGCCCGGGTGACCCATTCCGACTTAGCAACGCGCTGAGTCTGCGGGGACCTGCTCGCCTTAGCCCCCCCAACGGTGCTAATTGGTGGATTGGGGTGCCGTATTAATGACGACAGCAGTTGCACTAACGGCCACGGCCACCCTGGGCTTGGCCTTTGTCTTTGCGATCGGGGTGTTGCGTCGCTTTGGCCGTCGACGCTTGGCGCTACCGGTGGCGGGAATGGCCATGCTATTCGGCTATGCCGTCATCAAACTGTCGGTCGCCGCGGGCATTGTCCGCCCCGACGGCGCAGAGCCAGCGATGGCCTGGCTGCTGCTGGCGGTAGGCTCGCTGGCCATCCCCGGTGTCTTCATCATCGGCGACCTGCTGCTGCGCCAGCGTGAACTCATCACCGCGCTAGGCGATACCGAAGAGCGTTTCTCGAGAATGGCGGGGGGATTGGCGGTAGGAATATTCGAGGCCGATACCAGGGGGCATTGTACCTATGCCAACCAACAGGCCTGCCGAATCAGCGGCCTCAGTTCCGGTGATACGCTGGGTTCGTGTTGGGTCCGGACTCTGCACGAAGCCGATCGCGACCGGGTAATCAACGACTGGCACCAAGCTCATATAGAGAACCGTGACTTCAGAGCCGAGTACCGCTTGATGCGTCCCGACGGGACGGCGCGTTGGGTGATCGGCCAAATCAGCCGAGTGTGCGGACCAGACGGACAGCCCGTAGGCTACGTGGGCGCTATCACCGACATCACCGACCGTAAGCGGGCCGAGGCAGCCTTGCACCAGGCACAGTCTCAGCTGGAGCAGCGGGTGGCGGAGCGCACAGCGAGTTTGCTTGAAGCCAATCGAGACTTGAAAAAGGAAATATCTAGTCGCCGCAAGGCCGAAACAGCCGTGGTTGAAAGCGAACAGCGCCTACGCGCAATCGTCGACAACACCCCAGCCTACATTTACATCAAGGACCCCTACGGCCGTTATCTCTTCGCCAGCCGATCGCTTGCTGCAGCCTTGGAGATGCCAGCAGAAGAGATCCAGGGCCGGACCGACCACGATCTATTTCCGCAAAGCGTAGCCGATATGGCCGTCGCTAACGACCGTAGGGTGTGGGCCGAGGGCAAAGCAATGGAGTTTGACGAAAAGTCCTACGACCTTTTCGGCCAAGAACACACCTTCCTTGCCACTAAATTCCCCCTTCAGGGCGCCAACGGTAACATACGCGCGATCTGTGGCGTCTCTACCGACATCACCGAGCGCACCCGCGTAGATAGCGAATGCAAGCGCATCTTTGACCTCTCGCTAGACATGATGTGCTCGGTGAGTTTCGAGGGACACTTCAAGATGGTCAATCCCGAGCTGCTCAAGACCTTGGGATACTCCGATCAAGACCTGCTTTTCCACCCGATCTACGAGCTTATCCACGCAGACGACATCGAGACCTCGACCGCCGCCGGTAAACGCATGATGGAAGGCCACCCCATGGTCGGCTTCGAAAACAGATTCCGCTGCAAAGACGGGAGCTATAGATTGCTGTCGTGGAACGCTACACCGAGCGCAAACAACACCGCGGTCTACGCTGTGGCGCGCGACATCACCGACATCCGTCGTCTCGAACAGGCGTCACGACGCCGACGCGACGAAATGGCACACATGCTGCGTCTACAAACCATGGGGGAGATAGCCTCGGAGATCGCTCACGAGCTGAATCAGCCGCTGAGCGCGGTGGTCAACTATGCCCGCGGGGGCTTGGTGCGTATCGGCAGCATCGGCTTGTCGGATGAGGAAGTGCGCGAACTGCTCGAGAAAATATCCGAGCAGGGGCTGCGTGCGGGAGACCTCATACGCAGGATTCGTCGTTTCGCGCGCAAAGCTGATCCTGGTGTTGAGAGTCTCGATATCAACCAACTGGTACGCAACGCAGTGGGCCTACTCGAAGCGAGTGAGAGCAACTGTATCGCCATCGAGTTCACACTGGCCACTTCTTTGCCCCCGGTCGAAGCCGACGGGGTACAGATCGAACAGGTGATTCTCAACCTGTTACTAAATGCGGTCGAAGCCAGCAACGGCGACACCCCAGTCGAAGCCCTCCGTATTCGTACCAGGCTGGTAGATGACGCAGTCGTCGAGCTCGAGGTCGACGATGCGGGAGCCGGAATTCGCAAAGGCAGTGAAGAGAAAGTCTTCGAGCCTTTCTATACGACCAAACCTGAAGGACTGGGGATGGGTCTGCCGATAAGCCGTAGCATAGCCGAGGCCCACGGCGGCAGCCTCACGGCCTCGCCCAACAGCCGTACCGGCACGACTTTTCGTCTAGTGCTACCTGCCGCCGCTTAAGCGTCCCAAACCATAGCGCCGTCGGATCCAGCATCGAGCACGCATTCGGCCGGGGAACGTTTGTCGATGTGGCCGATGAGGCCATTATAAACCCCGTAACCGACCAACTCGCGCAAGCGCGGTGAAAAGCCACGAACCAGCTCGGCGGGCAACCCCAGCTGCTGGTTCTCCTGCTGACGAATGTATCCGCCGCAGTAGTTCATAGCGATGCCGACGCGGCGCATGCTACTGCGGTTGGCTCCGCCACCATGCCAGAGGCTCCCATGCCAAACCATCACGCTCCCGCGGCTCATCTCGGCAGCAACGCTGGCGTAATGCTTACCGTATTCGGGCGACGCATCGGCTTTGTGCGAACCGGGAATGATCCGAGTTGCGCCGTTTTCCTCGCTGAAGTCGGTTAGAGCCCACATCGTATTACACACCACCGGGGCATGAGGCTTGGCCAAGGGTATGAGCTGATCGTCGGCATGAATAGGCTGCGCTGTTTCACCCGGGTCTATCGAAATCGACGACAGCGACGACACCAAACAGCCGGGATCAAGCACGGCCTCGACCAACGGCAGCACCTGATCGTAGACCGGGATACGCTGGTATAGATCTCCGCGGGCAAGCAGGTTGTAGATGCGCACGGTATGCGCCCCCTCGAACTCGTTGCCGGCAGGCTCAACCGCGAGTTCCCGCTCCAGCCGCAGCAGATCAGCCGCGAGCGACTCGAGCAGATCGCCAGCAATCACGCCCTCGAGAATGGTATAGCCGAGGTCATCAATCTCGGCGGCGTGCTCACTCAAACGGCTAGGGTCGAACATCTGCATCCCACCAACGGATACTGACTAGAGCGAATCGGTGCTTCGCTTTGCCACCTCAGGAACGAAGGCTCGGACGCCAGCCTCGCGCATCATCCGTAGGTCACCTTCCGTGTCTGGGTTGCCAGTCGTCAGCAGTTTCTCCCCATAGAAGATTGAGTTGGCACCAGCGAGCATGCACAACACCTGAGCCTCCTGGCTCAACTCGCTGCGACCGGCCGAGAGCCTAACGATGGATGCAGGCATCATCGTTCGCGCCGTGGCGACCATACGAACCAGCTCCATCGCCTCTACCGGCGGGCGCCCGGCCAACGGCGTGCCCGCCACCGCCACCAAAGCGTTGATCGGGACGCTCTCAGGCTGCTTGGGGAGATTCGCCAACTCTACGAGCATCGCGCAGCGATCGTCGATGCTCTCACCCATGCCGATGATCCCGCCTGAACAAATGGTTATACCGGCCTCACGGACGTAGGCGAGCGTCTGCAACCGTTCGTCGTAGCTACGCGTAGTAATTATCTCCCCATAAAACTCGCGCGAGGTATCTAGGTTGTGATTATACGAGGTCAACCCCGCGTCTTTGAGACGCCGGGCCTGCTCGGCGCTGAGCATCCCCAAAGTCACGCAGGCTTCCATCTCCAATGCGCGGATGCCGCGAACCATTTCCAGCACCTGCTCGAACTCGTCACCATCACGCGCATCGCGCCAGGCAGCCCCCATGCAGAAACGCGAAGCCCCGGCAGCCTTGGCGCGCTGGGCCTCATCCAATACCGCGGAGACTTCCATGAGTCGCTCAGAGTCTAGCTTGGTATCATGGTGCGCGCTTTGCGGGCAGTAGGCACAATCCTCAGGACAGGATCCGGTCTTTATCGACAGTAGGCTGCACAGCTGCACCTCACTGGGGGGATGATAGTCCCGATGAATGCTCTGGGCACTGAACACCAGCTCAAGCAACGGCGTATCATGGATCTTACGCGCCTCGGCTATCGTCCAATCGTGTCGTAGGGCGTCACTCATGGGGTCTTGGTAAGTTGAGTTGAACGCAATAGCAAGGCAGCATTTCAGTAGACAGCCTCAACGTGGATGGCAATTTCCACCTTATCACCGAGGATGAACCCACCTGCCTCCAGAGCCTTATTGTAGACTATCCCAAAATCCTTACGGTTGAGAGTTACCGTGGCGCTAAACCCGGCCTTGCGCTTTCCCCAGGGGTCGACCGCGGTCCCGTACCACTCGGCATCGAGCAACAGCGGCTTGGTAACCCCATGCATCGTCAATGTGCCGTGAACCTTTGCCGTTCGAGCATCGGTGTCGACATCACTGAGACGGTCGGCACTGAAGGTAATCTTGGGGAACTTGGCAACATCGAAGAAGTCTTCCCCGCGCAGATGCTTGTCTCGATTGGCGTTACCGGTGTCGATGCTGGCGACGTTGATCGACCCTTCGGCCTTTACGAACTCCAGCGTGTCAGGATCGATGATCACCTTGCCCTCGAAGTCACCAAAATGCCCCGAGGCACGACTGACCAGGTGGCGGATGGTAAAACTCACAGAGGAGTGCACCGGATCGATGCTGAGGGTCGAGCGCTCGGCTAGCGCCGGTCGGGCACTGACTGCCAGCAGCATGCCGCAAATCAGAATACGGCCCAAGGCCATTGAAACTCTAGAACTCATGAGGGTAGGGTGGCGCATGTCTCTCCTTTGCAAGTCTCCAGTGTAATTACCGTAATTTCACGCGGTGTAGCAAGCCTGATGGGTTGACCCGTCATACCCAAGCCGAGGTTGACGTGGAGAACGCTCGATTCGTTACGGAAGGTTCCGCGCGGATACGAGGTCATAAAGCGCGCCAAGGTGGCAAAACGTCCCCTCGGAAGCGCAATCGCCAGCTGGCCACCGTGAGTGTGCCCCGACAGGGTAAGGCCTATACCCAGACGCGCCGCGTGGGGGAACAGATCGGGGCGGTGGCAGAGCAGTATAGCGGGCTGCGCGGCGGGAATCGCGGCGTGCAGATCAGACAGCTCGCGGCACGAGTCAACACCACGCGCCCAGTCCTTGCCCCGGTCCATCAGACCAATGAGATTCAGCCTGCACCCGTCAGCGTCTTCAATTGTCGCAATCTCATCATCCAAAACACGAAAGTCGGTGTAGCGCGCCAGAGCCTGCTTGACCTCTTCGGCCCCGGTGGCAACGTCGTGATTGCCGAGTATGGCAAAGACCCCTAACCGAGCCTGGAGTCCGGCCAAAATCGAGAAGGTCTCGCTGGCGTGATGCAGCCCATCGGTGATGTCTCCAGTTATGACGATGAGGTCGGGGGCGAGCGCGTTGATCTGTGCTACGTAGCCACCCAGCCTTTCCACGTCCATGAACTGGCCAAGGTGCAAATCACTGATCTGCAAGAGTCGCACACCATCAAAATGCGAAGGTAGGCCAGCCAGTTTCAGCGAGAAACGGTTCACCCACACCCGGCGCTGCCCCAAGCCGTAACCGTAGGCCATGGCCCCACCCACACTGAGAAGTCCGACCGTGCCAAAATGTTGGGTCACGTCTGAAACCGCCGAGGCCAACTCACCGTGCCCCAAGCCGGCTACCCACAGTCCCGTCCAGGCCAAGCCCGACAGCAGCGTCGTCAGGGCAAGAAAGACTGCGCCAAAAAGCGAGGTAAAGGCCACCGCCGTATAGACCCGCCGAGCCCTCAGAGCCAAACCGGGCGGCGGCAACGGGCGGGCAACAATGGCGCGATTCGCCACGTAGACCGCCAGCGGTCCGAGTAGCTGAGCCCACGCCGGCAGCCTGGTGTCGGTCAAACCCGCAAGCAGCCATGCGCCGCAGCTCCACTGTGCAACGGCAACGGCAGCAAGTAGTAGCGAAAAGAAATTCTTCCAGAACAACCGCTTCAAGTCTTCTCAGGGATCTGCGACACCAGCTTGTAGCGCAGACGGTCGAGCTGTGAGTTGAGCCGCATACGCAGCCCATCGAGGTCCTCTAGCGAGTCTCCCGTCGAGTCGGCCACGCGAGTAGAATCAGCGAGTTTGCGCAGTACTGCGTCCAGGCGCATACGAACTTCGTTGAGTTCGGAGATCATGCGCGAAACCTCTCGGGCTTCACGATGGTCGGCAGCAGCAACACTAGTAGCTGGCTGTTTAGACTCACCGCACTCACTCATGCTTGACCTCTCCTCCGCGCCAACATCCAGGCAAATCAACGCCTCCCCACTCAAGTTATGGCCCCTCTATCGCGGGGACGCAACAGCTCGAGCGACGATCAGCGATCCTCACAAGAACAGATCTGCTTCGCTAGGCCTGACGAGATCTGCAGCCACGCTATCAGCCGAAACGTAGCTGGCGCCGCGCACGATCACCGCCGGCACACCGCCCCCCTTGGCCATCAATAGCCCCGCGGCAGCGCTGAGCTGATCTGCTACGGCAGTGACGGTGTGTTCGAGCGGACGGCCCGACCAGTCGACACGCCCGACGTGGTCGTCGAGAACCTGTAGGCCGGCTGCGCCGATCGCCACATCTACCTGTCCTAGTCGCCAGGGTCGGCCAAAGGTATCCGAGATGATCACCGCAATATCGGCACCAAAACGGCTCGCCAATGACAGGCGCAGACTCGCCGCCGACGCATCTGCGTCTAGCGGCAACAACGTAACCTCTCCCTCATCGTTTTGGTTAGAGCGGTCTAGCCCCGAGTTGGCGCAGATCCACCCGCAGCCGGTGCGTGTGATCAGATGGCCATCGTCCATACGCAAGACCTCAGTAGCCTCGCTCAACGCCAGCTCTACCACCGCCGCGTCCTTACCGTAGTCCTCGGCAAAACGCCGCGCAGCAGGTCCAGCGGTAACGTCGGCGAGACGCACGATGCGGCCTTCGGCCTTGGACACGACCTTTTGGCAGACCACCAGCACATCCCCAGCGAGCAGCTCCAGAGAGTCGTCGCTCATGGCGCGAGCTAGAAGTGCGGCCAAATCATCGCCGCTGCGCACCATCGGCAGCGAACAGATGGGCTGAAGTTCTATTCCCATAGCTTCATTCTCCCGAGGCCCGCCGCAGCGCCGTTGCCATGACAAAACTCGACACACGCTCCGACGGTTGTC
>CAZPPZ010000116.1:0-9971 GCA_964588545.1 uncultured Myxococcales bacterium | reverse complement strand
ATCCGGCTCGTCTGGTCGAAGAGATGGTCCGTGTGTGCAAGACCGACGGACAGGTGGTCATCATCAACCATTTCAGCAGCCCGCGCCCGGTCATCCGTAGGGTGGTCAACCTGGTTGACCCGCTTACCCGTAAGCTTGGATGGAGCACGAGACTGAGTCTCGACGAAGTTATCAATGGCGCCGATCTCAGTCTCGAGAATCGTTACAAGACCTCCCCTTGGTCACTGTTCACGGTGATCGAGGCGCGCAAGTTTGCACTGCGCAGCGACTTCGACAACGCCGATTCGAGCATACGCGCCGCTCACTAAGTGCTTCGCTCGCGCTAGACTAGTGGATCTTGCTGGTATCTCCGAGCGAGGGAATCACTCCCAGTTCGAGCAGGCGGCTGGCATCTCGTTGGTTGCCTGACGCGGTCCACCGGCGGTAAATGCGCACCACGGCTTCGTTCGAACCGAAGAGCTGCTTGTCGGAGATGTAGGCGAGTACGCCGACAAACTCCTCAAAACGGCAGCCCAGCTCCTTGTAGGTCTCAGCGTATGCGTCACCATGGCCTGCGGTCTTCTCGTCGAGCGCGCCGAGATCGAGATAGGCTCGGCTACCGATACCAAAGAAATAGTCGGTGGCCGCCGCCGAGGCTTCGACGTGATCAAGGAATATTCCAGAGAGAAACAGTGCGGTGTCGGCGACTCTCTTAAGAGTCGAGTATCGACTGAACGGATCGAGTGAAACTGTACGCAGCAACTCCGGCCCAAGGGCGTCACTCAGTGCCTGGGGATCAGCTCGGACGAAGCCTCCGAGAAGAGCCACGAGATAGTGTTCTGTAAACTCGGAAACATCGACGCGCTGAGTCGTAAGTGCACTGCGCACGAAGTCGTATAGCGCGGAGGTTACCGGTTCAGCTACGACCTTTCGTTCCGGCTGTGACATCGCTACCTACGGCTATAGCCGACACTCCCTGAAGCGAGCCTCAGCCGCGTTGCTTCGGCCAAGCAACACCTTGCTGCAAGACTTACTTGCCACCGCTGGTCTCCGCCGCTGCCTGTGAGCCGCCGGTCCGGAAGGGAAGGAAGAACCCGACGCTACGTCCCAGTAGTCGCCAGAATCCACCCGTACCACCACCACCGAGCAGGCCGCTGGCTCGATCATACAGAGTCTGATCATAGACCAACTTACCCATCGTGCCTTCTCCTGAACGCACCTTTGCCGAGACTTCGGCGATGCTCGCGCTGGCCTTCTCTACGTCGCCAAGAACGCGCTTAGCGTAGGCTTCGTCTGTCACCAAGCGTGTAACCGCACCTCGACCATTGTTTAGCTTTGAGGAGAACTCGGCGATATCGTTCGAGGCCGTTTCCAGGTGAGAAATGATCTCGGAAATACGCGACTCGCCGGTGAGAAGCGCGCCAAGTGCCCCTTCTCCGGCCGAGACCCGATCAAACAGCTGATCGGCTCGCCGCGTTGCCGATTCGACATTGCCAATGGTCAGGCTGAGATCATCGGCAAATTGACGACCGAACTCACGGTCGGAGACCAGACGGCCAAGTACGCCTTCGCCACTGTCGATGTCGGACAATACTTTACGCAACAGCGCCGTGACCTCGATTACGTTGGTGACGATGTCGCCGCTCTGACCAAAGATCGCCTCATAATCGATGGGGTCGAACGACCTCAACAACTCTCCCTCTTCGAGAGGCTCGGCGTGTAGGGTGCCGCTGGTCAGCTCGATGTACTTGTCGCCGAGTAGACCAAGCGATTGGATGCGCCCGATAGTGTCACGACGTATGCGTGGTGCTATGGAACTCGACACGCTAACCCTCACCTCAACATACTGAGCGCGAGGATCGGCGGGAAAGCGCATGCGCGAGACGCGGCCGACATTCACACCGTCGAGGGCTACCGGCGCCCCTTCTTGCAGGCCGTTGGTACGCGTAAAGCGCATCCAATAGGAGGACCGTCCTTCCCAGAACTGCTGCTCACGTCCCACCAAGAACACGCCGACGGCTATCGTGGTCAGCGCTACACACGCTACCAGCCCTACCGAAAACGACTTTGATCTAGCGCTCTTACCCATCCTTACTCTGATGGCGGAACACCGCCGGAGAGGAATTCATCAACCACGGGATCTCCACCCGATCGCATCTCGGCCACACTGCCACTGCGGCGTATCTTTCCATGATACAAAAACGCCATGCGGTCGGCTACGTAATAAGCACTCGCCAGATCATGGGTGACCACCACCGAGGTCAGTTCGAGGCGCTGTTGCAGGCTACGGATGAGCCGGTTTATCTGCTGTCCGGTAACGGGGTCAAGCCCGGTGGTGGGTTCATCGTATAGGATCAGCTCAGGCTCGAGAGCCAAAGTCCGGGCCAGCGCCGCACGTTTTTTCATTCCGCCGCTGAGTTCGCTCGGCAGCCGGGCCTGGGTTCCCTCGAGACCGACCATCTCCAGCAGTCGAGCAACGCGATCGCTACGCTCGCTCCCAAAGCATATGCCATGTTCGTCGAAAGGGAAGGCAACATTGTCCTCTATCGACAGTGAATCAAAGAGCGCACCACCTTGGAACAACATGCCGATGCGTTTGCGTATCGGTACGAGGGCAGTGTCACCCAGGCCGCTTATGTCGACGCCATCGAAACTAACCTCACCTCGGTCGGGTTTGAGAAGCCCATTGATGTGCTTGAGCAGCACGCTTTTGCCGGTGCCTGAATGTCCGAGAACCACCAGCGTCTCACCACGTAAGACCTCGAGGTTTACCTCGTCGAGGACCGTGAGCGAGCCGAAGGACTTAGAGACCGAGCGGCAAGATACTAGCGTCCTAGAGCTCATATCAGCAACATCATCTTGGTCAGGAAGAAGTCCGCGACCAGTACACTGATCGACGACTGCACCACTGCGCGGGTGGTGGCGCGCCCCACACCGTCGGCGCCTCCCTCAGCACTAAGTCCATTGTGGCAGGCCACTGCACCGATGATGATGGCAAATACCGCTGCCTTCACCAGGCTGCGAGCGATGTCGCCGAGGGTTAGGAACTGGAGCAAACTGGTAAGGTAGAATGTAGGCGCAACGCTGAGTTCACCATAGGCGACAAACATACCACCGATTACGCCTATCATGTCGGCCAGGCCGGTGAGCAACGGCAGCATTATCGCTATGGCCACCAGGCGTGGAACCACCAAATAGCTGATCGGGTCGGTTCCCAGGGCACGGATCGCGTCGATCTGCTCGCTTACTTTCATCGTGCCGAGTTCCGCCGCCATTCCGGCTCCCACCCGGCCACCGATCATCAACGCCGTCAGCACCGGGCCGAGTTCGGCTATGACCGCCAGACCCACCACGCGGCTTACGAAGATCTTGGCGCCAAACTGCGAGAGGAAATAGCCAAGCTGCAGAGTCATGACCATGCCGGTGAAGACCGCGGTCAAGGACACGATCGAGAGCGAGCGTACGCCGATGTCATGGAGCTGGTCGAGAAGAACACGAGGCCGCGGCGGTGCCACGGCAACCGCGAGTAGGGACCTCTGGAGTAACAGGATTATCTCACCCAGGGTGGCTATGAAGCCTTGCGCGGCCATGTACATTCACCGTTGGCAGTCGCTTAAGACTAGCACGCCAGCCCCCGGGCGTTCTACGTCGATGCGACTTCGACAACGCATCGGCTATAGGGTTCGCGCGAATCAGGCGGTATCGTGGGTGCTTTTTCGGTGCTCACCGGCACGGTCTAGCTGGTCCATGATACTGAGTTCGGACAGCGGAATACCGATCAAATAGGCGCTACGAGCGATCATATGGCCACCCACGGGGTTGGTGAGAAAGATGAACCACAGCGTCAGAACTTCCGCGACAAAGCCCTGACCCGCAAGAGAGAAGAAAACCAGCGATGCAGCCAACACCCCGGCCATGCCCAGCGTCGAAGCCTTGGTAACGGCATGCATACGGCTGTAGACGTCCGGCAATCGGAGCAGCCCTACCGCGCTGAGTGCGAAGAAAAAGCTGCCAATCACCATCAGACCGGCGACCAGGTAATCAATCAATGACGCGCCCTCCGATGAGGTATCTGGCCAACGCTACGGTACCGAAAAAGCCCAGTATGCCCAATGCCATGACCACGTCGAGGTAGGCTCGAGTGCTGGCCTGAATGCCTGCAATCACCACTACGGCCATGATGCAGCTGGTCAGGAGATCGGTTGCGGCAACTCGATCGGCCACGGTGGGGCCTTTAACGATGCGATACAACGCGGCCAGGGAACACAAGCCGAGTACGCCGAGACAGTAGCAAGCGGTTACTGCTATCATCGCTCTATCTCTAGGAGGTGGACCTCAAAGGCCTGGCGTATAGACGCAATCACTTCTGAGGCGTCGGCGATGTTCAGGGTGTGAATATAGAGCAGCTTGTGGTCTTCAGATACGTCGATGGTCAAAGTACCCGGCGTCAGGGTAATGAGGTTGGCGAGCCAGGTAATCGCCGTCTCCGAACGAAGCTCGAGAGGATAGGCGACTATTCCGGGGCGGATGTGCAACCGCGGAGCCAACACGACACGAGCGACCGCGAGATTGGCGGCGACCAGCTCAATAGCGAAACTACCCAGTAGCCGAAGGATGTAGTAGAGCTTGCGCATCGACTTCAGACGCGTCCCAGTACCGCCATGCGATAGGCAGAGGGATCGAGCAACTGCTGGGCCGCAAGCATCGCGTAGGGCATCGCCCATGCCGCTCCCAATCCCAGTACGACGCCAAGCGTTACCAGGGTGGCTACTGCCCCCAAACGTGCCGCGTGTCCTGTTGACACCACTACGGTCGCTAGCACGGGGACGGCATCATCGGCAGAACGCCAGAACGCGTAACGATAGACCTTCATCATTGAGAACAGAGTGAGAAAGCTAACCACGACGCTTACCATGACAATCACGTAGGCCTCGCTCTCCAACCCACTGCGGAGAAGCATGAACTTAGCGACGAATCCGCTCAAGGGTGGGGCTCCGGCGAGAGACAAGGCTGCAACCACGAACAGCCCTGCGCTGACCGGGGCTTCGTCGACGAGGCCGCCGAGCTGTTTGAGGTGGGTAGTGCCACGCAGCTTCTCTACCGTCCCGGCGATCAAGAACAAGGAGGTCTTAACCAGGATGTGGTGAATGATGTAGAAGATGCCGCCGGCCAAGGCCAGGGGCGTGTATATAGCCAGCCCCATGATCATGTAACCAATCTGGCTTACGATGTGGTAGCTGAGGATGCGCTTGAAATCCCACTGGGACAGGGCTCCGAGCACGCCAAAGAGCATAGTACAGCCGGCAATGATCGAGAGTAGAGGCAGTGTGAATGCTACGGTGTCGGCAAAAATCAGCGTCACCACCCGAAACAGGGCATAGACCCCAACTTTGGTCAGGAGGCCACCGAAGAGCCCACTGACCACCGTCGGTGGCGCGAAGTAAGAGCGCGGCAACCACAGGTAGAGGGGAAACAGGCCGCCCTTGAGGCCGAAGACTACGAAGAACAGTACGGCCACTGCGCCAGCCAACGCGGGCTGGTCAACCGCCCGGAATCGTACGGCGACGTCGGCCATGTTGAGACTGCCGGTTAAACTGTAGACGGCGGCCAGAGCGATGAGAAACAGGCTCGAGCTAACCGCGTTGATTACTAGGTACTTGAGTGTTTCTTGCAGCTGATAGCGCTCGCTCCCCAGCGCCATCATCGCGTATGAGGCAACCAGCAGAACCTCGAACCAAACGAACATATTAAACAGATCACCGGTCAGGAATGATCCGTTGACGCCCATCAACAGAAACTGAAAGAGCGGGTAGAAAAACATTCGCTCACGACGTTCGTCTATAGACCAGCAGGCAAACAGCAGGGTGGCCGTGGATACCACCATGGTGACCAGCACCATCAGCGCGCTGAGCATATCGACCGCAAACACGATGCCGAAAGGAGCTGGCCATCCGCCAAACGCCAGCACTTGAATGCCGTTGTCGCGTACTGCGCCAACCAGCGACGCGGCCGCAACGAGAACGACGATGTTTGTCGTTAGCGCAACGACCCGAGACCAGGCTGGTCGTTGGCGTATCAGTACCAACAGTGCGCCGGAAATCATCGGGGCTACTACCGGAACTATGGGTAGGTTGGCCGCGATCGACATGGTGGTAACGCTACTCATCCTCGAGTCGTCCGTGAAGATCGCCGAGGTCGTCGCTGCCGGTAACCTGGTAGCTGCGGTACGACAGCGCGAGCAGCAGAGCCGTCACCCCAAACCCGATGACGATCGCGGTGAGGATCAAGGCCTGAGGCAAGGGGTCAACCATCGCCTCGCTCCGATTGGATAGAATCGGCGGGGCACCGGCCTCGAGACCACCGGTAACCATCAGTGCGAGATTGGTAGCATTGGAGATCAAGCCGAGACCAATGACGACCCTCAGCAGGGTGCGGTCGAGCACTAGATAAACTCCGCAGGCCATGATCACGGCGATCAGGGGGAATAGCAGGAGTTCCATTACTGCTTCTCCGTCATCGCTGAAATTACCGTGACCACGTTGCCTACAACCACTGTGGCAACGCCCAAATCAAAGAGTGCGGCGCTGGCGAACTCGACATCTCCGAGCAGAGGTAGGTGTAGGTGGCCAAAAGTGTGGGTGAAGAACGCGTATCCGAGTAGCGCCGGGGTCAAGGCCGTGGTTGCGGCGATGAGCAGGCCGACTGCCACAGTGGACACGAAGGTTTCGCTACCTGCTCGCGGGTGCGTGGAGTTTCCGTAAATCATATAGCGCAGTACCACCGCCACCGAGACCAGCAGGCCTGCGATGAAACCTCCCCCAGGAGCATTGTGTCCCTTGAGAAACAGCAGTGCCGCGAGACTCAATAGTATAGGGTAGACGCAACGAACCACTACGCTCGCGATTAACGAAGGTCTCACGCCATATCCCCCTTGGCGCCAAGCTTTATGATCGCGAAGCAGGCCAGGGCCGCCAAACCGAGAACGGTAATCTCCCCCATGGTGTCTAGGCCACGAAAGTCGACGAGAATGACGTTGACGACGTTGCCTCCACCGGCCTCGTCTAGGCTGGAATCGACGAAGTAGCTCGAAATGGACTCAGCGACGCGATTGCCACGCGCGAGGAACAGCAGTACCGCCATCGAAGCGCCACTGGCCACGCTCAGGGCCAAGTGGAAGGGACGCAGTCGTCTCGGCCGCAGGTCGGCAGGATAATGGGGTAAGAATACGAACACCGACAGAAAAAGGACCACCGAGATGGTCTCTACCATCACCTGGGTGAGCGCTAGGTCGGGGGCTCCGAGAGAACTAAAGATCAGCGCTAGCAAGTATCCGTTGGCGCTCAGCGCGAGTATAGTCGCGAGACGAGTCTTGGCGGCAGCCGCGCCTACAGCAGCCGCAAGCGCGGCAAAGCCGATGACTATTTCAAAAGGCTGTGCGGGGCGAGCGTTCCAGGTCGTCGCAAGGGCAGTGTTGCCGCTATACACCGCTGCGAGTAACCCCGCGAGTAACACCGTGTAGATAATGGCAAGATAGCGCCACAACAGACCGCTCATGTAGGTGGCGGTAAGAGCGGCAGAGCCACGCTGGAGTCCGTCGAGAAAAGCCTCGTAAACCCTATCGGCGAGTAACTTCGGAGAAGGCGGCGTATGACGCTGCCACCAAAACGCGTATATCAGCGTGCCAGCGGTAATGATTGCCACGCTTGCCATCAAACTGCTCCCCCAGCCATGCCACAGTGACAGGTGGAGCTCGGCAATAGGGCCGACAGTTATAGAGTGAACCGCGGCCGACAGCAGTCCACCAACCAGCGCCGATGGTGCGAGCCCCAGGGCGATGGTAATCGCGACCAGCAGCGCCGGCCCCCACAGTAGCGCGGCCGATGGGTCGTGGGCCCTAGCTGCCACGGCATCGGCCTGACCGCGGCCTCGCGCTACACCAATGGCCAGGGCAATGCAGTAAGCCGCAGTGGCCGTCGCTCCAACCACCGAGAGCACGGCCAGGGGAAGACCAAGGCCGAGGGCGTGCTCGAGGAACATCTCCTTGGAAACGAAACCGCCAAGCGGTGGTACGCCGGCCATCGACAGCGCGGCAACCCCGATCAACACGCAGGTCTTGGGCATACGCCGCCACAAGGGTCCCAGCCGACGAATGTCGCGGCTGTGCGTCTCGTGCTCGATGACTCCCACGAGTAGGAACAGCGCACCTTTGAAGCTAGCGTGGTTGAGAAGATGCAGCAGTCCCGCAGCACTGGCAGCCGGCTCGGCTGGGGCCAGCAGGCTCACAATCAAGCCAAGCTGGCTGACGGTGGAAAAGGCCAAGAGTGCCTTGAGGTCGGTTTGGCGCAAGGCCATCCAGCTGCCCCATGCCATGGTTGCAAGTCCGACCACGGTTAGTGTGGGCGTCCACAGCGGCACCAGCGACAGTAGCGGTCCTAGACGCGCGACTAGGTAAACCCCAGCTTTGACCATCGTCGCCGCATGAAGATAGGCACTCACCGGTGTCGGCGCCTCCATCGCGCTCGGCAGCCATAGGTGAAAGGGCAGCTGCGCCGACTTGGTCACGGCGCCAAGAATCACCAGGCCGGTGGCGGCGTTGGCCCAAGGACTGGCCAACAACAAGTGACGGCGGTCGATGATCTGGCTTATGTCGAAGCTGTCGCAGACCACTCCGATCATGATGAAGCCGACAAGCATGGCCAGCCCCCCCGACGAAGTAACTACCAGGGCTTTGAGCGCGCCCGCCCGTGACTTCTCGCGGGTATGCCAAAAGCCAATGAGCAGGAAAGAAGAAATACTCGTCAGCTCCCAGAATACGAACAGAGCGATGAGGTTGGCGCTAAGTACGATGCCAAGCATCGCTCCCATGAAAGTCAGCAGGTAGGAGAAGAACCGTTGTCGTTTCTCCTGCGCGCCCAGGTAGGCAGCGGCATAACTGAAAACGATGACGCCTACCGCGGTAATGACCAGAGCAAAGAGCAGCGATAGGCCATCCGCTCGGATGGCTAGCTCCAGGCCAAGCCTAGGTATCCAGCCCCACGAGGACTGTTGATGATCTACGAGGTGGGTCGACGTCGCCATCGCCACCAGGACAAGGCTCGATACCGCTACGATCGAGGATAGCCACCCTGCCCACGATGAGTGCCGTCGGGGAATGAGGTTGAGTGCGAGCGCGCCTAAGAAGGGCAGCGCCAAGGCGAGCGCCAGACCTGCCATCGGATTAGTCAGACTCGTCGGTTTAGCGCGTAGATCGCCAGCTCCAAGCGATCGCGCACACCCAGTTTGGCAAAAATGTTACTCAAGTGAGCTTTGACGGTCTTCTCGCTAATACCCAGGCGTTCAGAGATCTCCCGGTTGCGACAGCCGGAGATAACCAGGTCTACGATTTCCGACTCGCGTTGTGTCAGTTGAGGAGGCTCGTTACCGGCCTCCTCAGGGTTGCCCCGATGGGCGAGCTCTTCGAGCAGTGTCCCGGTAATCTCGCGATCGACCCAGGCCTGCCCAGAGTTTACCGCTCGAATAGCGGTGACCAAAGTCTCGGCAGCCGAGTCCTTCATGATAATTCCGCGCGCGCCTTGAGTGAGCGCAGCAACATGGTCGCGGCGATCATCTGAGGCCGTGAGGATGAGCACCTTGGTAGAAGGGCTGGCCTCATGCACTGCACCTATTACTTCAAGGCCGCCGGTTCCCGGCATTCTAAGGTCGAGCAGCAGGACATCGGGGGTGTTCTCTGCGACGATAGCTGCCGCGGCTCGTCCATCGTCGGCGTCAGCGACTACTTCGAGATCGTCCTCCATCGAGAGAATTTTGCGCAGTCCCTCTCGCAACATCGTATGGTCGTCGACGATCGCGACACGAATTACCTGATCGGAAGTCGTCATAGGTTGTTCACCGCCCCGCAGGGCTTGGTAAGGTTATATGAATCTCCGACCCGCCACCAACTTCGCTTCTCAATGTCAACGATCCCCCCATCGAGTCTACCCTCTCGCGGATCG
>CAZPPZ010000115.1:0-10134 GCA_964588545.1 uncultured Myxococcales bacterium | reverse complement strand
TAACCCTATGAAAACAAAGAGGTTGGGGCTGCTTGCCTCAATCTCTTTGTTTTCATAGGGTTACCAATTGTACTTATCCCCTACGCAGATAGACGAGCTTCGCGGGCTGCTCTTGCAAGCCCGCGAAGAGATCGCCAGCTTGCTGGAGGCTGGTGCCGATGCTGCCAAGCCGGTTGGCCTGGACCAGCCGATCGGCCGCCTCACTCGTATGGATGCCATCCAGCAACAGCAGATGGCACGAGCATCACGTGTGGCGCTCGATCTGCGCCGAGGACAGATTCAGAGCGCCCTTGCCGCGATAGACGCTGGCACCTACGGGGAGTGCAAGAGTTGCGAAGAGCCGATCGCTTATCCGCGTTTGCAGGCACGCCCCGAAACAGCGCTGTGTATCGCATGTCGCGAAGCGCTAGAACGTCGCTAGACAGGGTCGGCGACAACCAAGCGGAAAGGAGCACTCGATGACCAAAGCAGTAGACATTCGCCCGGGCGACGATCCCGTAGAGATTTCAACCAAGCTCGTCGGCAACACGCGCACCCGGCTACTGCGTGAGATGTTCGACTTCTTCGACCTTCCCAAGGAATTCATCGATCACATCTTCGGCAAGCTCTATTCCCGCGACGTGCTCACCCAACGCGAACGCGAACTGTGCGCCGTGGCCGCGCTGTGCGTGCTAGGTCGCAGTGGCGAACTCAAGAGCCATATCATTGCAGCGGCGCGCACCGGAGCCACCAAACAAGAAGTCGCCGAGGTCATCCTGCAGATGTCCACCTACGGCGGCATGCCCACATGCATCGAGGGCCTCGCCATCGCGCAGGACGTCTTCAGGGGATAAGTACAGTTAGTAACCCCTTGAAAACAAAGGGAAATGGGTTTTGCAGCAAAACCCATTTCCCTTTGTTTTCAAGGGGTTACTAACTGTACTTATCCCCCTCCCCGTCGCAGGGCGTACTCGAAGGTGGCCTCGAATACGGAGGCTCCGTCCTGGTCGGTCATCTCGGTGCTAACTACCACGTCGGCGCGTCCGTCGCGGGCAAACTCGCCGAGGGCTTCGCGCTCGTGGTGCGCATCAACCGAGGCTCGCACGGTTACCGCCCCCTCTGCCCGCCGCGTGTAGCGAACTGTGGCTTGTCTTAGTAGCACGAAGCCGCCAGCGTCGGCGACAATTCTGTGGGCAGCCACCCCGGCTGCAGTCTCTGCCGCCGTAAACAGCGCGCCGGCGTGAAAGATCCCAACGTAGTTGGTGAGCGGCGAGCGCAACTCCATACTGACCACAACCTCTTCTTCGGAATCGGCGCGCAGCTCGACCTCGTGAAGCCGCACGTAAGGAATGCCTTCGACCATCGCAACGTAATCCACTTTGCTACCTCTCAACCCGAGTTACACGCTACCCATGCCATCGCGCCCTGCCCCGGCCAGCAGCCCATGCTCTATGAAACTGAATGCGTGACGGTGGGCAGCCTTTAGCTCAAAACCTCGCACTCCGAGATTGAGGCGGGTCTCGTGCTGATGGGCCAGCCCAATAAACAGGCTCCACAGGGTATCGACCGCCTCTAGGGGATCTAGCTTGCGGTAGACTCCAGATTCCACCGCTTCTCCTATGATCTCGCTGGCGATGAAGAAGTTGCGCGCCGAGCGAGTGTTTACGTCCTCAACCACGCCGTCGGAGAGCACCTCACGCAGCCGCTCCGAGTGCAGAAACAAGAACACCCGATAGAGTTCGGGGTAGTCGGTATAGAAATCGTAGAAGAAGTCCCAAACCGCCCTCACCTTGCGCTCGGGACGCCGCCTCGAAGCTCGGATCTGCGCGAAGCCCGCTTCGAACAGATCCATCGCTTGGAACAAAAGCGAAACGTACAGTTCTTCCTTACTGCGAAAGTAGAGATAGATCGTGCCCGGGCTGACTTCGCAGGCGCCGGCAATCTCTTCGATCGTGGCTTGAGAGAACCCCTTTTCAGCAAAGACACCGCGCGCCGCTGCAAGGATATCGGCACGGCGCTGCTCGCGCTCACGCGCGCGTCGGTCCTGCCTCTGTTCAATCACTCCCATCTCTACGGCTTCCCGATCACGATCAATTCCCGGGCTCGACCACGATGCGCACTACGCCTCCGTCCTTGCTGGCCAGGTGTCGTAGAGCATCGTTGGCCTCGCGCAGGGGATATCGAGCACTCACCGAGGCACTCAGATCCAAACGTCCGGCGGCGATCAGCGCGTATAGATCGACGATATCGGCGCGATCCATACCGAACGAGCCGAGCACGGAGAGTTCGCGACCGACGAAGGCCGCCAGCGCGGGAAGGCTCGCGCTCTCCATGCCGACACCGACAAGAACCGCGCGGCCGGCTTTGCCGAGAGAGCGAATCGCGAGTTCGGCGGTGTCACGCCGGCCGACGAACTCAAGCGTCAGATCGAGACCACCGAGTTGCTTGCGGATGCTGCGGGCCACGTCCACCTCGCTCGGATCGAGCACTATGTCGGCACCGAGAGCCGCGCAACGCTCGCGAGCCTCAGCGTCGATGTCTATTGCAACAATCGGTGCGGCACCCATCAGGCGGGCGAGCTGGATGGCGTGGGTGCCCAACCCTCCACAACCGAAAACGCCGACGCTCTCTCCGGCGCGCAGACCTCCACGGGCGCGCAGAGCGTGAAACGGTGTGGCAACCCCATCGGTCACCACCGCACCGATGTCGAAGGGAACTTGCTCGGGCAGCGCGATGACCGAACGTGCCGGCACCGCGACGTACTCGGCGAGCGCCCCGTCGCGCGCCATGCCGTAGACCTTCGAAGCGTCGCAAAGCGACTCGCGGCCAGCCAGGCAAAAGCGGCAGGCCCCGCAGCAAGCCGAGGGGAACAACGCGACCCTAGCGCCCACAGCCAGCGTAGCAACCTCGCTACCGACAGCCGCGACGACCCCGGCGGCCTCGTGCCCAAGCGTAATCGGCGTGCGTTCCACCGGAAGATCGCCGTCCACGGCCAGGTGCAGGTCGGTACCACACAGCCCGCAAGCATGAACTTCGACCAGCACTTCAGGGGCGGCCGGCTGAGGAACAGCCACCTCGTCTATACTCAGCGGCTCGCCGGGCTTGACCAGGCGTGCAGCAAGCATGTTGCTCATGACTCCATCTCCTCGCGCTCCTCGCGCTGCCGCATCACCCCTTACAGTGGCCCCAAATCTTCCGGTGCCCAGATGATCCAGTTGAAACGTTTGTAGACCATCAACTCGAGCGGCTTCTTGCCCAGAGAGAGGCCATGGAACTTAGCGAAGCGTGGGTGGTCGCCAGGCACAAACTCAGCGTTGCCCGAGCGCTGCCGGTAACCGTGACCAATGGTCGAAAACTCGGACTTGACGACACGCCCACCAAGAGTCTGCAGACACGAAACCGTGCGCCGCTCGAGTCGCGGTGAGCCGGGCTTGCCGACCTCGACCCGAAGATCGCCCATGCGCTTGCCTTCGTAGCTTATTCCGAGATTGCCACGGCTGTCTTCGAACGAACAATCTGCTTCGCCGACCACTTTGGGGAGTCCACAGGTATTGATGCCACAGTAGCAAGGCCGCGCGTGATTGACCGGGAGTTCGACGATGAACACACCAAACCCCGGATAGCGCGATTCGAGCACGGCCGGGAGCAGCGGCGGAGTCATACGCCCGTCGAGCACTACCGGTACCGCCACGCCGAGCTCACGATAGGGACCGAGCGCACCGTGACGAAAGTCATAGCCGAAAAAAGTGATCATCGAGCGCCACGGGGTCAGACGAACCGGTTGATAACGTGAACTATCGGGCAACAGGGCCCGCGCCTCCTCGACTGGTATCGTATAGGTCGCGCTGATCATGCTGCAGTCGGTGTAGGGCATGGGGAAACGAATCGGCGCAAACGGCCACGGATCGGCGTCGTACTCGACCACACCGTGGCCTTGCATCTGATCGAAGAAAGTCGTGTCAACGATATCATCGTGACCACTCTCGCTCTCGAGCATCCACTCGCCCCCGGTTTCTTCCCCGCTACGCTACGGCGAGCGACTCTACTGGCGAACGGCTCGATTATCTTTTCAGCAGCTTCCATCGCTTGCTCCTCCGTTGGTATACCCCGATCAACGTTCGGGGGGGTCTAGCCCGGACTAATGGCGGGCTCACGCATCGGGTCGGTTTCATCGAAACGAAGCCAGCCACGGTAGTGAAGCTTCCACCACACAAAAAAATCTCCGGGGTCCCGGCCCGCTATCATCCATCTATACTTCTCATCAGTGATCTCTGTGCCGTTCACTCGGTCTTCGACACAGAGTCGGCCATGGTCCCAGGTGGCAGCCTGGGCGGCGCCGAACGCCCATGAACCGGCATTTACGTAGTGAGCGCCTCCACCAAGATCGACCACGCCAGCTAGGTGGGTGTGTCCACAGATCAGCGCTCGATAGTGCCTTTCGCGCACCAGCGCGACGGCCGGTTCAAACATCGCATGCGGGTCGCCCCAAACCGCGCGGGACCAGTAGCGGATGAACTCCTCGCCGCTCTCCCCGCGCTCGGGCTTGCCGCGCTCGCTCCAGGTCTCGGAGCGCCGACGCAAATAACGCGCGTACTTGTGTCCGAGCCAATGCCCGGCGCGGTTCTGCCAGGTGTTGTGCGCGGCAAGCGGGACGCGGAATTCAAACCCAAAGAGACGCTCGGCGAGATTGTGGGCGGCAACCTTATGGCGATGTAAACGGGCGTCGGGATGGCAGTAGCGATCGAAGCGATGGCCGTGGCAAACCAGAGCCTCACCGACCATCAACTCCTCACACCTCTTCGCGCCGGGGAACACCCGCTCGTAGGCAACGTCCCAGTCGTGGTTACCGCGAACAAATATTACTTCGGCCCGCCCTTTCGCCAGCGCCGCGATAGCGCGCATGGCAGCGGGGTGAGCCCGCGCGATTCGCCGAATACTCCAGGCCTGGGGCAGATCGAAGGCGTCGCCCATGAACACGACAGCATCGCACGCGCCTTCCGCGTCTGCGAGATACTCGCTCAGCAGACGATCGTTGCTGCCAAATCCATCGTTGCGCCCACCGTCGCCGAGATGTAAATCGCCGATAAATCGAACGACGCGACTCTCGGGAAGCTTCATCTCTACGGCCGCCACTAGTTATGCCCTCCCGCCCCGGGCTGAAGACACGAGCCCAGTAGGTGATCCCACAGAGGAAAAGAAACGTTGAAGTTACCAAGCGCCATGCGCTTCGGGTCATGATGACGAGCGTGGTGGGTGCGGACCCAAACAACCGCCGAGCGCCGGCCTAACCACGACCGGGGAGGCAGATGGTGAACCGTGTGGAACCATTCATAGACCAGGTAGTAAGCAAGAATGCAGGCGTAAAACAGGTAGCCCACGTCAGGCGAGGCAACGTAACTAAGCAGCAGAGGTATGGGCGCGTTTGCCAGCATGATCGCCGGCAAAAACCACACCGGAAACAGTATGTAGTAGAGCTCGTTGGCTTTCGTCACTGCCAGGTCATGCTCGGTATAAATGACATGATGTTCGAGGGTATGGCGCTGGTACAGGAGCCGCAGCAAGCGGGTTGGATGATGCATCGGGCCGCGATGTATCCACCACTCAAACGCGTTGGCGAAGGCGAAAAAAGCCGGAATGAAGGTCCAAAACCACACCGCGGGCAGATCAATCAGAGTAAAGAGTATACGTATAGCGGCAACGCCGACAACGTTGATAGCAGTGAAGTGTAAGACCCCGGAGTACCAACTGGGAATCTTGCTAAGTAACTCGGCGCGCTTTTCCTCGATCGACACGCTTCACCTAACCAGATGACGAGTAATGGTCTCGCGCTGGATCTCGCTGGTGCCCTCGCCGAGCTCGAGCACCTTGCAGTCGCGGTATAGACGCTGGGCCACGCTCTCGCGCATGTAGCCCTGGGCACCGCACAAATGCAGCGTTCGCTCGCAGGCCCAGGTCGCGGTCTCGGTGGCGAACAGCTTGGCCATCGAGGCTGCTTTGTCGTAGGGCTTGCCGGCATCGACCAGCCGCGCCGCCGACATCGTCAGCTGCCAGGCAGCTTCCATGCGAGTTGCCTGGTCGGCCAGGGTAAAACGAACGAACTGCTGGGCGATCAGCGGTCCGCCGAACTGGACGCGCTCGCGGGTATAACCGAGGGCCTCATCGAGCGCCGCATTGCCAAGCCCTACCCCGAAAGAGGCCGCGGCGATGCGCCCAAGCACCAGTACCTTCATGGCTTTGAGAAATCCGCTGCCCTCCTCACCGAGACGATTCGCCGCGGCGACCCTGCAGCCCTCAAAGACGATCTCCGAGGTCTCGGAGGCACCCATGCCGAGCTTCTCCATAGGCTCTCCGGTGGTCAGACCCGGGCAGTCGCGCTCAACAACAAACAGCGACAGCCCCTTGATCCCCAGCCCTGGTGAGGTAGAGGCAACAACCACGATGAAGTCGGCAAACGGCGCGTTGGTGATGTAGAGCTTGCTGCCGTCAAGCACGTAGTCATCGCCGTCGCGACGCGCCCGGGTGGCCACGCTCGAGACGTCGGCACCAGCGCCGGGCTCGGCGTAGGCCCAGCATCCCACCAACTCGCCACGCAAAGCCGCAGCCAAGCGCTCGCGTTGCTGTTCGCCCCCAAGGTGAAGCAGGGCGCCACAGGCCAGCGCCGTATGCACGTAGATACCAAGCGCCGCGCCTGCCGAGCCTCGGGCGAGCTCGGCGCACAAAATCGCGTAGATCGTGGTCCCCGCCGCACTACCGCCCACCGACTCGGGAAACGCCGTGCCAAGCCAGCCCAGGCCACCAAGTTTGGCAAAGAGTTCGCGCGGGTAGCGCTCTGCGCGGTCCCACTCGCGGGCATTGGGCACGATTTCACGATCGACGAAGGCGCGGACCTGACGGCGAAACTCGACCTCTTCTTGTGTCAACAGATCATCATTCACGGCGTGGCTCCTCAGCGTCCGCTAAACTTGGGACGCCGCTTCTCTTGAAATGCAGCCACACCCTCACGATGGTCTTCGGTCTGGAGGCACTGCACCTGGGCGTAGATCTCGTAGTCGAACTCGCCCTCCATGGTGTAATCGAGCGAGCGCCGGATGGCGCGCTTGGTAAAGGCCAGTGCTCCGGGCGGACCGTCAGCAAGACGCCGCACCAACTTGGCCACTGTCGCATCGAGTTCTTCAGGAGCAACGGCCTGAGTCACCAAACCGATGCGCTCGGCTTCCTCAGCCTCTACAAAGCGACCTGTCATCATCAAATCGGTGGCGCGCCCTAGCCCCACCAGCCGCGGCAGGAAGTACCCCGCCGACATGTCGCAGCCGGCAAGGCCTATGCGTACGAACGGCGCGCCCAGGCGAATGCCTGTAGCCGCGATACGAAAGTCGCTGGCCATCGCCAGACCGAAGCCACCGCCAATCGCATCGCCGTGCAGCCGGGCGATCACCGGTTTACCCATCGAGCAGATGGCGCGTATCGGGTCGAGATAGCGATCGACGATCCTGCCCCAGTCGCTACTGGGGCGCGGAACCATGTCGCGCTGGTCGGCACCGGCACAGAAAATCCGACCGGCGCCAGCAAGAACCACGGCACCGACATCATCGTCTTCGGCGACGCGATCGAGCACCGAGATCAACAGCTCGAGCGTCTCCATGTCGATGACATTTAGCCTCTCGGGCTGATTCAGCGTGATCGTGGCAACGCGCTCGCGGATATCGAGTAGCACTGTCTCACTCATGACATCATCGCTCCTTGCGCCAGCGCCGGCGCTGACTAGTCGTCCATGCCGAGTACACGCAGGGCGTTGGTCCGAAGGATCTTCTTGTTGACCTCGTCGGAGTAACCCAGTGCGATGACGTCGTCGTAGGAACGCTTGAAATCGCACAGCGGGTAGTCGGTGGCCCAGATCACCTTGTCCTGGCCGTAACTGCCCGCGTACTTCTTGAACGACTCGGGCCAACGCGAGGCGTAGCGTGCCGAGGTCTCGACGTAGAGGTTGGGGTGCTTCCAGGCCAGGATCATCATCTCTTCTTCCCAGGGCTGACCGAGATGGCACCCGAGAATCTTTAGATCGGGAAAGGCCAACGCGACTTCGTCGAGGTAGATCGGCCGACCACACTCGCTTGGCAGCAGTGGCCCGGTATGGCCGACCTGTATGGCCACCGCGACACCGAGCTCGCTGGCCTTGATGTAAACCGGCCAGTACATCTTCTCGTTGGGCGGGGCACCGGTCATGTCGTTGCCGTAGGCATAGGGCTCCAGGCGAAGACAGCGCATGCCGAGATCACCGGCGAGGTACTCTACTTGGCGAGCCACATCCATGGGCTTGCCTCGCGGGTCGATGGTACCGGCACCGACGAATCGATCGGGGTGGGCACGAACGGTCTCGGCGACCAGCTCGTTCGAGCAGATCTCGAAGCTACCGTAACCGAAGGCCGACAGAGCCAGCCACTCGACGTCAGCCGCGTCCATCTCAGCCAATACCTCATCGACGTCAAAGCCCTTGGTAAAGCGATCGGCCACCCCATAGCGCTTGAATATCGACCAAAACTCCTCGGGCCACTTGTCGCGTGTTCCAGCGGGTACCAGGGTCGCCCACGCATCGACTGCTCCTATCGTATAGCTCATGACTGTCCTCCGTACGTTTGGCCCGCGGCCGCTTGTTTGGAAAGTATCTCGCGCATGACCTCGCTCGAGCCCGCGCCGATGGTGAAAGCCGCGACGTCGCGGTAGAGCCGGCAGACCAGATAGTCTTCCATGTAACCGTAACCGCCATGGATCTGCAGGGCCTCGCTGGCCACCCGCTTGACCGCGTCGGATGTAAACAGCTTGGCAATCGAGACCTCGCGATCAGCGCGAAGGCCGCGACTGAGAAGGTAGGCTGCCGAGTAGGTGAGCTGCCGCGAGGCCTCGATGAGCGCATCGAGATCGGCGAGACGATGACGCCAGACCTGGAAATCGGCAACGGGTTTGCCAAAGATGCTGCGCTGCGAGCCGTAGTCGTAGGCCAAGCGATACAACTGATTCATCAATCCGCAGGCTAGGGCCGAGAGCACCAAGCGTTCTCCCTGAAATAGATGCATGATGGCCTTGAACCCACTGCCCTCAGGGCCGACTAGGTTTGCTCGGGGCACCCGGCAGCCGTCGAAGAACAGCTCGGCGGTGTCGCCGGCGTGATTGCCCATCTTCTCGAGTTTACGTCCGACCGAAAACCCTGGGGTATCGGTTGGGAATATAATGGTGCTCACCCCCGCGGCGCCCTCGCCTCCGGTTCTCACCGCCAGCGAGATGTAATCGGCACGGGTGCCATTGGTGATGAAGATCTTGCTGCCGTCGATGATGTAGTCGTCGCCATCGACGCGCGCCGTAGTTCGCAAGGCCGCAACATCGGAGCCGGCCGAGGGCTCAGAGATGCCCAAAGCGAAGATCTTGCGGCCGGCGATGGCGTCGGGCAAAAAGCGTCGCTTCTGTTCCTCGCTACCCATCGCCGATACGATTGAGGTCGCCAGCTCGCACTGAACCATGAGGTTAACCGCCGTACCCACACTGCCGCACTGAACCAGCTCCTCACAGAGAATCGCCGTATAGGTAAAGTCGAGTTCGCTGCCGCCATACTCGGCCGAGTGGCGCACACCGAGGTAGCCAAGCTCGCCCACCCGCGTGAACAGCTCACGCGAAAAAATTCCCTCGCGCTCCCACTCGTCGGCATGTGGGGCCATTTCCTTGTCGACGAAGGCGCGCACCGAGCTTCGAAAAATTTCATGTTCCTCGTTGAAATACGGACTCTTTTCAGCCATGGCTCTATTCGGCTCCATGCACGGAGCCTGCAACCTCCTGCCAGTATGGTTTGCGCACCTCGCGGCGCAGAATCTTGCCAACCGGGCTCTTGGGGAGCTCGGAGGCGAAATGAATCTCTTTGGGCGTCTTGAAGCCGGGCAGCACCGCCCGGCAGTGCTCGATGAGTTCTTCGCCGCCAACCTTAGTGTCCGGTTTGCACACGACTACGGCCACAACCTGCTCGCCCCAGCGCTTATCGGGACGGCCGACTACGCAGCATTCGTGTACGGCCGCATGACCCGCGAGCGCTTCCTCGACCTCTCGGGGAAATACGTTGAGACCACCCGAGATGATCATGTCGTGATTCCGGTTCTCTGTGTAATTTGCTTC
>CAZPPZ010000114.1:0-10182 GCA_964588545.1 uncultured Myxococcales bacterium | reverse complement strand
GGTGGCGTCACAGCTCTCGGCGCCGTTGCAAAACAGGCCATCGTCGCACAGAGCGCTATTGGGAGCGTGGACGATGGCATCCGCCGCCTCGTCGCAGGTATCCAGGGTACAAGCTATGCCGTCGTCGATGGCTGGCGCCATCGCAGCGGCGCAGGTTCCGCTGCTACAGGTCTCGGCGCCGTTGCAGAACAACCCGTCGGAGCACGAGGTGCCGTTTGGTCGGGCTGACGCGATGCACGATCCCGTTGTGGCGTCGCACTCTCCAGTGTTGCAGAGGTCGTCGATGGCAGAACAATCCTTGGGCGATCCGGTGCAAGTACCCAGACCGTCACAGATGTCGCCTTGGGTGCATGCGTCGCCGTCATCGCAGGGGCTAGAGGCCGGAAGGTTGCACGATGCTGAAGCTTCGTCACATATGCTGGCGCATTCTGGTCCAGCGCTGCAGGGATCGCCGGTGCCGACACAGGCGCCGGCTTGGCAGAGGTCGACTGCCGTGCAGAATAGGCCATCGTCGCAGGCATTGCCGTCAGCCGCTGTGGAATCATGGGCACAGGTGCCGGCATTGCAGCTGTCTAGAGTGCAGGCGTTGCTGTCGTTACACTGAGCGTCGCTGAGGCATTCGACGCAGCTGCCACTGGGGTCGCAGAAAGCGCCGGTGCTGCAATCGCCATCAACCAGGCACTGAACACAGCTGATGCTTCCGTCGGCTCCGCAGGCGCCCGCGACTGGCGTGCCATTGGTCGCGCCCAGAGAGACGGCTGACAGCGTCAGAGGGAAGTTCCCTTCACTGTTGCAAGTTGCGGTGGCCACGGCGGCGTCACCGTCAGCAAAGGCGGTTATCGGGAAGACCAGGTCGATAACGTTGAACTTGCAGCTAGCGGCATTGATGCTGCAGGCAGCATTAGCGGCAGCGGCGCCGGCCGAACATAGGGAGTCACAGGTCAACCCAGCAGGGCTCGCTAGCGCTGCGGCTGCCGAGGCTACGTTGCTGGCGCCTGACTCAAGAGCTACGGTGATGTCGCAGGGGACGCCAAGTTTGCAGGTAACGCTGGGTGCGACCAGCCGCGGCGCGGCGTTACATTGAGCGATAGCAACATCACTCCATGCGGCGCACAGAAGTGCCGCCAGTAATAGGCGCGATGCGGTTGCCGGAATTGAGTGTAAGCACAGTGTTCTCATGGTAGTGGTAATCCGTGGGTTGATCCTAGCGAGCTAGACGACAGTGAGACGGTGGTTGCATCGTCGGTTAAACGAAGGCGTAGCAAGCGTCCGCGACCTACAGCCTTAACGCTGGCTGAAGCCAGAGGTGGAGTTATTACCACCGCTGCATGTCCAAGGCCGCTGCGGTTCAGCGCCAGCGAGAACCCCGACTTGCGCAGGCGGCGCACCAGTCGGACTCGCCCGATGTTTGCGTCCGACGTGAAGGTCGCGTGAATTGCGGCGACTGTGTGGGCGCGGCTGCCGGTGAGACGAAGCTGTGCGCGTTGCCCGCGGCCGCTACGGCGAGGCAGCGGCCCTCGTAGTAGCAGTGCGGCTTCGGCCAGTGAGGCATCGGCACGTGCAGTTGTGATCGCGGCCGGGCCGGCAATACAGGTGTCGGGCGTAAACGCATCAATGAGGCGCAGCACCGAGCAGATTGGATCCCCCGCTTCGGTCCCGCCCAGGCAGTTGCAGTCAGCCGCGCAGCTGCAGTCAGCTCCCGGAGGTGCTTGGCCGATCAGGCATAGCACCGAGCAGATCGGATCGCCGGCATCGATCTGCCCGCTCTGGTTGCAGTCACCCGACAGACACGAAGAGCACTCGAACGAAGCGCAGCTCTCCCCGCATACAGTGGCTGGTGTCCCATCGACCAGCCCTGCTGATGGTGATGACAAGCATATCTGTGAGGTGCCAGGCTGGGTGCACTGCACCGACAAAGTGGCTACTTCGCCGTCGGCAAATGCGGTGACCGGGATATCAATGTCGGCCAGGACGGTGTCACAGGTGGTCGGATCGGCGGCGCAAGAGGCGTTGCTTGCGGCGACGCCCGCGGTGCAGGTGTCGGCGCAGTTTAGCGTTAGCGGGCTGGTCAGCTTGGCAAAAAGCGAGGACACGAGTTGTGTGCCGGCGTTCATGCTGACAGCCACGCTACAATCGCGGCTAGTGAAGCACTGTAAGGGGTCCGCGAGAGTCAGGCTGACGCAGCTCGTGGCCAGGCAGATATCGCCGGTCTCGTCGCAGCTCTGGCCGCTAGTGCACGGATCGCCACTGTGCAGGCTGCACTGTCCAGCGCTACAGAAGTCAAGCCCGTTACAGAACTGGCCGTCGTCGCAGGGGGATATGTTGTCGCTGGCAACACAGCTGCCAGCTCCATCGCATTGGTTGTCGGTGCAGGGGTTGCCGTCACTGGTGCAGGATGTGCCCGCTGCCGGATCTGGCTGGGTTTGGCACTGGCCGGTGGCGGAGTCGCAGATGCCACCGCCGCTGCAGTCGGTGGCAGCCGGACAGCTCACCGCGCTCACGTTTGCACAGACCCCGAGTCCGTCGCAGGCATCGATGGTGCACGCGTTGGTATCGGCGTCACAGAGCGTGCCCGCTGTGGCATCGACTAGATCGTCACAGAAACCGGTTGATGAATTGCATACGCTGCCGCCATCGCACTGGTCGGCTGCGCGGCATGATACCGTGGTGGCAAGAAGGCAAGTACCGGCACCGTCACACTGGTCGACGGTGCACAGGTCGCCGTCTAGTTCACAGGCGCTGCCTGCGGCAGGATCGGGCTGCTGCTGGCAGGTGCCGGTGGCGGGGTTGCAGGTCTCTCCTCCACTGCACGGACTCGCGGCTTGGCAGAGTATCTCAGAGGAAAACACACACTGGCCTAGACCGTCGCATTGGTCGGTGGTGCAAAGATCGCCATCGAGATCACAGGCTGTGCCTGCCTGTACGATGCAGGTGTCGGATAGTTCATTGCAGCTGTCGGCGCACTGTGCCCCGCTGGCGCAAGGATCGCCCGCACCGATGCAGCTTCCGTCCTGGCAGAAGTCGCTCTGTGTGCAGAACAGCCCGTCATCGCAGACCACACCGTTCATCGCTGAGGTGTCATTGCGGCAGAAGCCGTCAGGGCAGGTGTCGGCACTGCAAGGGATACCGTCATCGCAGGCGCTCGCGTCTGCACAGGGCTGTCCCTCGAAGAGTATCTCGATAGCCTTGATGGCAGGATTGCCGACGACGCGCAGGAACTCCAGTTGCAGGCCGTTGCCGTCACTCACCGATACGACTGATGATCGGACGACCGCTGTTCCTGTGCCACCCGCGGCCATAACCTGGTCAAAGTTGGTGTAGGCCGCTGTCCCCTCTATGAGTATGTCGAAGACGCGGTCGCCGACGTTCTCGGGGCCGTTGGTTCCCGACTCGAAAGTGCTGGCGAAGAACAGGTTCACCAAATAGTTGCCGTCGGCCACGGCAAAGTCGTAGCTGAGGTTCGGGGCCAGTGAACTGTCCCAGTGTTCGCACTGGAAGATATCCTCGGTAGCCGTGTCACTGCACCCGAAGATCGCAGTGATTCCCGAGATCGGACAGCCTCCCGCTAGGTTGCACTCGGCGCCATTGCTCTGCTGATTCCAGCCAAAGTCAGCAAGCCAGGTATCTCCGTTGCAATCGACGCGGGTTCCTTGGCAGGCTGCGCCAAGCACCGCGTTGGCATTGATACGGATATCGTTGCCACTGATGACATCGGTGGCAGCGGGTCCGAAGCAGAGGTTGCGGGCATCGAGGGGGCAGGGGTCGGCCTGGTCGAACAGTCCGTCCTTGTCTGGGTCTCCAGGCGGAATTTCGCACAGTCCATTACCAAGATTGCACATCAATCCACCCGTGCAGCTGTCGGTGCCGCTACACCCACCGGTGCCATTACAGATGTCGCTCACAGTGCAGGCGGCGTTGTCGTCGCAGAGAGTTCCGGCTGCGGGGTCCGCCAGTGCTTCGCATGTGCCGGTTGCGGGGTTGCACAGCTCTCCGCCCTCACACTGCCCTGGGGCTTGACAGACAACCGTGCCGACGGAGGCACAGCTCCCCAGTCCATCGCATTGCTCGACGGTGCATAGGTTAGCATCCAAATCACAGGCACTACCGACCTGTGAGAGGCAGTTGTCGCTGTTTTCGTTGCAGTTATCGGAACACTGGCTGCCGGCGCTGCACGGATCGCCGGTGCCGACGCAAGTTCCCGACTGACAGCTATCGGCAGCCGTGCAGAAGAGCCCATCGTCACAGCTGATTCCGTCTGCCACGGGGAGGTTTACGCAGGAACTAGCAGCGCAGATATCGGTGGTACAGGAGTTGCTGTCATCGCAGGCGTTAACCGTGGCGAACACGCATGCTCCAGCTCCATCGCACTGATCAACGCTGCACAGGTCGCCATCGCGTTCACAGGCGCTACCAGCCGGTAGAATGCAGCTATCGTCGGCTTCGTCACAGCTATTGGCACACTGCGCGCCTCCGCTACATGGGTCTCCACTACCCGAGCAGACTCCCGCCTGGCAGGTGTCGGTGGCGGTGCAGAATAGCCCGTCGTCACAGCTCAAGCCGTTCATCGAGACGGAATCGTTCTGGCAAAAACCGCTCACGCAGGTGTCGGTTGTACAGCTGTTGCCGTCACTACAGTCGCTGTTGGACAGGCAAGCCAACGGTCCGGCTAGGACTTCGATCGCTTTGACTGCGGGGTTTTCGATGATGCGGGCGAATTCGATTTGAAGGCCGTTGCCATCGAGCACCTCGACTAGCGCGGAGCGAACGACGGCCACGCCTGCGGTCGTGCCGCCAGTGGCAGCAACTTGGTCGAAACTGCCATAGACGACACTCCCCTCGGCGAGGATATCGAATACGCGTGAGCCCACCGTTTCCGGACCATCGAGAGCTGACTTGAAAGTTGCAGCGAAGAACAGGTTGACCAGGTAGCGGCCATTGGCGACGGCAAAGTCGTAACTCAATGGCGGGATCGCCGCGGGATCCCAGTGCTCGCATTGGAAGAGGTCTTCAGTTGCGAGGTCGCTGCAACCGAAAATCTCAGTGATGCCTGAGATCGGGCAGCCGTTGCTGAGATTACACTCAGCGCCGTTAGCTGCTTGGCTGTATGCAAAATCCGCGAGCCAGGTGTCGCCGTTACAATCCACTCTGGTTCCCTGGCAGCTACCCGAGACCGCGTTGGCGTTGAGGCGTAGTTCGTTACCGCTTACTGCGTCGGTGGCGACGGGGCCAAAACACAGATTGCGGGGTTGCAGAGGGCAGGGGTCTTGCTGGTCAAAGAGACCATCGTTATCGGGATCACCAGCCGGTATTTCACACTGCCCAGCGGTACATACCAAGCCACCACTGCAGTCGACGTCTGTCGTGCAGGTTGTCACCGCGAGTGCCGCCGTTGGTGCCGCTGCTAGCGCCAGGGTCGTGATCAGCACGCGGACAACGATGAGCGATCGGTATAGATTCGGTCTCGAGGTGTAGGTAGTCATGCTATCCTCGCGCAGGTGCGCCTGACCGGTACGGCTGTCGGACATGGCAGTTAGTGGCCGGTTGCTGGAATAGCCACGCTGGCCACCCGGCGTCACAACAGTAACGCCGCATCGTCGCCGAAATTTCATGTCCCCCAGGTAATGCCCCATTGTTGTGCAATACATGCACCACCGCGGCCGCATCGCCGCGGTCTCTCCTGGGGACAATCCTAGCTGTTATCGTGTTGATTTATCGGAGCGGCTGGCGCGAATAGACCAGCTGTTTGAGCAAAAGGACCGGACTCGTCCAATCGACAGGCGTGCAAGTAGCTTGCGAGGATGCACGGTACCCACCACTTGGGTGAGGCAAGGGCCTAGAGTGAAGCTACAGCTGTCTTTGTATGCTTGGATATGTGCAGTGCTAGGCGCTCTTGGCCCTCAGTGCCGATTCACAAACCGCAAGCGCGCGCTCGGCGTTGTGCCGCCAAGTAAGGTTGGCGAGAACCTTGAGGCGGGCTGCCGCGCCTATGCGCCGTCGCGTCTCATCATCGGCTAGCAGCGCACGTAGCGAAGCGATGGCAGCACCGGTGCTCGCTGCTGGGAACATTACGGCTTCACTACCATCGACCACTAGCTCCTCTACCGCTGGTTGTCGTGGCGCTACCACAGCTCGGCCCGCAGCCATGTACTCTAGGAGTTTCAGCGGTGACATGTAGAACGCGAGATTGGGAACCAGTGCTACGTCCATCGCTGCAATGTAGTCCGGCACGTCTTCGTGAGCTACCGATCCCACCAGCGCAACGTGCCGCCGTGCCCCCGAAGTATCGAGCCAACGTCCAAACTCCCCCCACTCGGGTCCCTGGCCGACGAGAAGGAAGCGAACCTCGCTGCTGGCTAGCGCTTCGATCAGCGCTCTGAGCAAATTGAGGCCGTGCCAGGGGTGAAAACTGCCGACGAAGCCCACGACTAGAGCATCGCCGAGCTTGTGCCGACCGCGGACCGGCCTGGCATCGATGTCTGGATGGAAGCGCCGGCAGTCGGCACCGTTGGGGTTGACATGGATCTTGTCGGCGTGGATCAAGTGAGCCGCCATCAAGTGGTCGCGCAGGGGGCTCGATACCACCAGAACTTGCTCGGCTGCCCGCAGTGCAATCCGTTCTGCGGCGAACGAAGCAAAGGGCAGATGCAGGTACTCGTCGTAATAGCTCTGCGCTTCCGAGGCTGGCGCGTTGACTTCGAGTACAAGCGGGACCCCGCTGATACGGCTTACCGCGACCTCGGCGGCGGTAAGTTGGTTGTTGCGAACGAGCATGACGTCGGGGCATTCGCGGCGAACGATGGCGAGTTCTCGTCGCAGATACTGTGCGTTCCACAACAGCTCCTTGGGCTCGTGTAGATACCGGGAAAAGTGCTTCTTTATCCACCCCCGCGTCAAGTTCACCTGCGGCCCGGCGGCTTCTTCTGGCCCGAGATTCATAGCGTGTACTGAAATGCTATGGCCGAGATTACGGATCGCTTGACTGAACTGGCCGACGTGATTGAGCGGCGTGCCGCGGCCGTACAGGTAATGGAAGTAGCTAATCTTCATCGTCCGCTGTGCTTGGCCAAGGTGCTGCGCGCCGCGTCTATTCTCCGGCCGGCCACTCGCAGCCAGTCAAAATCGCGCGCACGCGCTTGGCGTCGTGCCACGGCTGCATCGTCCTTGGCACTGGCCAGCGCCATATCAATAGCTAGTAGAAATTCGTCACTGGTAGTACAGCAACTTACTACCTCCGCGAGTTCGCTTAGGGAGGGTAAACATGAGGCGACCACCGGCTTGCCTGCGGCGAGGTACTGATAGACCTTGTATGGGTTGATGCGCTCGGTTGCTTCGGTCAAGCAGTAGGGGATGAGGCCTACGTCGAGGTTTGCGATGTAGGCCGGAACCGCGCTGTGAGCGACGCCGGGTAGGAGGTGGACGTTGGGGAGGCTGCCGAGCGTCGCGATAGCACGCTTGGTTCGCGGGCCTTCGTGGTACACCGGGCCGATAAAGGTTAGCTGCCAATCGGGTCGGGCGAGCGCGATCTTCTCTATGAGCGACCAGTCTATGCGGTCGTTGAGCATTCCTACCAATCCGATGCGTGGGCTGGAGATTGCGGACACTAGCGCCGGAGGTTTCAGCTTAGAGGCCCGCGAAAAGCGCTCGTAGTCGACGCCGTTGGTTGATTCAAATACCTTGGCCTTGGGTGCTTCGACGTCGTGTGCCAGGCGCGCCGAGGTGGTCCACACCAGGTCAGCTTCACGGGTCATGCGTCGCCCACAGCGGGCGACGCGCCGGGCTTTTGCTGGGTCTTCTTCGAGCATCGCGTAGCTGTCACGTACTTCGTAGACACGCAGATTTGCCGGCAGGCCGCGCAGTGTCGGTAAGAGGTCTGGTCGCTGGCAAACCAGGACAATGTCATTAGAGGATTGGGATCTGAGCTGGCGCAGTACTCGGCGAACACCAAGCCAGCGATTCATTTCTGAGACGCTGCGCCAGCGATTGCCGGGCAGCGTGGTTGGCATCGGGATTGAGATGACCCCGGCACGATTGACGTCGCCGATTGCGGCGAGTCGCCGACTCGTAGTGAATGAGGGGTCGGGGTCGATGTGGACCAGGGTGGCGAGCTTGGCGTACGCCGTGAACAGGTCCACGTCCTGACTTTGCGAATAGGGGTGTGTGCCGAGGTATACGAAGATCATTGGAGCCTGATCTTGGCCTCAGCGTTGGCCACCGAAGTCAGGCGGCGCATGAGCAGTAACGAATGGGTGCACAACAGCAAGCAGAGGAAGGCGTTGTTGCTCTCGCGAATCTCCGAAGCAAAACGGTTGAGCGGGCCGCTGCCGAGCTGGCCTAGCCAGGGCACTAAGATCAGAGATAGCACATAATTGGCGATCGCAAGCGGGGCGAAATCTACAGTGGTCTCGGGAATGGCAAAGCGCTCGAGCCAGGCCTTGCTACGCCCTCCCATGCGATATCCGAGCGGTGCAATGATAAAGGTGCACAGCATGAAATAGTCGAACAGTCGGTTGGAGTTGATAAATCGTTGGATTCCCTGTGCGCGTTCGCCGGTCTCGTTGCGGGTATCAAACAGCCACAGGTTGTGCAGGTTGAACTCCTCCTGACGACTCAGTTGGCTCACTGCTTGTGGCGGCGTGAAGCCGAACATGTGTTGTCCCCAGGAGAGTTCTTCGCCGGCGGCGACGAAGAAGAACAGCGCGAGAAACCCCCAGACCCATACTTCACGTCGGTGTTGTTCGCTGTGCTGGCGGCCGCGCAACAGCAGGTAGCAGAGCGCGGAGCAGACCATGAACCAAATCGCGCCAAGGGTCTCAAGCAGCATCTCCTCGCCAGCGACCAGTTGCACGGTCTTGTCGTCGAGAAATAGCACCGAATAGCCCATGAGAATATAGAGGGCGCCGACGATGCACAGCCCGAGTGTCGACACTGGAGCGACGCTATCCCTGTCCTTGGTCATTGCAGCGGTGCCTCGGCTGCCGCGTGGGAGTCGGATGGTGCATCCGCCTGTGGCTGCATGCCAGCGCGTAGCATCATCCCGGCTTGGGAGAACAGCAGGCGCAGGTGCTGGCGGCCCACTATTGCGTGCGCTGCGGTATATACGAGCGCACCAGTGATAGTACCCACAACCAATCTCATCCAGTGTCCGGTTAGCAATCCCGCCAGCGGTTCCGGGGGGTAGTTGAGGAGGTAGTGTACGGATACAAACATGACGACACCGGCTATTAGCGACGGCAGCGCCGCGGCGAAGTAACGCCGGGGATGCAGCCCGATCGCCAGATAGAGGGTCAACGACTTGGTCGCATACAATACCACGGCAGCAGCCAACACCGCGAGGGCCGCACCTTCGATGCCGCCGTAGTAGGCGCCCACCGCGCATCCCACGACGATCATAACGGCATAGGCCGACTCCGTGAACACCTCGTAGCGGATTCGCCCGGAGGCCTCTATCGCTGCACCTCCCAGCATGTGCAGCGAGCTGAACAGTGCCGATACGCACAAGATGCGCAGGCATATGATCATACCGCTCCACTGTTCTCCGAGCACCGCCAGGATAAAGTCCTCGGCCAGCACACACAGGCCAAGTAACATCGGCGTAATCCCCACCGCGACCACCACCGTGGCTTTCACGTACCAATCGTGGAATCGCGGGGTGTCGTTTCGCAGCCGGCAAAAGGCCGGGAAGCACACGCGGTAGAGCATCCCCACCAGACGCGTCTGTGGCATCCGTGTGAGGTTGAAGGCGCGGTTGTAGAAGCCTACCGGCGCGCCGCCCAGCAGTTTGGCAACGATTAGGTTGTCAAGGTTGCGGCCTATGTACACGAACACGTTCTTTAGAGTGAGACCGCCACCAAACGCGAGAAACTTAGCTAGCGACGACCGCTCCCATCCCGGCCGTGGTAGATAGCCCGACAGGACCACTGCCGCGCCGGCCATCCAGGCGTTCGAAGCCAGCGGTGCCCACACCAGGCTCCATACGCCGAAGCCATTCAACGCCATGCCCAGACCCACTACCGCGAAGACCACCGCAGATCCACCCTCGACTATAGCCAATCGGCCGAACCTCAGATCGCGGCGCAGCACCGCGATCGGGATAGCCGCGATTCCAGCCAAGAGTATCTGGGCCGACATGCTCGGCATGATTGTGGTCAGTAGCGGCATATAGAAGAAACCGCACGACCACCC
>CAZPPZ010000113.1:0-10225 GCA_964588545.1 uncultured Myxococcales bacterium | reverse complement strand
GGGAATATCTTCCGGCCTACACTATCACTCCTGGCTACTCTCGGCAGACGGCCAACCCCTCGACAACGCCCATGACCTAGCCGAGGCGCTGCGCGGCAAGCGGCCCGGCGAAAGCGTCGAGTACGTTCTCGAAAAGAGCGGGGAAGAGTATAGCGCCACCATTCCAATCATGAAGATGGATGCCCGCGCGTGGGCCTCGGGGCTGGGTATCTACTTAGTCGAAGCCTGGGCCTTGCTGATCCTCGGAGTCGTCATCATTTATATGAAGTCGACCGACCCCGCGGCGCAGTCGATGTTCTTGTTTACCACCACGCTCGCGCTTTTCATTGCGACCTCGGCTGACCGCTTCGGTCCGTACATATTCCGCATACCGTACTTCTACATCGAAAACCTGGTACCGCTCGGTGGATTTGCCGTGCTCAGCTATTTCCCTTTGGGACGCAAGAGGCGGCGCTTCGAAGACTATTGCCTGCTGGGTCTGCTGCTGCTCGGCCTGGCGTTGGGCACGGCCTCGAACCTGGCCTTCGCCGCCAACGGCGATCTGCTACTGCGTCTGGAACTGGCCACCTACATGCTGCTGGCGGCAAGCATCTGGTCGGCGATACTGTTTTTCGGCTGGCATTTCCTACGCACGCGCAACCACTTCGTCCGCCAGAAAACCAAGGTCGTCATGCTCGGCGCGATGGCGGCCTTCGTGCTACCGTCGGTGATGCTGCCGGCGGTATACGCCTGGGGGCTGAGCGTACCCTTCAATTTCCTCACGGTGTTCCTCATCGCGTGGCCTCTGAGCATTGGTTATGCGATCGCCCAGCACGACCTCTTCGACATCGACCGTGCAATCAAGCGCACGCTTGTCTACGTAACGCTGTCGGCTTTCGTATTGAGTATCTATGCCCTGGTCATCACCAGCATAGACTACCTCTTCGAGAATCTTACCCAGGTAGCATCGCGAGTCGCCGAGGGTGTCCTCATTCTGTTCCTCATCTTCATTACCACGCCTAGCATGCGTCGCATCCAAGAAATCGTCGACAGGCTCTATGATCGACGGCGCTACAACTACCGCGACGTCATCCGCTCGGCGGCGCACACCTTCACGCGTATTCTGGACTTTGACGAACTTGTACGACGTGTGCTCAGGCTTCTCGACGAGACCATGCAACCGGAGATGATTCGTGTCTACACCGTGGGTGCTGGCTCGACCGCGCTTCTCCACGGCCACTTAGACCACCACGGCGATTCGACCGGCGACCTACACGCCGACATCGAGGGCAGCGCCGACCCATCGGTGGCGCCGCTGGTCGAACAGCTCGGCCAAGGCGATCTCGTGACCGCCGATGACGATACCGTAGGCGGTGACGGCGAGCAGGCGGCACGCGCGCTTCGCAGCATAGGCGGATCGCTAGCCGTGCCGATGCGACTGTCGGGGTCTCTCAGCGGCATGGTGTTGGTTGGTGCCAAGCGCGCCGGTGGACACTACGGTGGTGACGACGTTGAACTTCTACGCACGGTTTCCGATCAACTGGCGGTCGCGCTCGACAATGCTCAGGCATACAAAACCATCGATCGGCTCAACCGTAATCTCGGCGTTAAGAACGTGGCGCTCGAGGAAGCCAACCGCGACCTTCGCGATGCTCAACACGAGTTGGTACAAAAAGAACGTCTCGCGGCCATCGGCGAGCTATCGGCTGCCGTAGCTCACGCCATCCGCAACCCTTTGGCTGGGATAAAGGCCGCCGCCCAGCTAGCGCTGTTCGAACTTTCCAGTCACCCCGCCGAATCAACCGTCGCGGATGTCGTCTCGGAAACCGACCGGTTAACCGATCGCATTGCCGCTCTATTAGATTTTTCTAAGCCATTCGAACCCGAGGTAAGACCGGCTTCACTAAGGGCCATCGCTGAGGGGGCTGTGCGCGATACAAAGTCGAAGGCCGCCGGCGCCAATGTCCAGCTCGACGTAGACGTCTCGGCCAAATTGGGCAATGTGCGTGTGGATACCGTGCTGTTCGAGCAAGCCGTAATCGAGCTGATCTCGAACGCCGTCGATGCCAGCCCGCCGGGGGGTAGCGTTACCATTCGCACCGGTGCGAACCAGGACTCAGATTCAGCGTGGCTAGAAGTCGCGGATAGTGGCGCAGGAATAAGCAATACGGTCAAGGACAGACTGTTCGACTTGTTCTACACCACCAAGTCTAAGGGCACGGGTTTTGGTCTAGCGACAGTCAAGAAGATAGTCGAACGCCACGGCGGCACCATAGTTGCGGGCAACGGCCCTGCCGGCGGTGCTTGCTTCCGCCTCATACTTCCGCTGGTCCACGATGACTCCGACTCAGCGTAGACCGTACTTCTCCAAGCGGTAGCGCAGGGCATCACGCGAAAGGCCGAGAATGCGTGCCGACTGGGCCTGGTTGCCCTGGGTAAACTCCATAGCCTGGCGGATCAGGTGCACCTCCACGTCCTCGAGACGGATAGCACCATCGGCAAAATCAACCATAACCACACCATCACCGGCGACCCCTACTTTCTGCTGAACCTGAACGGTCGATAGGCCTAGATCCGCCTCGGTCAGCAGTCCGCCCGAGCTCAGCACGATGGCGCGTTCAATCGCGTGGCTGAGTTCACGAACATTACCCGGCCAACTATGGCAGCGAATAGCCTCTACCGCCCCCTCAGAGAGTCGCGGCTGCTCCATGCCGTACTCACCAGAGTGGGCCTGGAGAAAGTGCTCGGCCAGCACCAGAACGTCGTCGGCGCGGTCGCGCAGAGGTGGCAACTCTATCTTCACTACGTTGATGCGATGAAACAGATCCTCGAGAAACGCCCCTTCACTGACCTTGGCCTCAAGGTTCATATGAGTAGCGGTAAACACCGTACAGTTGATCACTCGGTCGCGAGTACTACCGAGACGACGAACGGCTTTTTCGTCGATGACCTTGAGCAGCTTGGCCTGAAGGCTACGACTCATATGACCGATCTCGTCAAAGAATATGGTGCCTCCTTCAGCCGCCTCGAACAGTCCCACCTTCGAGGTCCCAGCGTCGGTAAATGCGCCTTTCTCATAGCCCATGAGTTCGGCTTCTAGAAGGTTCTCGGGAATGGCCGTGCAGTTTACCTCGATAAAGGCCTTCTTCGCCCGCGCCGACGCGTTGTGCACCGCCCGCGCCGTCAGCCCCTTACCGGTACCGGTTTCGCCGGTGAGCAGGATCGTCGGTCCGCCACCGTCGCGTTTCTCCAAACTGGCCAAACGCGCGACCAGCGCGCGCAAGCGATCAACCGCCGGTGATGACCCGATGATGCCATCGGGTGTACCCTCCACCAGATCGCGGGCCCGGTAGTAGTCGAGTTCGCGACGCAGCCCCACCTTCTCAAGACAACGCTCCACCACCAGGCTCAGTTCGTGAAGATCGATGGGTTTGCGCAGGTAGTCGGCCGCTCCCTCACGCATAGCAGCAACCGCATCTTCGATGGTTCCGTAAGCGGTAATCAAGATCACCCCTACCTGGGGATGGTCTCGCTTGACCTGACGCAGTATGTCATGGCCAGTGATGCCAGGTAGCCGATTATCGGTAATCAAAAGGTCGGGAGGCCCCTGTGACAGCAGCTCTAGCGCTACTTCACCGCTCTCAGCGACCCTCAGGTCGTGCCCCTCTCGCTCCAGCGTTCTTGCCAATGAACGGCGCAGAACCTCCTCGTCTTCTACTAAAAGGATATCAGCCATATTATTCTACACATGCCGAACTGACCGGCTGTCTTATTGCAACGCACCATATGAGCCAAATGCCCCATTGTGGCATTTCCCACATAGGAAGCGTGGTATTTTCCGCTGGTCCATAACAAACTTGCAGGATTTAGCACGTGGCACGTTTAATGCTTGCAAGAACTATGACAACTGTGAGATAGGCTATAGGGCCGCCACAGTCGGTCACTGAGAAATGCCGTGAAAGCCGCAATAACAAAAAGAACTGTAGTTTGCCTGGCAATCGCCGCTGTGGCGCTCGGTTCTTCGCTTGCTCGCGCCGGCGCCACCGACCCAACACTGGCGCTAGGCCAACTGACGGCAAGTCCGGCCGGCGCTGCGGCGATCGTTGAGATCACTGGTATCTTCGGCTTCGATGATGTCATCCAGGTAACTTATCCGCTTAACCTGGTCGTCTACCAGGGCACAGCTTTCACCCGCTACCAGGTAGGCTCCCAGCCCCAGTCGGGGTCGTTCGCCGGCCTAGCCGACGGTCTTGATACTACAGAGGTCGCGGCTCTAGAGGGCAGTGGTCAGGCAGAGGCTAACGCCGAGATATTGCGCATCGAGCCCAACCGCGTTCAGGTCAGCCTACCCACCGGTTTCGCCGACGGCATCGTCGCCGCGGTGCTCTACGTTGAACTACCCGGCGAAGGCACCTTCACCAGCAATACTCTGTCAACAGTGCTCGCCGGTGTCGCTGGAGGTGGGCCATGAGCTGCAAGCAGTTATTGTCCCCACTAATGGCTGCTGTGGCCGTGCTTGTCTGGGCGAGCACGCCGGTTGGCGCCCAGCAGGTTCTCAGCGGCGACCCGATCGATCCAGCCACCGGACAGGCTTACCCAATCCTTCCCGGACTGCCGCTGCTGCTGCCGGGACCAGACCAAGACTTCGGCACAGCCGACGACATAATCGATACGCTAATTACTGGCGATACCGACCTAGTAGTGCGTGTGGGCACCCTCGGTGCCGGGGCCATACCACCTCCGGCTGCAGCGCCAGGCGGTGCCGGCCTTTCCACGCTAAACGCCGGTGGTGGCTCGAGCGGTATCGGCACCGAGATCCCTTTCACGGTCCTCATAAGCGACGGCAGCGGGACGCCCCCCTACGGGAACGTAGTAACCGCGGCTGATCTGGATTTCCGTGGCGTAACCGTTTACGCGTTTGCTGACCTCGACGGCGACGGCGTCGTAGGCCCGACAAATGTAGATGGCTCCGCCGATAACGCGCTAGAGCGTCAAGAAGCCACTGGCTATGTCGGACGTCAGGTGGGGCAGTTCTCTGCCGGTCTACACAGTGGCAGTCTGGGTATACAGTTGGCCGCACCCGCGAGCATCGGCGGACTGATGGTTTCGCTATCGGCGGGCGCCTACACCGGCGTAGATCCGGCAGTGCAGTTCAGTGATGGGCCCTTCATTCAAACGCTGTGGCCATACTTTCCTCCGCTCGATCCCGCCCGCGTAGTTGGCAACGGCTCTGCTGCAGCGCCCGACCCCAACGCACCGAGTGAACTAAAGTTCGACCCAGAACGTAACTATCTGCCGGCACCCGATCACGCCGTGCTCGGAACACCCTTTGGTATCCCCGTAGATGGCAGTGAACCCACTACCGACCAACTCGTCGTCTACAGCGGCCCGGCAACCAGCGCACGATTCGCCGATGAGATCACGGCAGGCGGTTTCCGCTCAATCTCCCGGGTTCGCTTGAGGCCGGCACCGAGCAGCGACGGCAATAGCCGTGTCCTGGTGCTACCGCTCGAAGCCGTGTCAATCCCCGCCGATGCTGGCAACAGCCAACGCTCGCTGCGTCTGTTTGCCGTGGACATATTCGGCAATGTTGCAGATCCGCCACCAGGGGGATTCTCTGTGGATCTCGTGGCGGGCAGCGGTCTAAGCATTGTCTCCCCAGATAGCGACGCAGATACCAGCACAGAAACCATCATTCTCGCTGACGCAACCGGAGCTACGGTTGTCATCGATGACACCGCAGTCAGCGTAAACAGCCGTCTCGACCTGCTCCAAGGCCAGCGCATACTGGGTTCGTTGCCCGCGCACATCGGTGCTAGCCCCGACCGTGATTCGGACGGGCGCGACGAGGACGGTAATGCCAGCGCGATAGAAGGCGATTTTCCCTGTATCGACGCTGACCCCATAAGCGGAGTTTGCGACGACAACTGCACCGGCATGGTCAACCCCAGCCAGTTCGATGACAATACCAACGGAATGGGCAACTGCTGTGACGGGACCTGCGCGCTCGACGCGACCTCGTCTGGCTGCGGCGAGTGCCAGTTGGCAGGTGCTCCTGCCAGCGGCTCGGTATTCACACGCGCGCGCGTGCGCATACGTAGAGGCTCGGCAACGAAGCCCGACCGCCTATTGGTAAGAGCCAAGTTTACCCTCAAATCTGCCGCGACCATTGACCCAACGACCGAGATCGTCCTTGTCGCGCTGCTGCAAAACAGCGTGCTCCACTACGGTGGAGTGTTAAACAGCCTATTTAGTGTTAACGGCAGCTCTGGGACGCGCTTTCGCTACAAGAATGCCGCCGCAGCAGTCGCCGGAGTTACTCGCGCCTTCATCGGCAGTAACAACGGCACTTCATTCCGCCTGAGGTGGAGGGCAGAAGGGGTAGGACTGCTCAGCCTCGACGCGACTCCACTCGACCTCGACTTGAGTGTTGGCGATGATTCTTTCATCGGAGTGCTGCCGTGCACCGCGAGGTCCAAGATCACCCGCTGCAAGCTTTAACCCGTTAAGGTAACACATCCGCCAATCCAGACAGATCTGTCTGGTACAAGAACACGTTGTAGTCGAAGGGTAAGCCGTAGGTGGGCTCAGCCTCGCCATAGCTGGAGTAGGTGGCCGTCCAGTAAACCAAGTTATCCGCCGGCGCCGCCTTGACGTAGGCCGGCACGAAACGTGGATTGTAGGATCTTTGACCAGCGAGGTTTTGCATGATGGTCTGCGCCTTGCTCCATGGCCCCATCAGCGACCGTGCCGTGCGCAGCCCAACTTCGATTTGCCCGGTAAAGAAATCGCGATTGTAGTTAGAGATCATCAGCCAGCGTTCTAGATAACTGCTCCAGATTATACTGACACTGTTGCCGAGTTCGCCATCGACGACGATGGCATCCGGCTCGCGACCCGAATCGGCCACAAAGCTCCGTGAGCGCGCATCCCAGAAGCGGTAGCTGTTCTTATCGAGCACGCGTGAGCGCGGCACCCGCATTACCGCAACCCCACCGGGGCGACACTCCCCATCATCACAATCACCGTCGACGGCACACGCAACATAGGGCGGTAGCGAACAAAACTTGCCGGGTTCGACGCAAAGGCTGCCATCAGGGCAAGACACGCCGACTGTACAATCGACCCGGTAAGGTGGCGCTGCGCAGTAGCTGCGCCGGCTCGGAACCTTGAAGATCAGGTAATCGTCTCCCGCGACCAGGGCACTACCTTCGGGCGCCCGTGACCGTTCTGCGGGGCCAAACCAAAGCGGCTCATCCAAACGATGCATACGTGAGTCAGGGCCAAGCTGGTTGGCACAGCTGGGATAGCAATTAGAGTATTCCGCCATACCAACGTGGTTGATGCGAAACATCTCGGGCATGTCGCGCACCGACAAGAATACTGCGTATAGAGTGTCGCCGGCATCTGGCTGAAACACGCTCTGGCCGAACTTCTCCAGCGCGTCATCATGACGAGGTCCGGGTACCAGCAGTGGAAGATCCAGCCACACGGTATCTTCGGCCTCGATTGCCACGCCGTTGGCAAGGCGGCGACGCTGCGGGGCAACTACTCGGTTGGGATCCCACTCGGTGGCTACTCCATCTCCCGCCACCGGCAAGGCAGCGCTTCTGTAGTCTCCTTCGTACGTGAGCTCCACACAGGCAGACGCGTCAGCAGTTGCATCGCTAGACGCGAGTTTGTTCTGCACTAGGATCCATCCGCCAAACTCATCGACGCTATCGCCAAACCACCACAGCAGCTTATCGTATTTCGAATCACCATTGTGCAGCGCCAGTGTGATCGCACTATCCTGCCCGGCATAAGTATATGGTCGGGTTGCAGACCCTCGGCCGGTGAGACGGCATATCACTCGGCTAGGCAACCGCGGCTTCAATACAACCGTCAAGGTCTCACCCGACCAACGTGAGTAGGCCAATCCGCAAAGCTGCTCAGTTCCATAGTTGAGCCCAGGCTCATTATCGCGGCTTGGGCAGATGAAAGCCTCGGGCCGATACACCCCAGACCGGCCGTTGAGCTCAATGTCGATAGACTTGTGAACGCCCCCGAGCTCGGCAGCAGCGTGGCCGCTGATATCGGTGTATAGGTCGACCACATCGTAGCGGTCACGGCTGCGGACCACGCGCACGCGCACTGCTTCGACTGGCGTTCCGTTGTCATCGACAACGCGGACCTCAAAACGCGCGGGTAAGCCCGCCACAAGGACCATCGGCAGCGAGATGACCAGCAGCCAGGCGACACCACGTACTATCGTGGTGAAACGGCGCAGATGAATCTCCTCGTATCTCCTCAAGCTCAATTCAGCCCAGCCGCGGCTTTGCCAGTGTCGTCCGGGCGAGTGGCAAACACGATTGCGCAGTGCCATGGCACTATACACATCAATGACACTGCGATCCGGCAGAGCGGCCCGGGTATAGAGCGACCACCCACAATACTTGGCGATCGACCACAAAAACCGCCGTCCCCGCCCCACCTCGCATGATAACCTCGATGTATTCAGGTTTCTCTACCGAGATCTGAAAGGCAGAACAATGCGTGTACTGACGTTTGAGATCGATGGGGAACGCTACGGGCTAGAAGCATCAGCCGTATGCGAAGTCCTACCCGCGGCGCAGCTGACCCCCGTAGCAGGATCCCCCGCTGCCCTCGAAGGCATGTTAAACGTTCGCGGCTCAGTCGTGCGCGTCGTCAGTGCGCGTGCTTGTCTGAGCCTAGATGCAGCACCCATGCGCGCCAGTGATCATCTAATCGTCGCGTCGATCGGTGGCTCTAGGTTTGCGCTCCACGTCGATCGGGCCGTCGACATATTCGAACTCGACGACTCTACCGTAGAGTCCGATCGCGCGCAGATTTCATCCGATCTATGTGGAACCTCACTCGCCCGATTGAGCGATGGGATACTGGTAATCCATGACCTCGCGGCCCTGCTGTCGACGGTCCTGGAGCAAAACGACACGCCCCATGATGAAGCCGTCACCTCGCGCTAAGGCCATGCACGCACCCACACGACAATCGGACTCCGACTTGGTCGTGCGCCTGGTTGCCGACCACACCGGCTTCGACCTAACGAGCAGTGCAGTAAGAGCGCGAGCTCGCACGCGAATCACCGAGCACCTCTCACGCAAGGGCGTCAGCTGCACCGCAGCCTACGCCGAGCGACTACGCAGCGGGGGCAGCGAACTCGCAGCCCTGGTCGATGCCTTGAGCGTGCGCGAAACCTATTTTTTCCGGGAACACAAGACGCTTGATCGCATACGCAACACACTGCTCCCCGAGTTGCTCGGTCGGCGGCCGCACGACCAACCGATCCGAATCTGGAGCGCCGGCTGTGCATCAGGCGAGGAGCCCTATTCTCTGGCCATCATCATGCACGAAGCCGGCCTCAGCGAGCGTGCCCAGATAGTCGCCACCGATGTATCGCAGCACGCGCTAGAGCTAGCCCGTCGGGCCCGTTACCGCCGTTGGTCGCTGCGCGATGCCGACACCGAGGTACTGAGACGCTACTTCTCAGAAGACGGCACGGATCAGGTTCTCAACTCTAGGATCCGCCGCATGGTAAGCTTCGAGCATCACAATCTAGCCAGTGGCTCATCTCCCCTAGCCTTCACCCACGGTACCAAGGCCGACGTAATTCTGCTCCGCAACGTTCTAATATACTTCACTCCGGAAGTTATCGATCGAGTTGCCAGAACCGTGTTCGATTCTCTTGCGGACGACGGCTGGCTCATCACCGGTGCTTGCGATCCCAACCTGGAATATAGCCACCTGTTCGAAAGGATCAGCGACCACTCCGTGAGCATCTACCGGCGCGCCAACAAGACACAGCTCCAGACTCAGCCGATACCGTCGTCGCAGCCGACCACGGTGTCCAAAGTGGCGTTGACTATTGCACCGCGAGCGGCAACGGAGCCAGTCAATCATGCTCGCCCCAGCCTAGGCTCGTCAGACCCTGCTCGCCCGCAGCGCTACGACAAGAACACTTCCGCTGCCACGGGCGAAGGACCTCCTAGCTTAGTCGAGGCAGAGCGCGCGCTGGCTGTTGGCGACTACGCGCGAGCCACCACCATCGCTTCGTGGTTCGGCGATGACCCCCACGCTTGTGCGCTACGGATATCGGCTCTCGCCAATGGCCAAGGCGTCTCGGCGGCGCTGCATGAGTGTCTGCAGGCATGCAGCGACCATCCACTTTCGGCCGAGCTACACTTCCTTCAAGCAGTAATGCATATTGCCGTAGGCCAAGACCGGG
>CAZPPZ010000112.1:0-10532 GCA_964588545.1 uncultured Myxococcales bacterium | reverse complement strand
ACGACTGGATCAAGTCGGACATGGAATACATCGACAGCTGGTCTCTGTCGCTCGACATGCGCATCCTGCTGAAGACCATCCCCGCCGTGATAATGCGTCAAGGGGCGCACTAACGCCCGCAGGGGAGGAATGAGCAGCCTCGAAGCCGCAGATACTATACTCGGCCGATCGATCGGTGCTGCCGTATCGTGTGGATTGGGGGTAGGACTCTACGTCGGAGCCTACCTAGTTACCCACAACGTAGTAGCTGGTTTCCCGTCGCGACTTGCCGTACTAGCGCTCATGGGTGTGAGCTACGCCGTGATGGCGCTACCCATGGGAGTGCTGCTGTTTGTCGTAGCTCTATACAGACGCAGTCGTGGTAACACCTTAGGCTTTTGGCAATCAACAGCCCTAGCGGTCTTCACCGTTGGGGTAGTAGTTTGCCTTCGCCACGCCATAGGAGCAGCAACAGACCTCCGCGAGGGCTATGCGACGCTCGAGGTACTCACTAAGCGTGCCTGGTGGGCACTACCGGCTATCACCGCCATAGCGCTGACATGGCTGATCGGACGTAGGCATCGCAGCAGCCCTACTGCTACCAATACTCGCCCACTGCTTATGACCGGCGGATCGGCTTTGGCGGTGCTGCTGGTCATCTCGCTATTGCCAGCCCCCGATACGCGGGGACTCATGCGTCAAACCAAGCAACGCTCACTGGAATACCAGGCCACCAATAGTTTTTCTGTTAGTTCTACTCGGCGGCGGGTAGCACTGATTGGTTTCGATGGTATAGACCCCCTCCTGCTCGACGTGTTCATCGCGGGAGGTTACATGCCGACTTTTGCGAAACTCAAGCAAGAAGCCAGCTACAGCGAACTCGCGACCTCGCCGGAAGGACTGTCTCCACCGATATGGACCACGTTTGCGACCGGCGTCGGCCCCGCAAAGCATGGGATCCATGATTTCTTCGTGCGCCGTCTGATTTCCACGAGACTCGACTTGTCGATGCTAAAAAATCAACCAAGCGGTTTCGCCACTTCTACCCTGCTTGGCACGATCATCCGCAGCCGCCTCGTCGACGAACAGCCCATCACCCCTGCTCACCGCGACGCGCCCACGCTTTGGGGCTTGGCCGGAAAAGCAGGGCTCTCTAGCTGTGTAATCGACTGGATGGGTACATGGCCTGCTGAGAGTCTGAACGGCGCCATGATAAGCGACCGAGCCTTCTTCGCGCGCAACCAGGGCGACCTGGCCGTCGTCACAGATGACATTACCGGGACCAAGCTTCCGCTGCGGTTGATGGCCAGGCAGCAGCTGGCCTCGCCTGACGCCGAACAGGAACTGTGTTCGCCTACGCCCGGGTGCCTCGACTTTCTGCCCTCGATCGCTGCCGCCGAACAGGTGGATGTTCATAACACCGGGGGTTTTCACGTCGCAGAGAATGACTTTTACCTGCGAACCGCCGAACGCATGCTCGATTCCGAAGACTGTCGCAATACCGATCTAGTCGTCTTCTACAGCCACCTTCCCGATTTTCTCAACCACATTTTGAGCCCCGATGAGCTTGACCACCTCTATGCGGGGCTGTACAGCGGCGAGCGAGAAAGGCTGTCGTTGCATGTATACAAAGAAGTCGACCGTACACTGGGTCGTCTACTAGAATTGGTAGGCCGAGAACCCGCGGTCTTGGTGTTCTCCGACCACGGAGTAGAAATAGTAGGCGAAGGCCCAACACGCGAAGTAAGTCATTTCCGTGGTCCGCCCGGAGTATTCTTTTCGAGAGCTTCTCAGGGACAACCACCGGCGTCGCTGACTACGATACCTAACATATATGAAATCGCACCCACCGCATTGGCTTTGCTAGGACTACCACTCCCGGACTTCCTTGATGGCGGTGTAATAGAAGACGTGGCGATCGCGGAACTCGGGAATAGCGTCCCGATCCGCACCATCGCCATGAAGCTAGAGCGTGATTCCACCGCGGTTGGAGAATCACGAGGCAGCCATAGCATCGACGCGACTGCGCGAGAACGCCTACGCGCACTCGGCTACGTCGAATAGGCAACAGCGACGATGAAGATCGGTATTATTGCTCCTGAATTTCCCCCTGCTATCGGTGGTATGCACACACTGGCATGGGGCCTGGCCGAGACCCTCGGGCACAGCGACGACGTCACCGTCTACGTACGCGATGATGTCGATATAAAGGCCAACCCCCATTTCAGACAAAGCCCGCTGCTCAGCGGGAACTTTGGCAGCGACCTCGCGCGTCTGGCACCCGAAGACGTCGACCTCTGGCTGGGGGTCAACGGCGGACTGGTTCCTCTCGCCCCTCACCTCGACCAGCCGTTTTTCGTCTACCTCCATGGTAGCGACTTCTTGATGCCGTGGATTAGCTATGGAAGCCACTGGCTCGAACCCTTGCGCCGCCCATACCTTGGAAAGCTCAAGCGAGCACTGCGGCGCATCAGCATCCGTAGAACCATCGGTGCCGTCGAGCACGTTTTCGTCAACAGCCAACGCACCGCTGAACTCGCGTCGACGACCCTGGGAGTCGACGGCAAACGAATCACCCTATGTCCGCCCGGCGTGGAGGACGGTTTTTTTCAAACCGCGAGAGCGGCTGACCCGTTGCCGGATAACCGCTTTGAAGTCGTGACAGTTACCCGGCTTACTAAACATAGCGCTCGCAAGAATGTCGACGGAGTACTACACGCAATAGCCCGACTCGAGGATGCCGTTGATATACACTATACCGTGGTTGGTGATGGTGATGATCGCCAGCGGCTCGAAAATCTCGCGTGCAAACTCGGCCTGGCCGATCGTGTAACCTTCGCTGGGCGTTTGAGCAACGCAGAACTCCTCGCCTGCTACCGTAACGCCGACCTGTTCGTCCTCGCCTCGAAGGCTACCCGCTACGATATCGAGGGGTTCGGCATAGTTTACATGGAAGCCTCCGCGTCGGGAGTCCCGGTAATTTGCAGCGCCGAAGGGGGCGCTACCGACGCCGTCTCCGAAGGCACGAATGGTATCATCATTGCTGACTCCTCGGCCACGTCTATCGCGACAGGCATCAGACATATGTTTACGCAACGAAAGCTATTTCCCCCCGAACAGGTGCGCGGTTTTGCCGAGGGATACCGCTGGCCAGACGTTACTGCGCGATTACGCGCGGAACTGGTACTCGGCATAGGACGAAGGCCCTCGCGCGCGGCTGCCTGATTGGACGTTCCAAGTGGTGGTAGAAGAACTCACGACAACCTGGCTGGTCTTGCTGTTACCGCTCTTGGCCGTGATGGTGGTCACCGTCCGTCCTTATGTGCTGGCGCTTCTCGGCATCACGCTGGTCTTCATACCCGTCGGCGACTGGCAGTTCGGCGGAGTCAGAGTAGACGCCACAGATCTCGTGCTCTTGGCCGTGCTCGCAGCGTCGCTACTACGGCGTTTCGGCCCAGCGACGATCCCAGGAAGCGCGCGCCCTTACCTGACCCTGTGGGTCGCGATGGGTGTGATGACCTCGATCGCCTACATGATGGCGCCTATCAACCAGGAGCATCTCACCGATCCACTTCGCAGCGGTTATCAACTGTACCGCTACTGCTGGAAGCCAATACTCTATTATCCGCTGATGCTCTTGATGGTGGCCAACGACCGCTCTCGTCTCACAGCGGTAACCTCCGCGATAATCATCGCTGGCGATGTTCTCGCGATTCAGGCCACCATCCAAGGGTACTCCGGCGAGATTGCGCGTGGCCCGTTCTTTGCCGGTAATGCCCTTGGCGGAGCGCTGGTAGTCCCGATAGTTCTGGCTCTCTCGCTACTGATATACTCGCCCTCGCGGCGCTCGTCGATTTTCGCGGGAGCCAGCCTTGCGCTCATGGCCCGCGGCCTCCTGTTCTCGAGTTCACGCGGCGCACTCATCGCGACGATAGCCGCCGTAGCCGTTTACGCGCTAATGCTGATTCGCACCACTGGTGGGCGTCAACGCCTAGTGCAGCTCTCCAGCCTCGGCCTTGCCGCACTGGTCTTGGCCTTTGTCGTCAAGCCAGACCTTCTCAATCAACCCAACGTCGCCCACATACTCACGGCCTTCCAGGGCAGCAGTGATGCCAATCTTCAGTGGCGCATGACCGAACGCTGGCCGCACTTCTGGTCGATGGTTCTCGATCACCCCTGGCTGGGCACCGGAAGTGCCGTCGACCTATCATTGAGCCGTCACGCCAACACACCGCACAGCGGATATCTCGCGTTGGCCTTGATACACGGGCTGCCCGCGGCCTTGATGATCCTACTTCCAGGGGCCCTGGCGACTCTTCACGGGGTCGCGGTTTTTCGCCGTGGCGATAGCACCGACGATCGTCTGTTTGCCCTATCAGCGGTCGCCGGCTTGTGCGGACTGTTCGTCCACAACTTGGTCGAGTCGACGCTGGTGTTGCCATTCATCGCCAAGATCTATTGGACGCTGATAGCCCTGGTGGTCGCACGGCGTTTCGCCAACTCTTCGCAAACCGAAGATACGCCCGAGGAATTCGCGCTGCGCGAGTCTTCACCAAGCCGACGCACGATGATGATCACCTACGGAGGCGGACGCTGATGCTGCGGCGATTGAAGATAGCGCTGATCGGTGCCCGTGGCGTAGCAGGATCATACAGCGGCATAGAAACCTACTATGAAGAGCTCGGTTCCAGACTTGCGGCCCGCGGCCATGAAGTAACCGCCTACTGCCGCAATCACTTCACCCCCGAAGTGGACTGCTACCGTGGAATCAAGGTCCGACGCCTGCCCGCACTTCGCAGCAAACACCTCGAAACCATATCCCATAGTTTGCTAAGCACCTTTGACAGTCTCCGCCGCGACTACGACGTGGTCCAATACCACGCTATCGGCTCGGCGCCACTGTCGTTGATACCACGGGCCGCGGGTTTCACTACAGTGGTATCGGTGCGTGGGCTCGACTGGCAGCGCGGAAAGTGGGGCCGCATAGCACGCGCGGTTCTAAGATTTGGAGAGTGGGCCTCGGTGCGTTGCCCCCATGCCTGCTGCGTGGTTTCAGCGGTACTCCAGGAGCACTTCGAACGACAACACGGAGTGCGGCCACACATGATCCCCAATGCTGTAGTTCCACCGGTGCGAGCCGAAGCCGACAGAATCAGACGCTGGGGACTAGCGAAGGACAACTACATACTATTTGCTGGTCGTATATCGCCAGAGAAGGGCATCGATGTGCTTCTCGAAGCGATGCGTCCTTACGCCGGCCGCAAGAAACTTGCTATCGCCGGTGGCAGCAGTTTCACCGACGGTTACATCGATCATGTACGTTCGTTGGCCTTTGAAGGTGTTGAGTTTCTCGGAAGCGTAGACCGGGCCACGATGCAGGAGTTGTTCAGTAACTGCTACGCTTACGTTCTGCCGTCGGTCATGGAAGGCCTGTCGATCTCGCTACTAGAGGCGGTGAGCTACGGGTGTTGCACGATCACCACTGCGATTCCCGAAAACCTCGAGGTCGTCTCCGACTGCGGGCTTTCCTTTGAAGTAGGAAATGTGGCCGAGCTCGGTTCCCAACTCGGTCGCGTTATCTCCAACCCTAGCTTCACCGAGGATAGCCGCCGACGTACTACCGAACGCGCTAGATCGCTGGCCGACTGGGACGAAGTCGCCGAGCGCACCGAAGCCTTCTACTATGAGATTCTCACCAGCCGCGGCAAGGCCGTGGATGCGGCGCTACCGCCAACAGCACCGATCAGTTCCCAATAGGCTGAGCCTCGCGCAACACCGGCGCAGCAATCGTCGACGGATTGTTACCACCACCACCGGTAGGCGGCGGCGCCGCTCCGCCCGAGCCCACTACGCCGACTTGGTCGGCTCCTACGTCCCAGCCACCACCTTGCGGGCGCCTACCTCCGTCAATGTCGAAAGGACTGATGGCCGAGAGGTCGCTGCCACGCTCACGCGCACAGCTGTCAGAACCGAGCAAGTGAAGATCGGCTGTCCCAGAGTCCTTAAACACCGGGGCACACTCGTTGGAATTTGAGTCGCCGCCAGAAGCGCTGCGAAACGCGCTTAGCGTTGGCCGGGCAACGTTGTTCCATTCATACGAAGCATTTGAATCGAAAACGTTCGACACAGCTTGCCAACGGAACCCGCTCGGAATTCCGCCAACGGCAATATTCTTGCCGCTGCTCAAACCGGCGATGATATTGTTGCTGACCATATAGTCGTGATGTCGGCAGGCTGGAGTGGCTTTGCCCCAGAGGCTGATAGCACCCGCCCCGCCGTCCAAGGCGCCATAGCAAGTGTTACCGACGATCTGGATCTGGCCGTTGTGTGGGTTAGCTCCACAGCTCGAGCGAAAACCAGCGTTGCTCTCTATGCAGAACTTGTATCCAGCGCTTCCGCCGTAGATCACGTTGTTAGCTATCGTGACGTTCTCTACCGTTTCGGTAGCCGCACCGCCACCAGCTTCTATACCAATCGGTAACACTTGTTTGTAAACAGCATCACCCGCCGGGTGTAGGAACCAGTTGCGCTCGATGCGAATGTCGTCCATCCGCCGGGTGCCACCGCAGAACCCGCCGTCATCGGGTTGCAACTCGATATCTTTGCGGAAGTCGATAAACACATTGTTTATTATGTCCCAGTCGTGAGTCGCACAATTGGGGATGATCGCTTGAACCGGGATCACGTTGAAGGCCGGTTTCCACGCCCCAACGTTGGCATCAAAGACACTGTCGAGTATTTCGATTCCGTCGATCATGCCCCACAGTTTGGATATTGTGACAAAGGCATCGGCTGTCCCCTCGCTGGTCACGCAGGAGCCCGAGCCACTGCTATCACAAGCGTGAGCGGTGTAGCTGAAGTTCTGCATGCGGAAAGGGCCTGAGATCTCGTTAATGCGCGGGCCACCAGTGCCACGCTCCACGTAACCGCCGCACTCCCGACACTCGATGTTCTCCTTGGCTATCCACTGAAGGCTACGCGCATCACCTTTGAAGTGCTTGAACACCTGCGAATTGGAGCGCGCACCATGGTCCTGGAGTATCCCCGAGAGCTCCAGATCGTGAAAATAGACATGGGTGCTGTCCCCACTACCACCGTTAGAGCCCATATCAACGAAACCGACGTCTTGCTTACTGAAATTTCCGCGACCGTAATCCTTGACCGAAAAATGCGCGTACTCGATATAGCTAGGCACGCCGTTGTGGCTAAACGCCCGGGCTGGTCCGTTGCTGCCGCCCAGACCGTCTAGAATCGCGGTGTCATCGCTGTCAAAGGGGGGGTACGAACCATCGCGGTCGAAATCCCAACCGACCACCATGAAGGGGTCCTGCGGATACTCGAAGGCCCTCACCTGGTTGCCACTCGCAGCTACGGTATAGTGACCAGCCACACCACTCTTGGGAGTGATATCGTGGGCCGTACATACGCCACGGAAGCAGATGATGTCCTCGGCACCATCGGCGGCGCCGTCAGCAATGCTGCCGACAGCGAAATCCACCGATTTGCAGGGGCTACCCGGACGCCCACAACCACTACTATCACTACCCGAGCTGCAGTCGACGTAGATGAGGTCTTCGTTCTTGCCATCACCGTCGGGATCGGTGGTCACCCCGTCACAGATACGGCAGTCGTCAGTGGGCTCTCCACGGATGCCATCACCGTCGAGGTCGAAGCCGCAGGCTCGAGCCGCGTAACCTCGAGTCTGGGCATCAGCGGCAGATACACATAGCAGCGCCGCGACAGCGAGAACCGCCAGGACAAACGAGTAACGAATACTATACATTAGGACCTCCACCAGCGATGACTCGTTGTTCTCGGCTACGGCTACTGACGCTTGAGTAGGCGTGAGACTCGAGCCCTACCTCTCCATCCGCACGGGCACTGCGCCAGACGCGGCACCCAGCTTAACAGACTAACACGGTGACCGAGCGCTGCGAGTGTCCGTGCTCGTTTCGTGCCAGCGCGACCGCTGACGCCACCCCTGCTCGGGTATAACCCTAGAGGACAGCCGATTCCCCTGCTCCCACGCAATATTCGGCCACTTGAGCCACTTTGGCGCACAGCCCCATAAACTGCCCTTGGGCTGCGCAGAGCAGCGCTAGAAACCGCACTGCGTCACGCTGTATGCTAAGATTTGCAGTGTTGGCTTTGTCGGGCTCTGCAACCCCCATGCGAACTACCTTTTCTAACGACGCTCTCGTAACCGAGGGTAAGCCCATCCGCATCGGACACTGCATCCATGGGCTCGGTCTGGGCGGAGCCCAGCAGGTAATCAAGTATATAGTCAGCGGCAGCGACCGCCGAGTTTTCGAGCATTTCGTCTATTCTGGGAAGGATGGTGTGTTCCGCCGTGAGGTCGAGCAGGCCGGCGCTCGGGTAGCAACACTGCGCCGATGGATACCCAAATTGGATCCGATTTGGGCCCTGCGCCTAGCACGCGCGATGCGCCGCGATGGCATCGATATCGTCCACACCCATCTCTTCGGAGACAGCCTTCATGGCTACCTAGCTGCCAAGGCCCGCGACGGCTTACCGGTCATCATGACGCTCCACAATGCCAAACAGAACTTCAGCAAGCTTCAGCTCTGGGCATATCGACAGCTGCTGCCACGAAGCACCCGAGTGGTCGCATGTTCGGCATCAGCACGCGATTCTTTCGCTGACATCGTCGAGGATGCTGCGGTATCGATGTGTACGATCACCAACGGCTTCGACGCCACGACCACGGCAAAACCCACACCCCAGGCACTCGCCGCCCTGAAGAATTCGTTGGGGATCCCCGCAGATGCGCTCGTGGTTGGTGCCATCGGACGCATGGTGGAACAAAAAGGCTTCAACTACCTGATCAGTGCTTTTCGCGCCCTCCACCAGAACAGCGATCGTGAACTCAGACTGGTACTGCTCGGAAGCGGCACGGACCTGCACAAGTTGCAGAGACAGGCACGAAGCGAAGGTCTGGGCGATACCGTATTGTTCCCAGGCTTCCGCAGCGACGCGCGAGAGATCCTGGCGATTTTCGACATAGTGGCTTTCCCGTCGCTTTTCGAGGGACTTCCGGTCGCGTTACTCGAAGCCATGGCAGCGGCATCGTGTATAGTCGCCACTAACATCGACAGTCTTGCCGAGGTCCTCGAGCACCAAAGAACTGCTTTACTGGTTCCCCCTCGCGACCCGCCGGCTCTGGCACGAATGCTCGCCCTCGCGCTTGCTGACCCCGAACTTCGCAGACGGCTTGGGAGCAGCACGCGAGAGATATACCTTGAACAATTCACCGCATCTCGTATGGTCCGCAGCTATGAATCGCTCTACCGCAGTATCATCGATGGCAGCGACCGCGACATCGCTCGCCTGAGCGGATCGCAGCAAGTGGCCCAAGGATCCGCCTGACACCGTGGCAGCAGCGCGAACAAACATCTCTCGCCTTGCCTCTCTGCTAGCCACCGCGAGTGGTTCGCTTCAGCTAGCACGCTTGCTGCGCAAGACCCGCGGAGGCCACCGCGTGTCGATCCTGGCGTATCACGAAGTCTGCACTGGCCGCGAAGAACGCGAAGGTGTCATCAGCGCCGATCGACTGCGCCGCCACCTACGCTACATCAAGGACAACTTTCGCGTGGTATCGCTGCGACAATGCGTTGGCGCGCTTGATCCCGCCACCGCACTGACCGAAGACCTGGCGGTTATTACCTTCGATGATGGCTACCTGGGAAACTACGAGTTCGCTTGGCCGCTACTGCGCGACGAGGGCCTCCCGGCCACCATCTTTGTCACTACCGCGTTTCTCGACGGAGAGGATCTATGGTTCGACACCCTCCGCCGCGCACTCGACGCCAGGGCATGCGGCCGACAAGCCTTGCCGGCCCAGGCCCTGGAGCGTCTGCAAGAGGCCATCGGTGGAGATTTTTTCAGCATCAGCACAGGGGACGCGCTGGGACGCATCAAGGACCTCAGCCATGAACGCCGAACTACGCTGGCAGCAGAGTTGCGTTGCAGTGGGTTGGACCTTGGTCCCGCCTCTCGTCCTTTGAGCTGGGATAATGTGCGCGAGTTAGACGCGGCTGGTATCGAGATAGGATGTCACACCGTAAACCACCCAATTCTTTCGCAACTCTCGGCCGCCGAGCAACGAAACGAAATCTTTGGGGCCCGCGATCGCATCGCATCAGAAACGGGAACCGTGCCGACGTCTTTCGCCTACCCGAACGGCTCCACCCGAGACTACAACGACACCACCATGGCTATCCTTCGCGAGGCGGGGTTTGATCTAGCCGTAACCACCGCGCGAGGCGCCAACCACCAGAACAGCGACCTTCTACAGTTGCGCCGCGTCAGTATTGGTTCGGACCCCAACTTCGTCCTTGCCGCACGCTTGGCCGGGCTGTTCGACGAGGGCATCAGGTCGCTACTTCCGCATAGGTTCCAACACGTGCACTAGCTAGGGCTAGAGGACCAGTAGATAGATGTATCCACAGATACTACGACACGCGATCTTCCCCGCGCTGGATGCCGTCAATCGCACCCACATCGAATCAACGCTGAGCTGGCTCGAGAAGAGT
>CAZPPZ010000111.1:0-10539 GCA_964588545.1 uncultured Myxococcales bacterium | reverse complement strand
GAGCACTGCGTTCGGGACGCAGGAGCCGGAGGTTCAAATCCTCTCACCCCGACCACTTTCCCGCTCCCGCCTTGCAGCGGGTTGTTGATGGGATACAGATCCAACATTGGCTGTCTGTGGATTCTGCTGCTGATCTTCCTGATCGGCGGCTCGCCTCTGCTCGTCGGCGTTTTGCGCCTCTTGGTCGGATTTGTCTTGCTGTTTGTGGTCGGTGGCGGGCTGCTCACCTGGTGGATCCGCCGCCAGGCGGTACTGCGTTACACCGGCAGCCAGGGCCAACGCCATAATCGCTTCGTCGAGCTGCTGGTAGCCCTGCTGGTGCGCTTGGCCGAAATCGACGGTGAACTCGACAGCAGCGAGGTCACCGCGATCCGCCTGTTCTTCCAACGCGACCTTGGTTACCAAGACGAACGGCTGCTGTGGGTTCGCGATCTGATCAAGGCCAGTCGCCGCAGCGCGGTGGCGATCGCCGAGATATGCGGAGAAATGCGCGCGAGTTACGCCATGCACGAACGCTTCATCGCCCTGCAGGCCCTGGCGCGGGTGGCCGAGGCAGATGGTAGGGTCACAGCTGATGAGTTGGCCTTCATCGAGACCGTCTCGGCCGAGCTCGGTCTAGACCCCTTCATGCACGCATTTGGCGGTTTTGCCGGGGGACAGCGTTTCGGCACCGGCGGCGCCGATACTCAGGCGGCGGCAGCCTCCCGGGTCGACGAGGCCCTGGCCATGCTGGGCATGACACGTGGCGCCTCGGCAGATGAAATTAAGCAAGCCTGGCGAAAACTGTCGATGGAGAACCACCCCGACCGCGCCGCCCACCTCGGCGAGGAGTTTCGCAAGCTAGCCGGTGAGCGCATGAGCCAGATCAACAAGGCCTACGAGACCCTCAAGGAAGCCGGACTGGCTGGATGATAGCCACGGGGCCGGGGGCGTAACACCAGCTTTTTCATGCCTGTCTGGCAAGCACTGCCACAATTGTCAGCACGATAGCAGCGCCGTAGGCCCGGATTGCCTGCTTGCAACAGTGGCACTGGGCTTGCTAGTTGCTATGAGCGGCTGAGCCCGTCCGCAATCGGCCAGGCTCCGTCGGCCCAGCATATGATAACCGGCGTTTTACAGTTTCAGTCCGTTCGCTCTATGTATACGGACCCGCTCGCCGCCGGCAGCAAGGAGGTTCTAGACCAATGAAGAAAGTCGAAGCCATCATCAAGCCCTTCAAGCTCGATGAAGTTAAAGAAGCTCTCGGTACGGTCGGCGTGCAGGGAATCACCGTCACCGAAGTTAAAGGATTTGGACGACAACGAGGTCACACCGAGCTTTATCGCGGAGCTGAATACGTCGTCGATTTCCTGCCCAAGGTGAAACTAGAAATCATCATCAAAGACGACCAAGTCGAAGCCGTAATCGAGGCCATTTCGACCGCAGCCAAGACTGGACGTATCGGCGACGGTAAGATTTTCGTAACCGACATCGGACAGATCGTCAGAATCCGCACCGGTGAGACCGGCGAGTCCGCTATCTGACCAATACAACCTGACAACCTGTAGGTGCCCGTAACCCCGTTGCGTCAAGCAATGCGACCGGCACCGAGGCTAGAAAAAGGAGAAGCGATACCAATGACACCAAAGCAGGTACTGGAATTCGCCAAGAAAAACGGCGTCCAGATGGTCGACTACAAGTTTTGTGATCTTCCGGGCACCTGGCAGCACTTTACGACGCCGACCAGCGAACTCGAAGAAGCCATCTTCAGCGATGGTCTGGGTTTTGACGGATCTTCTATCCGCGGCTGGCAGGCGATCAACGAATCGGACATGCTGGTGATTCCAGACCCGTCGACGGCGGTGCTCGATCCTTTTACCGAAATTCCGACGCTCTCGTTGGTCTGTGACATCCAGGATCCGATTACCCGCGAGGGTTATCCCCGGGATCCGCGCGGCATAGCCGAGCGAGCCATCAGTTACCTAAAGTCGACTGGCCACGGCGATACCGCTTACTTTGGCCCCGAGCCTGAGTTCTTCATCTTTGATAGCGTTCGTTTTGATCAAAGCGCGAATCAGGGATTCTACGAAGTGGACTCTGAAGAAGGGTGTTGGAACTCCGGCGAGGACGGTCGTCAGAACCTCGGGCACAAGCCGCGGCACAAAGAAGGATACTTCCCGGTTCCTCCCACCGACAGCCTCAACGACATCCGTAACCAGATGGTGATGGCCATGCAATCGGTTGGACTGCGTGTCGAAAAGCAGCACCACGAGGTGGCAACCGCGGGGCAGGCCGAGATTGATCTGCGCTTCTTGTCGCTGGTGGAGATGGGCGACGCTTTGCTGTGGTTCAAATACTGCGTCAAGAACGTCGCACGACGCAACGGCAAAACCGCGACTTTCATGGCCAAGCCTCTGTTCAACGACAACGGCACTGGCATGCATGTTCATCAGTCAATCTGGAAGAACGGCAAGCCGATGTTTGCGGGCGATGAATACGGTGGCATGTCGAAGATGGCGATGCACTACATCGCTGGGATTTTGAAGCACGCCCCAGCGATCACCGCGCTTTCCAACCCGGGCACCAATTCGTTCAAGCGGCTGGTACCGGGCTTCGAAGCACCGATCAATCTTGCCTACTCCTCGCGTAACCGTTCGGCTGCCGTACGTATCCCAATGTACTCTCCCTCGCCCAACGCGAAGAGAATCGAGGTGCGTTTCCCAGATGCGACTTGTAACGGCTACATGGCCTTTTCGGCGATGCTCATGGCAGGCCTCGACGGCATCGAGAACCAACTCGACCCAGGCGCACCGCTCGACAAGAACATTTATGCTCTATCGGCTCGCGAGCTGCGCAAGATACCGAGTGTGCCTGCAAGTCTCGAGCTTGCGCTCGAAGCCTTGCGCAAAGACCACGCCTTTATGCTCAACGGTGACGTTTTCAGCGAGGATTTGATCCAAACGTGGATCGATTACAAGTACGAAAACGAGATCAACGAAATGCGACTGCGTCCTCATCCCTACGAGTTCGCGTTGTACTACGACGCCTAGAGTACGGGTACGGCGGGGTCGTTCTGCTAGAGAACGACCCCGCTCACGCACCGGCCCAGCTCATTCGAGCTGGGCTTTGCTTTTTTCTGAACTAGCGCTCGACGACAATTTCGACACGGCGATTCTTGGCCCTTCCCTGCGGGTTGTCGCTGCCATCGGGCTTGCTATTGGGAGAGATGGGGAAACGTGAACCGTAGCCCCGGGTATCGATCAAGGCCTCGGATACTCCGGCATCAATCAGGCTACGCGAAACGCTTCCCGCACGCCGCTCCGAGAGTCCTTGGTTGAATAGCTCGGCTCCGATCGAATCAGTGTGCCCCTCGACACTGATTCGGCGCCCGCGTCCCTGATCGAGAAACACGCTGGCGGCGTCGCGAACACTGCGGCGGCCAGCCGAAGTCAAAGTGGCTGAGCCAAACTCGAAGAGCACATCAGGCAGTGTTACCACCACGCCGCGTGCAGCGCTATGCGCCAGTACGTCGCGCTCACGCAGAGCACTGAGTAGCGCTCGATCTTCTTCGGGTTCCGAGCGTTCGAGCACGGCCTCGAGGCCTTCGCCCGTGGCACTGTCCGCAACCACCGGGTCAGTACCGATTTGACTAGTGAGGAGTTCCAGAGACCCAGGGGCTGGCGGACCGACTTCCGCTTCAACTACCGGGCTTTGCGGCAACTGGTCGCGCCGCGCCGCGCGTGGCGTACATCCGACCATGATAACAACGGCCGCGACAATCGGCACCACAGTCCGCGCGACGCTCGGTGATAGACAATTGTCCACAACTACTGACATCGAGCTTTTCAAGCTACCCGCTACCACGTCCATCCACCCCTACAACACGGCAAGAACATTCCAACCCGGCTACCCACAGCCTAGCGCCATACCGCCGGTCGCGTCAATCCGGCGATGAATCGACACTGCGATCTCCCAGTATAGACGCAAGCACGAGAACGCAGGCTCCAACACTGATCGCACTATCGGCAACGTTGAAGGCCGGCCAATGCCACTGGCCAAGGTAAACATCGAGAAAATCAATTACCTCGCCGTAGAAGAACCGGTCATAGAGATTGCCCAAAGCGCCACCGATCACCGCGGCCGCCGCCCCGCGCTCCCAGAGCTTGGACACTGGGGTGTGCATTACCAACCACCCCAGTCCAGCCACCGCGACCACCGCGATGCCGATCAAGAACACCGGGCGCCACGGCGCGCCACCCTCGGCCAGCAGGCCAAAAGCGGCACCCGGGTTGCGCACGTGTACCAACGAAAAAAACCCTGGGATCACTTCTATCGACTGACCCCGAGCCAAAACGTCAACCACCATTATCTTGGTCAAACGATCAGCGACCAAGATAAACAGCGCCAACAGCGCTACCCACCAGGCCTTCACTGAGCGGCTACCACCGCCGCGTGGCAGCGGTCACATATTTCAGGATGATCGGCGTGACCACCAACGCTCTCGGCGTAGTTCCAGCAACGCGAGCATTTACTGCCAAGAGGGACGAGCACGGCAACATCCAGGGTGTCGCTATCGATACCAGTCAGCTCAACCTGCGAGACGATATACAGAGAAGCCAGTGCGTCCTCGCCGACCGATTCGAGCAGCTCAGCGTCACCGCCGCCGACACTGATGACAACCCGGGCATCGAGCGAATGTCCTATCTCACCCGACTTGCGCCGGGCCTCGAGAGCCTTGGTGACCTCAGCACGAATCTCCCAGATCCGGTCCCATCGCCGCGCCAAGGCTTGGTCTAACCACTGGGGTTGGGGCTGGGGGAAATCACCGAGGAACACGCTCGGCTGTTCTCCGGCGGCGTGCCCATCGTGCAACGGGATCGCTTCCCATATTTCCTCGCTGGTAAACGGCATGATTGGAGCGATCACCCGAGTCAGCGCCGAAAGAATTTCATACATGGCAGTCTGCGCGCTGCGCCGTTCCCGCGAATCACGGCCACAGCAGTAGAGGCGATCTTTCACGATATCAAAATAGAGCGAGCTCAGATCGACACTGCAGAAATTGTTGAGAGCATGATACACAACGTGAAACTCGTAACGCTCGTAAGCCTCACGACAACGCTCGATAAAGGAATGAAGGCGACCCAAAATCCAGCGGTCGAGCTCGACCATGTCGGCGACCGCAACGGTGTCGCCGGAGGGATCAAAATCGGCAATGTTGCCAAGCAGGTTACGCGCGGTGTTGCGCACCCGGCGATAGGAGTCAGCAAGTCGCTTGAGAATCTCCGGGGAAACTCGCATATCGTCGCGATAATCCTCTGAAGCAACCCACAGGCGAAGAATGTCCGCGCCGTACTGCTTGATGATTTTTTGCGGCACGATGGTATTGCCCAACGACTTCGACATCTTGCGACCGTCGCCATCGAGCACGAAGCCGTGGGTCAGAACCGCCTTGTAAGGAGCTCGATCGCGGGTTATCACCGAAGTCAGCAAGGCCGAATGGAACCATCCGCGATGCTGGTCACTGCCTTCCAAGTAGAGGTCCGCGATGGTATCGCTGCCGTGTTCGGCCTCAACCACGGTTGCGAAGCTCACGCCGGAATCGAACCACACGTCGACGATGTCGCGCTCGCGTTCAAAACGGGTACCCTCACAGTGCGGACACACGAATCCTGGTGGCAACAGATCGTCAACTGAGCGCTCGAACCACGCATCAGAACCTTCGCTTTCGAACAGCTCGGCGACGTGCAACACCAACTTCTCACTGGTAACCGACTGGTCACAGCCACAACAACGAAGCGCGATCAGCGGCACGCCCCAAGTACGCTGACGCGACAGGCACCAGTCGGGACGACCAGAAATCATGCCGCGGATTCGCTCGCGCCCCCACTCAGGTATCCACGTCGTCTGGTCGATCCACGCCAGAGAACGTTGACGCAGGTCCCCTGCCTCCATCGATATGAACCACTGGTCGGTAGCGCGGAATATAATTGGACGCTTGCAACGCCAGCAGTGCGGATAGCTGTGATCTATTTCTTCACTCGCGAGCAGCGCTCCGCGCGAATCAAGAAGCTCAACGATGTCCGAGTCCGCATCAAAAACCCGCCGTCCGGCTAATCCCTCGACCTCCTCGGTAAAACATCCGGCGGCATCCACCGGAGCGTAGGTGTCGAGCCCGTAGCGCTGACCAACCACATAGTCGTCTTGTCCGTGCCCCGGTGCGGTGTGCACACAACCCGTGCCGGCTTCGAGGGTAACATGGTCACCGACGATAAGCAGCGAGTCTCGATCTATCCACGGATGCTGGGCACGCAGCCCGGCAAGTTCCTCTCCGCAAAAGCTCGCGAGTACTTGCCCGAGCCCAAGGCGTTGACGCAACCCTGGGCCGTCGCCAACCGCATCGAGCATTGCCTCGGCAACAATGAAAGTACGCTCACCACATTCCACCAAGGCGTAGCGGTAAGCGGGGTGGAGGGCGATCGCCAAATTGGCCGGCAGCGTCCACGGAGTTGTCGTCCATATCACAACCTCGGGCGCACGATCGGCATACTGTGCGAGAACCCCAGTGTTCGGCTCGCACACGCGAAACGCCACAAACACCGATAGCGATCGGTGGTTGTCGTAATCGACCTCGGCCTCGGCCAGCGCAGTGCGGCACGATGCACACCAGTGTACCGGCTTGCGGCCCCTGTAGAGCGAACCCGCGGCAATGACCGCGGCCAACTCTCGTGCCTCGCGTGCCTCAAAATCACGATCCATAGTCAGATACGGACGATCCCAATCACCAAGCACGCCGAGGCGACGAAAATCCTCACGCTGCACTCCAACAAAACGCCGGGCATAATCCTGACAGCGCCGTCGTACTTCGACCACCCCAAGCTCGGCTTTCTTGGCACGCCCAAGCTTCTTCTCGACTTGCAGTTCTATGGGCAGGCCATGGCAGTCCCATCCGGGTCGGTAGGGGGCACGATAGCCACTAAGACTCTTGAACTTGAGAACTATGTCTTTGAGTACCTTGTTGAGCGCATGCCCAAGATGGATCTCACCGTTGGCATAGGGAGGACCATCGTGGAGCAAGAACAGGGGCGCAGCCGCGCGCCTGTCGAGAATCCGTTGGTAGAGCCCTGTTTGCTCCCACTGCTCGACCCGCGCCGGTTCGCGCACGGGAAGATTGGCCCGCATCGGGAAATTGGTTCGCGGCAGGTTGAGTGTGTCTTTGTATTCCATGGCTCACGCGGATAAACGCCGGTGATATCAGCCCTATGGGAGGGCCGCAACCGGGGGGATCTGCGCTCGCACCGGCATCGCCCCCAAGCTAAGCTCGGGGCGTGGCTAAGCGTTTACAAGTGAACTTTAGTGGCATGACTGGAGCTACGCGTGTTGCTGAAGAAGGACAGCCCAAAGCCTGCGCAAGCGGGGTTGGCTGGGTCAACCGCGACACCCTGCAGACTCTTGCCAAACGCAAAATCCCGCGCAGCGATCCCAAGGGCAAACCGCTCGACGACGGCAACGGCAGCAACTAGACGTCGCGCGTCAGTCGCCTGCTGACGACACGGCGGCGGCCCCGAGTTTCCAGTTCCCAGCTGAATGCGTTCTCGCGTTTGAGCCCCATAAAATAACAGCACATCTCGTGATCGAGGTCGTTATTGAAGGTCCGCTGCAATCCGTCATCGAACAGCACCCTCACCAAGCACGTTCCGCCCATAACCACCGACGTCATTTCCTCGACCACAGCACCGAGACCCCACTCGCCGTGGTCATCGTGATAGACGCGATCGCCTAGGCGCAGATACAAACGAACCTGTTGCACGACCCAAACAAGATACACCGAGCACGCCGTTCAGTGCCAGCGGTTTTTGCCATCAACCCACCCATCCGGCGTAGATTCTCTCGGCGTGAATCAGAACTCGGTGGCGCCATCGGGAGCGATTTTGATGGTAACCCCGTCGACCAACACAGGAACGATACGCTTTCCCCCAGTGAGCTTCAGCAACTCGGCAACCGCCTGAGGAGACTCGCTTAGGTCGACTAGATTGTAGCGATCACCACGCGCGTCGAGTTCACGGCGCAGCGCGGCACAAAGTGGACAGTCGCCGATCGTGTACAGAGTAATGGCCATCGCACCCAGTGAGCGAGTAGCGAGCGAGGTGTGAATTCAGCCCTCGAGCGCTTCTTCAGGCGACTGCGCTTGGTCTGCTGTTACCGGCTCGATGGCTGGTAGGTAACGCACGGTGGTGTCAAGTACCCTCATCTCAACGCCATTCGCTGAACGTATGCTAAGAATTCTGCTGTAGACGTTCATCGAGGGCCGGGCCTCAATCGCCGTGATGACAAACCGTCCAGGGTGACTCTGGTGGACGACCTCGTCGCCGACTTCGAGAAGCGCTTCACTCATGGCCCGTGCATTATCTCAGCCGAGAAAAATTGACGAACGCTCGTTTAGATAGCGTCGCACCAGCAGCTGTACAGTGCGATGGAGTCGTTCGGTCATGGCTTCAAAATCAGTCTCAGCCGGACCGCGAAATCGCCGCTCGCGGTAGAGGTAGATACGCTGGCCAAAAACGATCCGCCACTTGGTGGGCAGGGGAATCGCGCCGGCGAGCCCAAGCAGGGGGAAAAACGGCGTAATCGGCACGTATGGTGCTCCTAGAAGCTTTCCCAGTTGGGTACTGCGGCCGATCATCGGGTAAATCTCCTCGGCACCAATTACCGCGAACGGTATGATCGGCACGCGATGCCGACAGCTAAGACGCGCAGCCGAGCTCGAGAATTTCGCCAGGTGGTAGCGTTCCTCGTAGAGCTTAGCAACGCCATCAACCCCTTCGGGAAAGACGATAGGAACTTCGTGCCTGGCCAGCAATTCATCCGCAACGGCGTAGCGCGCGGGAACACCGCCAAGCTTGTTGTAGATCTCGCGCACCGGCGACATGTTCTCGACGAACCGGTCGAACATCGGCCTCGTGATTCGTTTCGGTCCGCCATCGCGATCGGATAGTGCGTAGGCGACCATCGTCGCATCAAAGGGAATACCCCCCGAGTGATTACCGATTAGAATCGCCGGGCCGGCCGCGGGCACGTTCTCCATGCCCGAGATGTCAACACGCCAGTACGAGTCAAAGAGGAAGCGGAAAATGGGTTTGACGCGCTCGCGGAAGGCGAGGTCTAGGCCATAGTCATTGACCGCACCGGCAGACTTGGCTTCGCCCGGTCGTGGCGCGGTCAGCGTCGCCAGCGAGTCACGCAGGCTACGGGTGACTCGCAAACGACGACGTACATGTGGTCGTGCCGCTGCAACCGGCCTCGGCCGTTGATTGCTGGCAAAATCGCCTGAATTGTCTGCCACTACGTCGTCAATGCCCTCGACCACTCAAGGTAGCAAAGCGCCTAGCATGGCTCAAGGGTGTTGAGGACTTATTCGCCTACGAATACATCGAGAGTGTCGAGATCGGGTTTGTCGCGCTGCGTAACAAAACAGTACAAGCCTTCGGCCACAACCCCCAGCGCCAACAGCAGCAGCAAAGAGCCCACCGCTACCAGCAGCCACTGTCCGGCGGCGACAAAACGTACTAGATTGCTCGCCATGGCAACAATCGTAGTTGCCGTCATCAACACCATCGGCACCGCGGTAATCCAATAATTACGACCACGACGCTGCAGATAAATCGTCGCGATTAGCAGCGTCAGGCTAGCCAGCAGTTGATTGGTGGTGCCGAACAGGCCCCACAGCGCCAAACCCACCGGCTTGCCATCAACACGGTAGAAGGCAAAGAAACCGATCACCACTACAGCCAGCGCCGAGGTCAAGAAGCGGTTCTCGCGCTCGAACCCCAGCGTAGCTGCCATCTCGCTGATGTTGTAGCGCAGCAGCCGGGTCGCCGAGTCGAGTGTAGTCAGCGCGAACGAGACCACCACCACCGCGATCAACGCGGTGGCCAGCTCCAACGGAATGCCCAGAGAAGCAACAAACGATGCACTCCCTTCGATGAATACTCCGATCTTGGCGCCGAGAGAGTTGGCACTGTTCCACGTCGCATAGTGCTCGTTCCACTGGGCATGAGTGGCAAACCCGGCGGTACAGGCCAACACCGCCATCAGCCCAAGCAATGACTCGCCGATCATTGCACCGTAGCCGATCATACGTGCATCGGGCTCACGCGAGATCTGTTTGGATGTCGTCCCCGACGACACCAGGCCATGGAAACCCGAGACCGCGCCGCAAGCGATCACCACGAACACAAAAGGAAACAACGGGGGCGCCCCTTCGGGCGCCACCACGACCGCTGGTGAGGCAAAATCCGGGGCCAGCGCGAAGAAGCCCGCATACATAAGCACCACACCGAGGTACAAGAGCAGTGAATTGATGAAGTCGCGCGGTTGCAGCAACAACCACACCGGCAGCACCGACGCGAGGAAACTATAAACCAGCAACAACGACGCCCAGCCGTCACGGCTCCCCCCCCGAATCGACGGCGCAGCACTCGAGGAGACGTAGACGAAGACAGCCCGGGGAAACGCAAACCCTACAGATACGTCCACACCAGAGACACATCTCACATCTTTTAT
>CAZPPZ010000110.1:0-10561 GCA_964588545.1 uncultured Myxococcales bacterium | reverse complement strand
CTATCGCCGCGCATGACTACGCCAGCCGTGGCGTAGAGATCGCGGCCTCTGAGATTTTCGTTTCCGACGGTTCGAAGTGTGACAGCGGTAACATTCAAGAGATATTTGCCGCGGATGCCCGCCTAGCGGTTCCCGATCCGGTCTATCCGGTCTACGTAGACACCAACGTTATGGCCGGACGCAGCGGCGAGGCCGACGACTGCGGCCGCTACGATGGCATTCTCTATCTGCCGGCTAACGAGGACAATGGTTTTTGTCCGCAACCGCCAGCCGAAGCCGTGGACATGGTCTACCTGTGTTTCCCCAACAACCCCACTGGCAGTGTCGCCGATAAGGCGCTGCTGTCGAGCTGGGTGGCGTGGGCACGCGGCTGTGGCGCCATCATTCTCTACGACGCTGCGTACGAGGCCTACATCACCGACCCCGACATTCCTCACTCTATATTCGAGATTGCTGGGGCCCGCGAGGTGGCGATAGAGTTTCGTAGCTTCTCTAAGGTCGCGGGTTTTACCGGCACTCGCTGTGCCTACGTCGTCATACCCGAAGAGCTGCGCGGCGAGGTTGATGGCGAGAGCGTGGCGGTAGGCTCGCTGTGGAATCGCCGACACTCGACCAAGTTCAACGGCGTGTCCTACCCCGTCCAGCGAGGAGCCGAGGCCGTTTATAGCGAGCAGGGGCAAAGCGAGGTTCGCGAGCGTGTTGCCTATTACATGGAAAACGCCCGCATAATTCGCGAGGGCCTGGCCTCGCTGGGGCTAAGCACCTTCGGAGGCGTCAATGCACCATACGTGTGGGCCAAGACACCGCAGGGGATGGGGTCTTGGGACTACTTCGATCAGCTCCTCGAACGTGCGCACGTAGTCGCTACTCCGGGCTCTGGCTTTGGAGCCTGCGGCGAAGGCTATTTCCGTTTGTCGGCCTTCGGCAAGCGCGATCAGATAGAAGAGGCGGTCGAGCGCATGCGCTCGCAGCTGTAGGGCTTCTCAGCTGATCTCGGCGTCGTCTTGACGCAGCTCACGGGGTAGGGGGAAGAAGACGTTTTCTTCGGCCGTTTGCAGCTTCTCTACCTTCGCGTAACCAAGCTCAGCGAGTGCGGCAATGGTCTCAACTACCAGTGACTCCGGGGTCGAAGCTCCGGCGCTGAGTCCGACCGTGGTGGCCTCGGCGGTCCAGTCCTCGTCGATGTCTGCCGCCGACTCGATCAGCTTGGCGCAGGTTCCTGCTTTTCGGGCTACTTCAACCAGGCGGTTGGCGTTACTCGAGGAGGGCGAGCCGATCACTAGTACCAAGTCGCTGGCAATGGCTAGTTCTTTGACGGCTATCTGCCGATTCTGCGTCGCATAACAGATGTCGTCTTTTCCGGGGACCCTTACCGCCGGAAAGCGCTGGCGTATTGCTGTTAGCACGTCGCGAGTGTCGTCGGCCGACAAGGTCGTTTGCGTGACCACCGCCACCCGTTCGGGATTATCGAGTTCGACTTCGGCTACGTCGGCGAGGGTCTCGACTAGATGTATTCTCTCGGGGGCGTGCCCCAGTGTGCCATCTACTTCTACGTGGCCGCGGTGTCCGATCAGGAGTATCTCGTAGCCCTGTGAGGCGAAGCGCAGCACCTCGAGGTGCACCTTGGTAACCAAGGGGCAGGTCGCATCAACCACGCGTAGGTTGCGCGCTTTGGCTTCGTCGCGTACCGCCGGCGATACACCATGGGCGCTGAAGATGAGCAGGCTGCCTTCGGGTACCAGCGAGAGGTCTTCGACGAACAGCGCCCCGCGCCGTGCCAGACGATCGACTACGTAGCGGTTGTGCACGATTTCATGGCGGACGTAGATTGGTGGGCCGTGGCGGTTGAGAACCAGATCGACGATTTCGATGGCATAGGAGACACCGGCACAAAAGCCTCGGGGGCTGGATACCAAGACCTTCTTAGTGGCTATCGATTCTTGCATGGCTTGACACTCAGCTGCCGGCCAAGCCTGACACGGCTTTGTTCTGCTGACAAACAAAACCCGGCCCCTGTTAGCTCGGTCAAAGGCTTGCAGATTCCACTTTACCGGGTATGGTTGCCGCTGCCCCGGGGCGCAATGGCTTGGGGGAGGGGAGTTCGAGGCGTGAGAGGTGGAAATCCGGTAATGCGAGCGCGATTGATGGTTCCAAGCCCAGCTGAGCTGAGTTGGTTGTGGCGCTGTGGTCTGTGGGTGGGACTGACCGGGCTACTCTTTGTCGGTGGCTGTGGCTCCAGCGGCAGCAACTCCAACCCCACGCCGCCGATTGCGGTGATAACCACGGATTCCTACATCGTCGATGTCGGTGCCGCCTACCAGCTCGACGCTTCACTCTCCAGTGACTCTTCCGGCCTCACCGTTGGCGACGCCGGGGCCGACGCGCTGATCTTCTCCTGGACCAAGATTCACCCTACTAGCCAGAGTCAATTCGAGAGTCACTGTGAGGGCGCCGAGGTTCTGGCCGAGACCTGCACCAGCAACGACGATACGGTTTGCACGAACAACCCCGGCACCAGTTGTGAGTCGGACGCGGACTGCACGGCTACCGGCGATAGCTGCGATCTTACCAGTGGTACGACCTCGCCTCAGTGTAGTGACGGTGGCCGTTGTGGCGTAGACGCAGGCAGCTCGGCTGAGGTGGCTAGCTTCGTGGCTGACGCGCCGGGTTCTTATACTGTGCGACTCCTGGTCGAAGCCTCGCGGGCCAACGACATCGCCGTGACTACCTTGGAGACTTATCCCTCTCTTTATGTGGTTGGTTCGCTGTTCGCCTTTGGGGGTACCAAGGGTGGTATTATTGGTGAGTTTGCTGACGCCGCCGACTTTGCCCCTGGCGCGGTACGCGGCGAGGCGAACCCGGTTACCGGCAACCTGCTGCTGGCCGATCCCGACTTTGGCTTGGTGCGCGAGTTTGCACTGACCGACGGGTCGATAATTGGGGAGTTTGGTGAGACCAGCGTTGTGGATGCTCCCGTGGCTCTCGCTTTCGATGCCAACCAGTGGCTTCATGTTGCCGGCGCCTCTGGTGATACTTTTATCTTTGATGCACAAACCGGCTTGCGCGTCGGAACCTTTGGCGATGTTGCCGGCAGCGGCGAGTCGGTCAGCGCGATCGCGTTTGCGCCTAACGGAGAGTTGCTCGTAGTTGACGGCGGACCAGGGCAGGGCGTTCGTCGCTTTTCCGCCGATGGCAGTGCGCTCGGGATCTTGGGTGACACCGCGAGCAGCGTAGGCCGGGCTGTGGATCTAGCCTTCTATAACGGCAGCCTTTTTATCGCTGACGGCATCGGCAACCTGGTTCGCTGCGACGCCGATGGCACCAACTGCGGATCCTTCGGGACGGCGCTGGCGGTACTCGGCGGTTCGGGGACTACGGCTGTAGCCATCAACCCGGCCGCATCTGCATCCTCGGCGGCAATACTGATCGCCGACTCCTCAGGTGCGGGCCAGGTGGTCGGCTGTAATGCGAGCGGGTCCGCATGTAATGTATTTGGTGATACTGCTGGCCTATCCTCTGCTTATTCCGATATTTTCTTCGCGCCGTCTGTCGTGCCGACGACGACCACCACTACTACCACTTCGACTACTACTACAACCTTGGCCAGCGCCTCCTGACGCGAGACGCCGTGCGCGATCGGGCTTACTTCGAGAAACAAGAGCGCCAGACCTTGGCTTCCTATGCCATGGCCGCGGCGGATAGCCGGGGGAGGGCCTATGCAGAGCCAGAGCATGCCTTTCGCCTAGCTTTTCAGCGCGACCGCGATCGCATCATCCACTCGCGTGCTTTTCGTCGCCTGGAGTACAAGACTCAGGTTTTCGTCAACCATGAAGGCGACTATTACCGAACCCGGCTCACCCATACCATGGAGGCCGCGCAGATAACCCGCACTCTGGCCCGCGCGCTGGGGCTCAATCAGGATCTGGCTGAGGCCGTGGCGCTGGCCCACGATCTTGGCCACACGCCCTTTGGCCACGCCGGTGAGCACGTGTTAGCCGACTTGATGCGGGATCACGGAGGTTTCGAGCACAACAGCCAAAGCCTGCGTATCGTCGAGGTGCTCGAGGAGCGCTACCCACGCTTTCAAGGCCTAAACCTCTGCTATGAAGTGCGTGAGGGAATCGTCAAGCACTCGACCTCCTATGATCGTCCTCGGGCCGGTGCTTTCAATCCTGACGAGGCTCCGTTGCTCGAGGCTCAGATCGTCGATTTCGCCGACGAGATTGCCTACAACTGCCACGATATCGACGACGGTCTGCAATCGGCGCTGTTGACGCCCGAAGACCTTGAAGGGTTGTCACTGTGGGAAGAGCACTTTGCTGCGGCGAAAAAATCCAGCCCTGAGACTAGCTTTTCGGTGCTTCGCTATCAGAGCGTGCGCCGAATCCTCGATTTCATGGTTAGCGACTTGCTGGCCAACATCGAGACCGAGATCAGCAGTCATGGAATCGACAGTGTTGCCGGCGTGCGCGCCGTCAAGCCGCGCTTGGCGGCTTTTAGCCCGTCGGTCGACGTCGCTGTTGCCGAGCTGAAGAAGCGCTTGATGGATCGTCTCTATCAGCATCAGCGCGTCGTTCGCATGACCAACAAGGCCCGCCGGGTGATGACCGGGCTGTTTGAGGCGTATATGGAGGATCCTCGTCAGATGCCCGGCCACGTGGTGGCGTTGGTTGGCCCTGAGCGTTCAAAAGCACGGGTTGTGGCCGACTATATTGCCGGTATGACTGACCGTTTTGCCCTCGAGGAGTATTCCAAGCTATACGATCCCAGCGAGCGAGTCTGAGCGTTCTAGTTGACATAATGTATCTTATCGGACGTTCGGCTGTGGTAGCGGCTTACCTTAAACCTGTACTTTGGCACCGCGGAACTCCAGAGCGAAGTGTTTAAAACTCGAGATACCGTCTGACATACTGCCGGTGGAATCCCGCGGGATGTACGATTGGCAGAATTCTTGTAATTTCAGGGCCATGGGCTGCTGTATCCCCGCCGGCGGGGTCTGCGCGGAGTGAGCATGGAAACAGACACCTCAGGCGGAGCCGCAGCACGCGGTCAGTTTGTCATCGAAGACCTAGAGTCTTTCCGCAGTATCGTTGATGCAATTCCTTCGGCGATTTTCATTTTCGAGGGCCAGCGAATTCTCTACGCTAATAGCGCTGCACACTCGATCTCGGGCTATTCTCGAAAAGAACTGTTGGCGGTGCCCACCTTGGCACTCTTGCATGAGGACTCTCGGGAGTTGGTCAACGGAATAGGCGACTTGGCTGAGTATAGTGACGGAGTATCCACGGGTTATGAAGTACAGATAGTGCGCAAGGACGGCGAGGCGCGCTGGCTGAATGTTCATGTCAACTTAGTCGGGCTCGATGGCCAACCTGCCCTGCTCGGCTCGGCCGAAGACATCACTGAGCGCAAGCAGGCTGAAGGCATGAACCGCACGCTTGCTGAGATATCCTCGGCTGCGATCTACCTGTTTGACGACAAGATGCGTTTCTTGGACACCAATGCGGCTGGCGAGGAACTCCTTGGTTACTCGCGCCAAGAACTTCTCACCAAAAGCATCCCCGATGTAGATGCCGACCCGGAACTCGTGCGGCCGGCCCACGACAAACTGTCCCGGGGCGAGCGTCTGCAATGTTTTGAGCACAAGCTGCGTCGCAAAGATGGGCGTATTGTCACTGTGCTCAACAACTCTGTGGCGCTCAAGGATGCTACAGGGAAGGTCACGAATTGGTGCTCATTCCTCGTCGACGTCACCGAGAGCAAGCGCGCGGATGAGTTGGTGCGCAAGCTTTCTCAGGCGGTTGAGCAAGCTGGTGAGGCGATAGTGATCACCGACAGAGAAGGGATTATCGAGTACGTGAACCCCGCCTTTGTACGAATCACCGGCTACAGCGGCGAAGAGGCTCGTGGTCAGACGCCGAGGTTGCTCAAGAGCGGCAATCAGGACGCTACGTTTTATGAAGACATGTGGAAGACCATCACCGCTGGTGAGGTCTGGCATGGCAAGGTCATCGACAAGAGAAAGGATGGTAGTTTCTATCCGACCAGACTGACTATCTCTCCCATCAGCGACCATTCGGGTGATAGCCGGAGCTATTCCCACTTTGTCGGCATTCACTCTGATCTTACCGAACTCGAGAATATGGAGAAACAGTTCCGTCACGCTCAGAAGATGGAGGCGCTTGGCACCTTGGTTGGCGGCATCGCCCACGACTTCAACAACATGCTTGCAGGGATCGCAGGCAATCTATACCTGGTGCGGGAGACGCAAGATGATCCCGACACGCTGCGAAAGCTGGAGAATATCCAGCAGCTTTCGCAGCGCGGGGTTGGCATGGTCAGGCAGCTTCTTACCTTTGCTCGTAAGGATACGGTTGCGATGGCGCCATTGGTGTTTTCGTCGTTGGTCGAGGAAACGCTCATCTTGCTCCGTCCGGTAGTGCCTGAAAATATCGCGATCGAGCAGAATATTTGTGGCGAAGTGTTGTCGATTCATGGCGAGGCTACGCAACTACATCAGGTGCTGATGAACCTGGTTACCAACGCGCGCGATGCGGTTGAGGGCGCGGATCAGCCGCGGATCACCGTAAGTCTTGAAGCGTTCCAGCTCGACGACGTGTTTGTTAGGGATCATGCCAATCTTGGCGATGGTCGCTATGGTCATCTGAGCGTGAAGGATAACGGCTGTGGTATTCCTGATCGTCAGCTCGAACATCTGTTTGAGCCATTTTTTACGACCAAAGAGCAAGGTTCGGGAACTGGTCTTGGCCTGGCGATGGTCTTTGGCGCGATCAAGACACATGGAGGTCTTGTCGAGGCGGAAAACAATGAAGGTGCAGGTTCGACTTTTCACGTCTACATCCCCTTGCTCGAGCAATCCGACGTCACCACCCCCTCCCCGCCTCAAGAACAGCCGGAAGCGCGAGGGCGAGGTGAACTGATACTTCTGGCTGACGATGATCGGCACGTTCGTGAGTCGACAGCGCAAGTTCTGGAAGTGATGGGCTACAGGGTCGTGACGGCCGAGGATGGATCTGCGGCGCTGGCGATATTCGAGTCGCGTCACCATGAGATTGCTCTGGCGATGTTAGACTTGGTGATGCCCGGTTGTCGTGGAGCCGAGCTCGCGGGGCGTCTCCGGGAGGTTCAGTCCGACCTGCCGATTCTCTTTGTTACAGGATGCGACAGGAATGAGATGCTCGGGGCTGACGAGCAGGTTCCCAACAGCGACACATTATCCAAACCTGTGCTGTTTGACACCCTAGCCCGCGCCATCGGGCAATTGTTGAATTCGTAGCTCTTTCGTCTGTTCGGCGTGGCGACGTGGTTGAGCAGGCTCTGGTTACGCCGGGCATCGGAAGCAGGGTCGGTTACCTAGGTGACGGACTTATCCCACTTGTCGATCCAACTGGCGAGAAATTGCTTGGTTCCTTCGGGACCGATCAACTCGAGTGTTAATTGTTCTGGGCTGTGATGAACTAAAGTGTAGGTCATGAAGGCGCAGCAGTGCTGCTCGAACGCGATGAACTCGTCTATTGCGTTACGCGTGTACGCGGTGGTGGCGAAGACCAGGGCGTATCCCGACGGTAGTTCTTCGACACGCTCAACGAGTTTGCCCAGTCCGTTCATCAACTCAGCGAGGCGCGCTGTTTGTTGGTCGGAAGGAAGCGTGCACGATATGCTGCATTCGCCACCAGTCGTTTGTTTGGAGGGCCCCACGGCGTTCTCTGTCACTAGTCGAGTTCCGAGAACAGCCAGGCCAGAGCGGAATCAATTCGTCTCCCGTCGGTGTCTTTGTTGGTTATGTGCGATCCCATGATGGTGTGGAGCTTAGTCTTGGAATCGCACCGAGCCAAATACTTGAAAAGTATCGGTCTCCCGCCCCCTTACTGGGCCTTCGGCTCAGGCTCGGCGACCAAGCACTTGTAGGCGATGACCGCGACCACCCAGATGACGGTTGCGATACCGACAAAGAACAACAAGAAGGCCACGGTGTTGGCTGCGTTGCCGCCCATGGCGAGGCCGCGCGCGTCGGCAAACAGGGGGTCGGCGGCGGCGGCGAGTACGATGGTCCACGCGACCGTGATCATGCCCCAAGTGATTCGGGCTCGTAGCACCTCGCTTGTGGGAACCAGCGGCAGCACCAGAGCCGTGAGCCAAAGTGCGAAGCCGTTGAGGATTCCTTCCATATGCGCCATGCGCCACGCGTCATAGGTCCCGGGTAGTTGGATGTCTATGCTGCCCGGTATCGGCCAAAGCGCCACTTCGCCTATCAAGAAGAAGACGAAACCGAAGCCAATGGCGAAACCGAACAACAAAACCAGGGCGCCGTGCCCAACCAAGAGACGTTGACAACGAATGAGAGATGACATGGGCTTCTCCTTCAGTGCAGCTATGTACGCAATGGACCGGCGAGATGTTGCGTGTCCAAAATCGGCACCGCGCTGTTGCCGTCGTCAAAGGCGTGTATCCAATCGCTTGCCCACTGCGGATCGTCGAAGTCACGGGGGTCGTGGCCGCGCGCGCAGCAGCGCAGCATGTGGGGCACGGTGTAGGCGAAGAAACGACACACGAGCTTCCATACCCGTATGCGTTGTAGCGGCCGGAACCATACGCCGTCGGCGATGAGCATCGAGCGGTAAGCACGACGGCTGAGCGCCATAACGTGAATGCTGGCGTAAAAGAGCCCGTAGATCCGATAGAGATAGTCGCCGAACACGTCGTTGTATACGTCGATCGCCGCGTTCTTGTGCTCGATTTCCTCGACGAAGTGCCAGAGGATCAGCGACGCGACGCGAGCATCGGAGCCGCCAAACAGGTAGTCTCGATCATCGACGAGCCAATGCCCTACCGACAGTGCCATCGATTCGAATCCCGCCGCGTAGGCTAGGTGAAACTTCAGACTGCGGCGCTCGAGAAGCCTCGCGTAAGCTCTTTCCATTCGCTCCTCGAGGGCCGTCAACTGAGGGTAGCCAGCGGCGATCAGCACGTCGTTGAAGCGTTTGTGTTGGCGGTAGTGCTGGCCTTCCTGCGCACAGTACTCCGAAGCGACAGCGCGGAGATTGGGATCTTCGATGTTGCCCAGGCCCATGCGGACGGCTTTGATGAGGTAAGGCTCGAGAAACGGCATCACCAAGGACGCACCATTCACCATGTGGCTCCACTCGGGCTTGGCACGGTTCCAGTGTGGATCAATGTCATCGGGGAACTCGAAAGGAATTCTTCGGACGGGAAGCTCTTTGCTAGATTTCAAGACTTGCTCCGCTTCTAGTCCAGGGCTGCGAAAGGTACAGCGAGCTACCCGTCTCGGTAGTTGAGGCGAGTAGCTCGCTCTACGTGCCTAGGGCGTGAAACACTCCCCTGGATGGTCGATGCCGATGCCGGCAGCGACCGCCTCGCAGGGTGAGGTGTAGGTAACTCCATCGCAACCACACACCGGGGCGACTATGGCCGCGCAGGCCACAGGCGGTGCCAGGCACACGGCTGGCGCCGAGGGGTCACCGCAGCTGCCGGGCAAGGGCATGCAGGTCTGGCCCGGACCACAGTCACTATTACTGAGGCAGCCGCCGCCCCCACCGCCGCCGCAGTGTCCCTCGTGGTCGATGCCGCTGCCAGCCTGCACGGCGAGGCAGGGGTTGGCGTAGTCGGTGCCGTCGCAACCACACACGGGCCAGTCTCCCGGCGGGCAATCTAGTGGCAGTGGTACGCAGGCGTGGCTATCTATCGTGTCGCAGTGCCCCGGCAGGGGAATGCAGGTCTCATCGAGAGCGCAGCTTGGTAGCGTCGGGTCGCAGACCGACAGGCAAGCACCATGGTGGTCAAGCTGAGCGCCAGCGGCCAGCAGCTCGCAGCGGTTGCCATAGGTGACGCTGTCACAGCCGCAAACCGGATCGAAGAGGTCGGGGCACACATCGGGTTGGGCGACGCAGTGGCCCTGCATATCTGCTGCCATGCACATCCCAGCGGGCATCACGCATAGCTCGCCGGGAGCACACACCGCGCCGACAATGCCGCCGCAGAGCGATTCGCAGCTGCCGTCGTGGAGCTTGGAGACACCGGCACCCATGCGCACACAATCATTGTCGTAAGTAACCCCATCGCAGCCACACACGGGCGCGAAATGCATCGGACATTGCTCGGGCATCTCTATACACAGGCCAGGGACTGCAGGCTCGGTGCACAGTCCCGGAGGCAGTTCGCAATAAAAGCCAGGCTCACAGCTGGGTGTGCCGGTGGCATCAAAACCGCATTGGTCGCGGCAAGCACCGAAGTGTGCGAGCCTCGCTCCCGCGCTACGCCGTTCGCAGTCGTTGCCATAGGTGACGCCGTCGCAGCCGCACAGCGGCTCAAAGACATCCGGACACAGTTCGGGCACGGGCACGCAGTTGCCCTCGTCCACTGCCCCGCAATGGCCGGGTAGCCCGTCGCAGAAGGTCCCCGATGGACAGCTGCTGCCGGCAGCGCCACCGCAGTGGCTGCGGCAGGGGGCGGGGTGGAACAAGGCGGTGCGGCTGGCCCGGCGCAGGGCGGCGGTGTCATGAGGTTCGCCATCGCCAGGTAC
>CAZPPZ010000109.1:0-10631 GCA_964588545.1 uncultured Myxococcales bacterium | reverse complement strand
AGGATACCCCGCTGATGACTATGCTGCTCACTGGGGTTCCACCGCCCAGAGCACGTAGGTTATCGAGCAGGCTGGAGAAGCTGCCTAGCGTTCTCCCGCTGCTTTCACCTCCATCGCTACCGCTAAGGTCTCCGAGGGGGGCGTCGATGTTGAGGCTCGCCTGGGTTGAGCTCTGTGTGGTGGGGGCTACGCCTGGGCCGTCGACAACCTCGATTGTCCGCGCGGACTGCTGTGGCACGGCTCGACGTTCGGCCTGCTCTTGCTCGAGACGCTTGAGGGTGTTGAAGTATTTGCTCACTGCCGACCCTGTCCTTTCAGTTTGAGTATGAGCTCTGGCCAGGCAGTAACTCGGGGTTCTCGGCCGGAATCAGGCTGAGTTTGCTAATTATGGGGTCGGTGTGACGGTGCCCGTGCAACATGATTTCGTTCGCCTGTTTGTCCATGGTCCATTCTCTCGACGGCCATGGTACGCAGCGACTCCCTCCGGACTACTAAGGAAAGTCTGCCCCCCGCACACACGCTGTGTCTATAGCTTGCGCAGTCTTTCTCTTCAACACTAACACTGCAAGTGCTAAAACTCTGTCGCGCCGGGTGTGCCCGTGGCCAGTTGGTGATCGCCCCGTCCGGGGGTGATCGGGCCGGTCGGTGGCCCTTCGGTGAGGCTTGTGTCGGCCGCGCAGGTTTGCGACAAGGCATAAGCTTTGGGGTCTCAAGGGGAGTAGTAAGCGTTATGGGAGTGAAAGAGTTGGATGCGAGCGGTCCTAACCGGGAGCAGATCGAGTATTGGAACGACAAGGCTGGGGCGAAATGGGTCGGCTTGCAGGAACTGTTAGATACTCAACTGGCGCCCTTGGGCCAGGTTGCCATGGATGCTGCGAGGGTGGGTGAGGGAGAATCGGTTGTCGACGTGGGCTGCGGCTGTGGTACGACCACGCTCGAGATTGCGCGACGTGTAGGGTCTCGAGGACAGGTACGGGGAGTCGACATTTCATTGCGGATGCTCGCCCGTGCCCGGCAGACGGCTGGAGAGCTAGGGGTTGGTAACGTCAGTTTTGACAATGCCGATGCTCAGACCTACGGTTTTGATGCGGGCCACGCGGATCTGATCTTTTCGCGCTTTGGCGTGATGTTTTTTGCTGAGCCCGCGGCCGCATTCGCCAACCTGCGCGAGGCCTTGAAGCCGAATGGTCGTATGGCATTCGTGTGCTGGCGAGCGATTGGTGATAACCCGTGGATGCAGGTGCCGACTATGGCGGCAATGGAACACATCCAAATCGAGCTACCAACCGATCCACATGCAGCGGGGCCATTCGCGTTTGCAGACGAAGCGTATCTAAAGGGTGTGCTCGAGGCTGGTGGGTTTGGCGACATTACGATCAAGGCCTGCGACCTGGGCATAGCTCTCGGCGGTGGCGCGCCGATAGAGGAAGTCGCGAGTTTCATGATCGAGATCGGGCCGATGGGACGGGCTCTAGCCGGAGCGAGCGACGAGCTCCGCGTCACAGTGGTAGGGGCGGTACGTGACTCGCTGCTCCCGTTTGAGAGCAGCACCGGAATTGTCATGCCCGCGGGGACGTGGGTTGTCACCGCCACACCCGGCTAGTCATGGGCACGAGTTATACCATCGTCGGTACAGGAGCTCTTGGCGGCTACTATGGCGCGCGCCTCCATCATTGTGGTTTGGATCTCCGCTTTCTACTTCATAGCGACTATCAGTATGTACTCGAGCACGGGCTCAGGGTGGAGTCCGTGCATGGGGATTTTTCCATCCGTCGGCCACAGGTCTATGCCTGTGCCACCGACCTGCCGAGGGCGGATGTTGTGGTGGTGTGCCTAAAGAGCACCTCCAACGGGCTATTGGCGGACCTGCTCCCTCCTGCGGTCAAGCCAGGTGGTGTGGTGCTGGTTATGCAAAATGGCTTGGGTGTAGAAGAAGCCGTAGCGGAGATATTGCCCCAACATACAATAGTTGGCGGTTTGGCGTTCTTGTGCTCAAACAAGATCGGCCCTGGTCATATACGTCACCTCGATTACGGTCAGGTGCGATTTGGTGAGTACTGCGCTGGTGGTGGTACGGCAGGCATTACCTCGGCCGTCAGCGAGCTTGCTGCGGATTTCGAGAAGGCCGGCCTTCCGGTTACGCGTGAAGAAGATCTGCTCCTCGCTCGTTGGCAGAAACTGGTGTGGAATATCACATACAACGGTCTGTGTGTGCTCAACCGCTGTACTACTGATGTGCTGATGGGCGAGGCACGAATGCGTGCGAAGTGTAAGGCTATAATGGACGAAGTCGTTGCTGCTGCGGGTGCTTGTGGTCGCGTGATTGAGCCGTCATTTGTCTCGATGATGCTTGATTCCACCGATGCAATGGCTGCGTACAAACCGAGCATGCTACTAGACTACGAGCGCGGCCATAGGCTCGAGATCGAGGCTATCTATGGCACTCCGCTGCGGCTGGCCAGAGCGGGGGGATGTAGCTGTCCGCTGATCGAGGACATGTACGAACAGTTAAAGAGGATAGACGGTCAAGTCTTGGCCTAGTGTGCACGAGTGGGGTAGCGAGGCCACAATCGCCGTTGTGGCGGTGGCCTGTGGTGCTAAAATGATTGCGCCGCTAGGCCGGTGAAACACAGCCAACACGACATCTTACTTGTCAGTCTGGGTTTGCACGGGTGTCTAAATCCCTTGCTCGAACTAGCGAGTGAACTCGCTGGCCGTGGCCATCGTGTTCGTCTGGCCAGTGACGAGAGCATGCGGCTGCAGGTTGACGCCCTTGCTGCGACTGGTGTGGAGTTCCTGCCGGCGGGTAGGCGCGCTCGGGCACTAGGCGAATTCGAGGAGGGCGTACGTGCGGGCTGTGCCGCGCGGGGGATGACCATGGCGCAGCTGTTGTGGGGTGTCCGTTGGTTACGCGCCGAAGCTGCGAGAATGGCCGATGCACTTCGTGGGCCTCTTCTGCTCGATCCGCCCGAGTTAATCGTTGCGGACGTATCGACGTTGGTGGGTAAGACTCTTGCGAGTGACATGGGTCTGCCACTGCTGCTCAACCATCCGGGAATCCCTCCCGCTCCCGGCGAAGTGCTGCTTGGAGCTGAGGGGCTGTTGCTTATCTTGCTGGCCAAAGCGGTGGCAGTTGGCGGGGGGCTGGGACGCTGGCTATCCGGCGATGCACGTCGTCGTCGACGCGAGTGGCAGGCCAGACTGGGGGTGTGGTGGGAGTTCGATTTCCGGCGCACTCCACTTATGTGCAATACCATGCTTGGCGCCGATCATCCCGAGGACTGGCCGCCAGGGCTGTACCTTACCGGGTCGATGGGCGCGGCTCGTCCTGGGCAAACCATCACTGAGAGCAACTCGCCCGGCTTGAAGCATTGGCTCGATAACGCGGCAAAGGCAGATGCCCGTGTGATCTACGTAAGTTTCGGATCGCTGATGATCCCCTCGGATACTCTGCTCGATGAAGTCGCACGTGGCCTCGCCGAGTTAGTTGAAAGCGGTTGTGGCCGCGTACGCGTTCTGTGGTCACTGGCCCGCGAGTATCACACGGCGCTGCGCGCGTCGCTGTCAGGCGTTGATGGTGGCTTGTTACGTCTAGAAGCGTGGCTGCCCCAGGTGGCGGTGTTGGATCACCAGTCGGTCTCGGCGATGCTATACCATGGTGGCGCCAACGGCGTGCACGAGGCCTTGTCGCGCGAACTTCCCATTTTGATCATCCCGTTTATGTTCGATCAAGTAGGGCATGCGAAGATGGTGGACCGCGAAGGCGCCGGTTTGTGGCTTGCTCGCCATGAGGTCTCCGCTGGGATGATCGTCGAGAAGCTGGAGGCTCTGCTAACGCGGCCCCACTTCAGACGCTCGGCCGAGCGGCTGGCCCGGCGCGACCGCCGTCTGGGCGGCGCATCGCGAGCTGCAGACCTTGTTGAAGAGCGTCTGGTCGCTGACTAGGCTCACTCGCTGATCCGATCGGCTTCTACATCAGTGCTGTAGTCGACGTGTCGCGGCTCCGTGTTGTTGGGAAGCCTAATTGAGAAGGTCGTACCCGTCAGCTCGTCCGTTTCAAAGTCGACCTTACCGCGGAGGTACTGCTCTCCAAACAGCTTCATGCTGTAGGTGCCAATTCCTCTACCTTCTTTGGCTTTAGTACTGAAAGAGCGTTGGAAGATTCGCAGGGCCACGTCTTCAGGAATGAAGCCGGTGTTGTGAACCAAGAAAACGGCATCTGAGCCGCGGCGTTCAAACCAAACACGGACCATCTCTCCCTTTTCGATTGCTTCGAAGGCGTTCTTTACCATGTTGGTCAGTACGCGCAGCAGCAGAGCGACGTCGGTGGTGATCACCTCCGGAATTGGCGGAGATTCGATGACGAGTCGGCGTCCGTGGGCGACCGCGTGCATATCGAAGACTGGTTCGAGCATGGAAAAGAGGGCCTCTACCGTGGTGCTTTCTTCGGCCAGTGTCAGTGCCCCTTGCTCGGCCTGGAGAAGCTTCCTGTGATCCTCAACTTCTGCGGCTAGCTGTTTGGACAGCTCGAGAATGTGTGAGGCGATTTCTTCGGGATTATCGTGCTTACGCCTGTGCAGGATCTTGGACCAGCCGAGGAGGCCTCCTATGGTGTTTAGTATGTCGTGAAAGAAGGTGTGCTCGAGAGCTTCGCGCCGTTTGTCACCGCTGACGTCGGTGTAGACAACCACGATGAACTCGTATCCGCATACGCGCACCGGTGTGGCCCGTACTCGAAACTCCGCGGAGGCGGTGTGCTGCCCCTGTCCTAGTGTCAGCAGGCACTCCCGCACTGACGATACGCCGCTTGCCTGGCTCTCGAGGATTGCTCGTACGCCACCGCAGGTGCGGCAGGCACGGCCGGTTCCACAGCCGTCTGGTCCGTCGTGGGCGTGAACGCAGTTGAGTACCTCACCAGGTCGCATTCCAAGGAGCGTCGCACCGTTGTCGACGTCGAGAATCTCAAGTAGCTCATCGTTGGCGGCTAATAGCTCGCGCTGGGGGCTGAGGATCATCAGGTAGCCGTCTATGGATTCACGCAGCAGAGAGAACAGCGACTCTTCTTCTATGATCGCGTGAGCACGCGTGAGTTCAGCAATGTCGCTACGGCCGGCGGGTGCAAAATAGGTCTGTGGTTGGTGGGCAGAGCCTGACGGCTTGTTTCGGTTGATGCTCACGTCGCTACCTCCCGCATAGCCTCCCCATAGAGTAGGATAGCAAAGGTTGGGTGGTGTGTGTGGTAGGGACTGCCGTGGCCTGCCCTATTTGCGTGGTGACACGGGTGTCGCGATGCTAGTAGCGCAGCGAGCTACACAGCATCTGCTGCCTTTCAGTCTGGCGTCCCTGTTTCTTCACCTCTTTCGGCGTGGTAGACCTTCGGCATGGCTCAGGCTGCCAGTTCGGTGTTCGCCGGGGGTCGGCTTGGCCCCACCCATTTGCGCAATAGAATAATCAAGTGCGCTACCAACGAGGGTTTATCCCGCGACGGTCTGATGACCGACCGCTTGATCGACTGGCATCGTGAGTTCGCTGTCGGTGGCGTTGCGATGACGACGCTTGCCTACTGCTCAGTGTCTTCACGGGGCCGTACCTTCCGCCACCAGATTTGGCTGCGCGAAGAAGCGCTGCCAGGGCTTAAGAAGTTCACCGATGCTATTCACCAGGAAGATGCTCGAGCCGCGATTCAGCTCGGCCACGCGGGGTGGTTTGCCAATCCGCGCGCGATGGGAGAGCCCCCGTTGGGGCCGTCGCGTCAGTTTAGCCCGCATGCCCAGGCCTTCTCTCGAGCGGCAAGCGAACAGGATCTGGAGGATGTCGAGAGAGACTTCGCCGAGGCGGCGCGAATCGCTGTGCGTGCTGGGTTTGATGCCGTCGAAGTGCATGCTGGTCATGGCTATCTGCTCAGCCAATTTCTCTGTCCCTATAACAATCGACGCCACGACCGCTTTGGCGGAAGCCTGGAGAACCGCGCGCGTTTGCCGCGGGGGGTTCTTCGCGCGGTTCGCGACGCCGCGGGTAGCGATGTTGCGGTGTACGCCAAGCTGAATGTTGACGATGGATTTAAGGGAGGCATGACGCTCGACGAGAGTGTGATGGTGGCACGCTGGTTAGAAGCCGATGGTTCGGTTGACGCGCTTCAGCTTAGTGGCGGGCACACGACGAAAACTCCGATGTACCTGCTACGCGGAGATGTCCCGCTTCGCGAGATGATAGATTGTGAGCAAGACTGGCTTCGGCGTTGGGGGATGCGCCTGTTGGCACCGAGAATGCTCAAATCCTATCCGTTTGAGGAGGGCTTCTTCCTCGACAAGGCCCGTAGGTTTCGATCGGCCCTCAAGCTTCCGCTGATCCTGTTGGGCGGGGTCACTCGTCTTGACACGATGGAAAACGCGGTAGCCGAAGGTTTTGATTTTGTAGCCATGGGCCGAGGCCTGATCCGCGATCCCGATCTGGTTCTACGTATGCAAAGAGGGGAACTCGAAGCGTCGCGCTGTGTGCCCTGTAACCTCTGTATCGTCGAGATGGAGCGCAATGGAGTTCGTTGTGTATATCGTGATTGAACCGGTTCGTTGTCTGCCCGGGGCTGGTCGTGATAGTGCTACGGTGTTTCTATGTTGTGGAAGCGCTAGATGGGGTTAGAGGGCCGCAGCCGAGGAGAAGTGAACATTAGCCAGAAGACTGATCAGGCCGAGGATCGGGCGAGCGCTCAATCTGAACTGGCGACGGACGTACAGTTGCAGAAGTTGGTCAACTCGCTGGCCACTGGTTTTATCAACCTGCCGGTCGAGAGGCTCGATGACGCAATTTTCTCTGCTCTCGGAGAACTGGGTCTTTTCTTGCGGGCTGACAGAGCAACAGTCTTTTTGATGAACCCGGATGACGAGCGCTTAAGCCCTACTCATGAGTGGTGCCGCAAGCCGTCCTTTGCTGTTGCGACCGACCCGCCCCAGCCGCGGCTCGCCGATTTGCCAGGCGCCGCTGCGGCGTTTCACCGAGGCGATATACTCAATGTTGCTAGTATTACGAGTTTATTCCGGGGAGATAGCGACGAAGCTCGAGTAGTGCGCGAGATGGGATTGCGCTCGGGGATTCAGATTCCTCTGATCTCTGGGGGGAATGTCATTGGAGGCTTGGTGTTCGTGACGCTTACCGAGGAACGTCGCTGGCACGCTGACCATATTGCGGTACTCAGGGTCGCTGCTGAAACCTTCAGTAACGTGTTTGAGCGCAAACGTTCGGAGGCTGAACGCCTGCGCCGTGCTGAACTTCTTCATCTCATTGCCGAGCTGGCAACCGAGTTTGTCAATCTTCCGGTAGAAGACATCGATGATGGGATTGTAGGAGCGTTGGCGAGGCTTGGGACCTTTCTCGGCAGCGATCGGGCCTCGATTGTTCGCTTTGATGGTCATGCGGATGAACTACCTCGAATCTACCATTGGCATGGTGGCGACGATCTCTCGAAGGGAAACAAGGAAGCCTTGGAATCCATCCCGATTAGTTCCTACCCGTGGATCGTCAAACGCCTTACGGCGCAGGGCGGTGGCGAAATCTGTGATGTCAACGATTTGCCCGAGGATGCGGCCAAGGATCGAGAATTCCTGTCCAGTTTTGGTATTCGCTCGGTAATCGATGCAGCGCTGATTTCCGGTAGCGTACATATGGGATCGTTGGCGTTTGTCTCGTCCAAGCCGTCCAAGCCGCGCCCCCCAGAGTTTTTTGACGTACTGAAGGTCGCGGCGGAGATGTTTTCCAACGCGCTTGCGCGCAAGGAACTCTCCCTAGAGCATGAGCGGCTTGCGCGGCGCAGCCAGCTGATTCTCGATGCCGCTGGTGAAGGTATTTACGGTCTCGATACAGATGGCCGTGCAACATTCGTGAATCAGGCTGCAGCCAAGATGCTTGGTTGGGATCCAGAGGAACTGATTGGTCGGCGCCAACACGATGTTCTTCATCACTCTCATCGTGACGGTAGTCCGTATCCTGCCGAAGAATGTCCAATTTATGCAGCCTACCACGATTGCGCGACGCACTCGTGCGACGACGAGGTGTTCTGGCGCAAGGACGGCACGAGTTTTCCCGTGGAGTATGCCAGCGCTCCGCTGATCGAAGGCGAGCGAGCTTTGGGGGCGGTGGTTGTCTTCCGCGACATAACTGCGCGTAAGGCTGCCGATGCGGAACGGCGCCGCCACGCTGATCTGGAGCGCGTTATAACGATGTTTGCCAGTAATTTTATCAACCGTCCTACTGAGGAACTCGGCGATGGGATCACTAAGGCCCTAGGGGAGCTGTGTCGAATCTGTGGGGCTGACCTGACAGGCGTGTTGATATTGACGGATGATCATAGCGAGCTACGCCAGGAATACGTAGCCGCCTCCCCTGGTTGGGCCGGGGATACGGATATCCTCAGGAGCCTCCCGCGAGCGAGACGCGTGTGGACGGTTCGAACCACAGTGGCTGGCTCTGCCGTCAATGTAGGATCCCCAGCCGAGCTCCCTCCCGAAGCAGACTACGAACGTGACGTCATGCGAGCGCTTAACGTGTACTCGTATATCAGCGTCCCGATGGTTACCGGACGCGCTGTGTTGGGCACCGTAATGTTTGCTACCAGCCGATCAGACCTGCGCTGGTCCGAGGAAACACGTATTTTGTTGACGATTGCTGCGGAGATGTTTGCCAGCGCGCTGGCGCGGAGGCGCAGCGAAGAAGAAGCACGCCAACATCGTGATGTACTCGCGCATGCGCTGCGTATTGGGACGGTTGGCGAGTTGGCGGCGGGTCTAGCTCATGAACTCAACCAGCCTCTTGCCGCGATATCCAATTACGCGTTGGGCTCACGTCGGCGGCTGGAGAGTGGGGATGTCGACGTTCCGGAACTTACCAAGGTCGTCGAGGAGATCGCCGGGTTGGCTCTCCGAGCGGGTGCTGTTGTTCGCGGTCTGCGCAGTCACCTCAGTGGCCAAGACGCGTCTCGCGAGCTGTGTGACATCGCGACTTTGGTTACTGCGGCTGTGGGCCTAGCGGTCGCTGAAGCTCACAGTAGCGGCGTGGTATTGGACACGAATGTGGCTGGCGACGGCGTTGTACAGGTCGACGCGATACAGATCGAGCAGGTATTACTCAACCTAATTCGTAATGCTATTGAGAGTATTGACGCAAGTGGTGACAAGCGGCGTATGGTACGGATAAGCGCCGGGTGTTGTGGCGACGACGTGATTGAAATAGCGGTGTCGGACACCGGTCATGGCGTAGACGAGCCTGCGGTTGAGAAACTGTTTGACCAGTTCTACACGACGAAGTCCGGTGGTCTAGGACTCGGCTTGTCGATAAGCCGTTCTATAGTATCCGCCCCCGGCGGGACCCTGGGGGCGCAAGACCACGGGGCTGGTGGCGCGACCTTCAGCTTTACCCTTCCCCTGGTTAGGAAGTCGTAGCTCGCCGCCGGTTAGGTTGAATCCTCGCGGTGTATCGCTACCTTGCGGTGGCCGAGAATAGGCTAGGCCTGTTCCTCTTGGTGTCTGCTTCGGTAAAGGTGCTGGTCCAGCAAACCCCAGATGTGCTTGATAACTGTACGGTTACTTCGCTGCTCTGATTGAAGTAGCGCGTGTTCGATACGGGGATCGGCATGGGGACATTTTCCCCCTTGGCCTTAATCATAGCTTTGGTCTTGTTGATGGTTCCCGGGAGTAGCTTGACCTGTTGGACGCCATCTTGGATGGCGCCGCGGTCCTTATACTTGAAACCCTTGGGGTTGTTGTCCGACCAGTTGCTGCTGGGGGTGATTACCAGGGTGCCCATGAGCACGGGAATGTCGGCCGAGCTATCGTAGAGACATACTGCATAGATGTCGGTAGCAGTTGGTTCCCCAAGCTGGGCGTGGGAATACTGATCGCCCTTTAACCATTTCCATTTGAACTGGTTCTTCGCGCTATTGCTGTTGTTTCGCAATTTTACCATTGCCCGGCGTGCTGACAGGCAGGTGTTGCTCGGCGCATTTGCGCAAAAGCCGCTAGGCAGTGTCGTCGAGGTGGTAGTGGTTGTTATCGAGGTGGTGGTAGTCACGCTGCATCCGGGCACGACAGCGCCGGAGCAAACTCCCCCACTACAAGTGTCGTTTGATGTGCAAGAGTCGCCATCGTTGCAGCTTATCGCGTTGTTGATGTTGCTGCAGCCGCTAGCCGGGCTGCAACTGTCATCTGTGCACTCATTACCGTCATCGCAAATAAGAGCTGCGCCGCTGATGCACGCGCCAGAGTTACACATGTCTCCAGCGGTACACATGTTGCCGTCGTCGCAGGGGACCGTGTTGTTAGTGTTGGTGCAGCCACTGGCGGGGTTGCAGCCGTCATCGGTGCAGACGTTGTCGTCGTTGCACGCGGCAGTGTTGCTCGAGGATAGGCATCCCGAGTTGGGGTCGCAGCTGTCGGTGGTGCAGGCGTTGCCGTCGTCACAGTTAGGTGCGGCTCCACCCACGCAGGCGCCAGCCGCGCAGGTGTCGGCGGTAGTGCAGGCGTTGCCGTCATCACAGGCGGCTGTGTTGTTTGTGTTTAGGCAGCCGAGTGCGGTGTCGCAGCTGTCGGTAGTGCAGACGTTACCGTCGTCACAGTTGGGCGCGGCTCCGCCCACACAGGCAC
>CAZPPZ010000108.1:0-10669 GCA_964588545.1 uncultured Myxococcales bacterium | reverse complement strand
AGACGGCGAAAGGAGATGCGGCGGACCCACACCTCGACGCGGGGAACCGGCGCGATGGCCACCGCAACCAGCCGCGCAGGCCTCTTCGCCGGCCTGCACTTCTTCAACCCGGCAACGGTGATGAAGCTAGTCGAGGTGATCCCCACCGATGCCACCGAGGCGGCGGTAACCGCCGAGCTCACGGCCTTCGTCGAGCGCATCGGCAAGACTCCGGTGCTGGTCAAGGACAGCGCCGGGTTTATCGTCAATCGTCTGCTCACGCCGTACATGTGCGACGCGATCCGCGCACTAGAGAGCGGGTTGGCGGATGTCGCGGGCATCGACACCGCAATGCAACTCGGAGCCAACCACCCGATGGGACCGCTGGCGCTGGCCGACTACATCGGTCTCGACATCGTCTGCGCGATGGCCGAGAATCTACACGCTAGTTTCTCCGAGGACTACATGGCGCCGCCGCCGCTGCTGACCAAACTGGTCGGGTCCGGCTTGCTCGGCCGCAAGACCAAGCTGGGCTTTTACGACTACTCATCGCGGCCGCCGCTGCCCAACCAGTCGCTATAAGTGGACAACGCCGCTGCCCCTGCCGACATAACCACTGGCTCGGCGACCTCGCCGGCCAGCAGATTGGTAATCCGCAACCCCGCGACGCTCGAGGCCGCGGGAGAAGTTGATGTTTGCTCGGACGTCGAACTGCGCGACACCGTTGCACGCTGTCGTGAAGCACAGCAGCACTGGGCGCTGCTTACCGCCAAACAGCGCGGCAGGATGCTCAAGCGTTTTCGCGACTGCCTGCTCGATGCCCGCGACGAGATCGCGTACACGGTCGCGAGTGAAACCGGAAAACCGTTGGTGGAGGTCTACAGCGGCGAGCTGATGTATACCTGCGACGTGATCGGCTACTGGTCGGGCAACGCTGGTCGTCTGTTGGCCGACAGCAGGCACCACCCTCACCTACTAAAGAGTAAGACCCCCTACACCACCTACAAACCGCGCGGGGTGATCGGCATGATTACCCCATGGAACTTCCCCTTCCTGTTGAGCATCGGTGAGGCCATACCCGCTCTGATGGCGGGCAATGGTGTGGTTATCAAGCCCTCGAGTACCACCCCCCTGTGTGCACTGCTCGGCGCGCGTATCGGCGAGCAATCGGGGCTTCCCGAGGGGTTGTTGGCAACGGTAACCGGCCCTGGCCGGGTGGGCTGGGAGCTCATCGATCACGTCGATATGGTGTCGTTTACCGGCAGCGTCGAGACCGGCCGCAAGATCCTTATAAAGTGCGCCGAGCAGCTAAAACCGTCGACGATGGAACTGGGAGGCAAGGACCCGATGATCGTTTGCCGCGACGCCGACATCGAGCGCGCGGCTAATGGCTGTGTGTGGGGATCGATGACCAACAGCGGTCAGGTCTGCCTGTCGATCGAGCGGGTCTATGCCGACGCCAAGATCTACGATGACTTCGTCGCTCGAGTGGTGTCCAAGGTAGGCGCTCTCAGGCAGGGGAGCCCCGGTGTGGATGCCGACCTGGGAAGTATGACCTCAGGCTCACAGCTCGATGTGGTCGAGGCCCAGGTGGCGGACGCGCTCGATAAAGGCGCCAAGGTTCTCGTCGGCGGCAGGCGTGTCGCCGGCCGTAAGGGCCATTGGTTCGAGCCCACGGTTCTCGTCGATGTAGATAACAGCATGAAGGTTATGACCGAAGAGACCTTCGGACCGCTGGTCGCGATACAAAAAGTTGAGGACGAGAGCGAAGCACTCGCTCTGGCCAATGATTCGCGTTTTGGACTGTCGGCCTCGGTGTGGTCGAAAGACAAGGCTGGAGCCGTCAACATCGCTAGGCGGATCGAAGCAGGAGCGGTGTGCATCAACGACCATATGGTTCACATGATGATCCCCGAGGTCTCGATGGGAGGCATCAAGGAATCGGGGATCGGCAAACGCCACGGGGCCGAGGGCATACGCAAGTACTGCTACGAACAGACCATCGTGGTCGACCGCTTGGGGCTGAAGAGCGAGGCCATCTGGTACCCCGCGACGAAAAACCGCGCCAAGTTCTTCAGGCGACTGCTCAACCTGCTGTTTCGTTCAGGACTGAAGAACAAACTGTTCGGCTAGGCATTCTCAAGCGAGATCAGGCGCGAGGCCAGGCTGGCAAGACGTGAGCGGTCGATCTGGTCGCGGGCCAAGGCTTCGAGCCACTGGCCGGGCACAGCCTCCGGGCCTAGATAAGCCCCGGAAATAGCACCAACCATCGCCGCGATCGCGGCTGTGTTGCCAGCCAGAGAAAGCGCGTACCAGACAGCGTCGGCAAAACTGTCGGGGTAGCGTGCGAAACAAAACGCGGCTGTCACCACCGATCCCAGCGCCGTTGTTCCGTTGCCCAGTCGCGCTACCACACGATTGTGGTCGACCTCGCGCTCGACCAAGCGCGCGGCTCTCTCATAGCGCTCCCGATACTCACGAATCTCGCTCTCGGCACCAACCGCCAACAAAAAGCCACTTGCGGACAGCTGCTGGCCCGCGTACGAAGCCGCCACGCCGGCCGCTGCGGCCTGCAAGAACGCCCCCTCTGACGCCAGCGCGTGCTGATGGGTAATGGCCGCACACTCCTCGGCCAGCCAACGCATCACCTCGACATCCTCGGCATAGAGCAGCCCCACCAAGGCCGTGCGCGAGGCAGCACCGTTGCCGAAAGAAGTCCGCCCGCCCTCACCCGCCGCGGCTTCACGCCAATAGACCCCCGAGGCCACACGCTCGAGTGCGGCACGCGACCCTTGGCCATAGCCGCGTCCAGCTCTCAGACCCGACGCCAAGCGCTGGGCCATATCTGCGCCATCGAACTCACCGCACTCGCACAGGGACTCAGCCGTGGCGACGCTCATCTCGGTGGCCGCGCCGTAGCGCAGCGGTGCTTGGTCGAGAATAGCCCCAACCTCGGGATAACGGTGGCGCAGATGCCCGGGCTCTAGCCCATCAACGGCCAGCCCCAGGCTCTCGGCTACCATGGTCCCGAGCAGGGACCCCTCAAATGCGGACGCAGCAAATGCCATCGGCGCGGATTATGCCAGAACCCGGCAAGCTTGCACACGCTAACCCGCACCCGGCCCTTACATTTGCCCCCAGTCACAGTAAAATTAGAAATTGTCCATGCCCAGGCCAAGCAACAGCTCATTGGGAAGATCTGCGCTCACCGTCATCATCGCGCTGACTGTACTGATTGCTCCCATAGCCCAGGCGGCGGCGCAGATTATGTGCGCACCGCCCGCCGCGGCTGCAACCACCAAAGCCTCGAGGTTGCCCTGTCATAGTAGTCAGTCCAACAGCGGCGCGAGCAAGGCTGGCGCTGCCAAGCAGCGAGGCTGCTGTTGCTCGAGCAGGACCGAGATAAAATCGTCTAGCTGTGGCTGTGGCCACGCTCAGCAACTTGCGCCGTTGCTTGGCGACCCCGCCATACCTACAAGCCAACAGGTCTTGGATTCACCGCTACCCGGACGCATGCAGACACAGCCACGCCGTATCCTCGGCAGTCGTCCAAGCGAACCTCTCAACCCTCCTCCACAATCCCCCTCCTTCGTTTAGACAGTTTGAAAACCGTCGGCCGCTAGGGGTTCTTGCAGCGCTGCGCTCTCACACCCTTGTGACCGTCACGAAGTTCCACTGTAGAATGAGGAGAATCAACATGCTTACAACAACTCAACCGCCAAACTGGCGGCGGCGCGCACTGGCACTCGCGGCAACCGCGGTGTTGATGCCAATCTGCAACCCGATCGCCATAGCGCCGGCACAGGCCTGCGACGTTTGCGCGATCTATAATGCAACCACCTTACAAGAAACCCGCAAGGGGCTGTCGCTTGGTATCGCGGAACAGTTCACGCACTTTGCTACGCTGCGCGACAGCGGCAGCAAAGTCGCCAATCCAGGCGAACACCTCAACAGCTCGATAACCCAGGTGTTGGTGGGCTACAGTTTCGGCCCGCGCTGGTCGTTGCAGACCTCTATCCCGTTCGTCACCAGGGAATTCCGGCGCATGGGTGAGAACGGGCTTGAGAGCGGCCATGAGTCGGGCATCGGCGACGTCGCGATGCTGCTGCGCTACAACGCCTTCAACCACGTATCGCAGACCACAACCACACGCTTGTCGATTCTGGCAGGGGTCAAGTTTCCAGTGGGAAATTCCGAGTCTTTGGCCGAGGAGCTCGTCACTGAGGGTAGCCCACCCGAAGAAGAAAACAGTGGCGTTCACGGACACGACCTTGCCCAGGGTAGCGGTTCGACCGACGCAATCGTTGGCGCCACGTTGTTTAGCAGCTGGAAGCGGATGTTTGCCTCGGCCCAGCTGCAGTACAAGGCCAACAGCCAAGGCAGTGCCGAGTACGAATTCGCCAACGAACTCAGCTACAGCGGCGGACCAGGGTTTTACGCCCTTCTCACCCCCGACTACAGCTTGGCACTACAGGCCGACGTTTCGGGTGAGACCAAGGGCACCGATACCCAAGCCGGTGCGCGCGTAGGCGACTCGGCGATCACCTCGCTCTACCTCGGCCCGCGCCTGCTGCTCACTTACCGCCAGTCTCTACAGGCGGAATTCGGCAGCCAGTTTCCGCTGATCCAGAACAGCAGCGAACTACAGCTGGTTCCCGACTACCGGATAAAGGCCGGGCTGGTGTGGCGATTCTAGACGCTTTGCAATAGTCTGGACTGCATCGGTGCTGCGGCGGCAGCGCCGATGCAGCAATCGCGAACACAGCCACGGCATGAAGAAGAAAGTCCTCATAACCGGAATCTCGGGCGGTCAGGGTCGCCTCCTAGCCAAGCGTCTTTGCCCTGGCTGGCAGGTGGTCGGTGTAGATCGTATGCCCTGGGAAGGGGCGCCCGAGGACATCACGGTCCACACTATCGACCTCAGAAAGAAGCGTTTTCGCAACATAGTCCGCAGCGAACGCCCCGACGCAATGGTGCATCTGGCTTTCGTCAGGCACTTCCGCGCCGACCCCGAGCTTCGCCATGAAGTAAATGTCGACGGGACCAGAAGCCTACTGGAGTGCAGCGCGGAGTTCGGCGTAAAACAAATCGTGGTTCTCTCGAGTAGCTACGTCTACGGTGCGCTGCCAGAGAATCCTCGCTACATACGCGAGGATCATCCCCTCAATGTTTCACGAACCTTCCCGGAAATGCGCGACCTCGCCGAGGTCGAGGGTCTGGTAGGAACCTTCGTGTGGCGCTATCCGGAAATAGCCACCTCGATACTGCGGCCGGTCAATACTCTGGGCTACTACGTGCACAGCGCGATCGGCACCTACCTCAAGCTCGATGTGCTGCCTACGGTAACCGGCTACAATCCGATGATGCAGTTTCTTCACGAAGAAGACCTCGCTGAAGCACTGGCGCTGACTCTCGAGCAGGGGCTGCACGGCGTATTCAACATAGCGGGGTCAGGGGCTGTGCCGCTCAAAACAGCGATCAATGCTATAGGGCGAAACCGCATCTCGGTACCGGAACCACTGATCGGTTACATCGTCGGACAACTCTTTCGCTTTAACGCCTACAAGTTCCCGCCTGCGGCACTCGATTTCATCAAGTATCCGTGCACGGTATCCGGAGACAAATTTGTGAAGGCTACGGGCTTCAAGCCCTTGTTCTCGCTGGAGGACATTTTTTCGAGTGTGAGCTGAGCATGGAGAGTAAAGACCAATCCACTCGCGCAAGTCTGCTCGGCAAACTTGCCTGCACCCCGGAGCTAGCCGAACGCTTGAGCGAACGCATTGACTGTATCCCGGCCGCGGTCAACGAGTACGGCTTCGATCCGTGGGGATATAACCCTGAGACCCTAAAGAAGTTTCTGCTTCCAGCGTTGTACCTGTACCACTACTACTTTCGCTGTGTGGTCAGTGGAATCGAAAACGTCCCGCGAGGCCGGGTGATGCTCATCGGCAACCACGCCGGCCAGGTGGCCTTCGATGGTCTCATGCTGATGACCGCGATGGTCATGCAGGCCGAGCCGCCACGGCTCGCGCGCGGTATGGGTGAGTACTGGTTGGGCTCGCTACCGTGGGTCAGCGTACTGCTAGATCGTCTCGGTAGCTCGGTCGGCACCCCCCAGACCTGCGTCGACATGCTCAACGCCGACGAATGCATCCTGGCTTTCCCCGAGGGTATACGTGGAATGAACAAGGTCTACGCTGATGCCTACCAGCTGCAGGGTTTTGGCCTGGGGTTCATGCGTCTAGCACTAGAGACCGGCACTCCGATCGTCCCGGTCTCCATCGTGGGTTCCGAGGAACAGGCTCCGGCAATCGCCAATCTCGAGTCGCTTGGCCGCATCTTCGGCATGCCCGCGTTTCCCATCACCCTGACCTGGCCTTGGCTGGGACCGCTTGGCATGATCCCTCTGCCGTCGCGCTACTACATTCGCTTCGGTGAGCCCATGCGCTTTTCCGGCGACGCAAACGACGATGATGACGTGATCGAAGCTAAGGTCGATGGGGTCAAGCAGACCCTACAGGCGATGATACGCGACGGCTTGGCCGAGCGAAGTAGTATTTTCTTCTAGGGCTGGCACGGACAACGAAGGCTAAGTGGACAATGGCAATTCCAGGAGTCGGCCGATGGGTCGTCGGCGGGTGTTCATACTTGGTGGCGGAGCAGCACTCGGGGCCCACCAAGTAGGGGCTCTAAAGTATCTCGACGAAGCCGGCATAAAGCCCGACGTCCTCATCGGCAGCTCGATTGGTGTGATCAACAGCAGCATCTACGCAACCGGTGGCGTTCCGCTGTTGGAAGAAGCTTGGCAGAGTTTCAATACGCTGCCACTGCTGCTGCCAACGCTGAAGGATAACATCATAGCCGGCTTGTCGCTGTTCTCGATCGATAGAGCGGCCTCGCGCATTGAACAGTTCATCGACTTCCCCAAGCTGCTCGAGAGCCGCCTCGACATCGAGATAATCCTGCTCAACCTCTCCAGGGGCGAAGGCCAGATGTGGTCGAGCAGCCAGTGCTCGGACTGGCGTGAGCTACGCCAGGTGGTCCGCGCGGGCTATGCCATACCGCCGTTGTTTCCCCCCATCGAGATCCGCCAAGAACAGTTCATCGACGGGGGTTTGGCCTGGAACATCCCGCTCGAGCACGCCTTGGCCTGTGATGCCACCGAGATATACGTACTCGCGCCGATATCAAGCCGGTTGCCTTACCACCAAAAGTTTACTGGGTTGATCGACTATATGGGACGACTATTCGACGTCCTGTGGAGAACCATAGGCAACATGGGGCATCTGTACGCCCGCATCGAGAGTGGACGTTTTCACGGCGTACCGGTAACCATCATCGAACCGGGCGAGGAACTCAGTGGCTTGAGTGTATTCGGACTGTTTTACAACGACCCACGCAAGGCCGAACGAATGATCGCCACCGGTTACCGAGACGCCAAGCGAGCCGTAGAGAGACCCTCTTCTGAGCTTCCCCAGCACGACCTACAGATTATCTAAGCCGCAAGAAAACTCATGCGACACTCGATACTAACAACCCTTCTCACCGCCGTTATTGTCACGGCCCTATGGCCTGGCTCGGCTATTGGCCACCTCGGTAACGTCAGTTACTCGGATATCGCCGTAGAGGGCGACACGGTCTACTACCGTATCAAGTTTGCGGCGCACCTGATTCCTGCTGCCCGCGAGCGGTCGCTAGACCGCCTCACCCGCCGCGATGTGATCGCTATGGAGGCAGACATCCTCGCCTGGATCAGCGAGAAATTGCCGGTGTCTAGCTCGGGCCAAGCCTGTCCGCCGACGATCGAAGATTCGAGGGGCCCCGACGGCAACGACGACCTCAGCCTGGTGTTGGCCTTCAAGTGTCCGCACCCGCCCGACTCTCTGCGTATCGAGTTCAACCTCTTCGAGGGCGCCCTCGACCAGTTCCAAAACATAGTCTCGTTCAAGAGCACTAAGACCAGTCTCGGCTATGTTTTCACCGAAGAGAGTCGGCTATTGCTGGTTGGTGAGGACAAGGACGAAGAATCGGTGTCGGCGGTACGGCGTTTTTTCGTACTCGGTGTCGAACACATTCTGTCAGGCTACGACCACCTACTGTTTCTGCTGGCGCTGCTACTCCCTGGCGGCACGCTGTGGCAACTCGCCGGCATAATCACTGCTTTCACCATCGCCCACAGCATCACCCTGACCCTCGCTACCCTCGGACTGGTCAACATCCCCCCGGCTCCAGTCGAGGTCGCGATTGCCGCCAGCATAGTTTACGTGGCGGCGAGCAACCTTCGCGCGCATATCAAGGATCATCGACGGCGTGTCACCTTCGCGTTCGGGCTCATCCACGGTTTTGGTTTTGCCAGCATGCTCACGGCAGCGGGGCTGCCGCCGCAAGATGTGTTTACACCGCTGCTGTCGTTCAACCTCGGGGTCGAAGCCGGGCAATTCGCGGTGGTGCTGGTGACGGTTCCCTTGATCGCCTGGTCGACCCGTAGCCGCGCCGCGCTGCGCATCCGCAGCGTGGGATCGTGGTTCATCATCGCTGCCGGCCTCTTCTGGATGTCCCAGCGTATGGGCGCGGTGATCGCAATGTTCAGCGGCTAGCGCAACATGCGAGATACGGCAGTCTCAACCGGTCATCACAACAGCCTCGGCAAACTTAGGGCGATTGACGCACCTAGACCTATCCGAGGCTAACGCCTCGCGCCCATCCTAAGCGCTAGCGCCGATTACCCACGCCGTTATGTCAGCGCGAAAAAAACCCAGAATTAGCTTACGAAGGTCTTGGTCGACCGGGAATGACCTGGGCGGTACGATTGGGGCTGACGAGGATATTCTCTACAGCCGCTCGGTTGACAATGGTCTTACCTGGTCGCCGGTAGCTGTTCTAAACTCAGGCGCGGCAACCAGCCTTGCTGATTTCAGCGATCCGGTAGCCGCTACCGACTACGTGCTATGCGTATGCGACGATGTAGCCGGGGTTGCGCGGCTGGCGGCCGGAGTCGATGGCAAAGCCAAACTATCGCTTAAGGCCTTTTGTCGCACCGCCCAGACTTCCGCTAGCCCAGAGCCCATCTATTGTAGTGCAGTTGCATAACCTTGATACCGGCACGTGTTGGAGCGCAACCTACTCCAGCAACGACCGCAACGACGCCGAGCAGTTCAAGGCGAGCTCCGACTGAGAAATATCCGCTCGCGCAGCGTATCTGCGGGCGGTGCTGGCAGGTTTGGGTCTCACAAGCCTCTAGCGCAGTGCTCGCGTCGCGCGGGGATTTCTGTGAGTATGCTTAGCCCGTGGTTTCATCTCAGCGCTTCTCCGTAGACCCGACACGGGTACGTGCGGCAGTATTCGACCTTGGTGGTGTTCTCATCGAGGGGGGGCCGAGTAACGTCGTTGCCTTTGGCGCTAGCGTAGGGCTAGACGCGCAACGCTGGGAGGAAATCCGTCGCCAACTGTTCGGCAACGAGTCTAGCTGGGCTCGTCTCGAACGAGGCGAGGTTAGTTTGCAGAGTTTCGTCGATGAACTCACCGCCCGGGTATTGGTTGCCGGGGGAAACATCGATAACGAACGGGCAGCATCGTTCATGGGCAGGCCGGAACCGATGGCCACCCGCAACGACATACGCCCACGTATGATCGAGGCGGTTCGTGCGATCAAGAAGCTCGTTCCGACAGCTCTGCTGACCAACAACATCAAGGAGTGGAGGCCGGGATGGCGTGCTCTTTTTGATGACGATTCGCTCTTCGACGTGGTCATCGACTCGAGCGCGGTCGGTTCACGCAAACCCGAGCCGCGTATCTACGAGATAACCCGCGAACGCCTGGGAGTAGCCCACGACGACATCTTCTTCGTCGATGATATCGGCCAGAATCTCAAAGCAGCGCGTAGCCTCGGCTGGCAGACCTTGCTCTACAGCTCTACCGAGGAAGTCCTAGACACGATCAGTGCTATTGGTGCGAGCCGATGAAACGACTACCTACCCAGATAAAACCCAGCAGCGCCGGCTTCAAGGAGAATGCGGCGCGCATGCAGGCCTTGGTCGATGAGTTCCGCCAACGCACCGATGCGATCCGCGGTGGCGGGCCCGAACACGCGCGTGCGCTGCACAGCGGCCGTGGCAAGCTGCTGCCGCGTGAACGCATCGAGCGGCTGCTCGACCCCGCAACACCTTTCCTAGAGCTGTCGGCACTGGCGGCATGGGATATCTACGACAACCAGGCCCCAGCGGCGGGAATCATCACCGGGATAGGCAGCATCCACGGCCACCCGACCATGGTCGTGGCCAACGACGCCACCGTCAAGGGCGGCACCTACTTTCCACTTACCGTCAAGAAACACCTACGCGCGCAAGAGATCGCCCTGGAGAACCGCCTGCCGACGGTTTACCTGGTAGACTCCGGCGGAGCGTTCTTGCCCAAGCAAGACGAGGTGTTTCCCGATCGTGAGCACTTTGGCCGTATCTTCTACAATCAGGCCAACATGTCTTCGCTCGGTATTGCGCAGATAGCCGTGGTGATGGGGTCTTGTACCGCCGGAGGCGCCTACGTTCCGGCGATGTGCGACGAGGCCATCATCGTTGCCAATCAAGGCACTATCTTCCTCGGCGGGCCGGCGCGGGGGCGCGCAGCCACCCGCGGCGAGGGTAGCGGCGGGGGTCTCCGCGGGTGAGGACGTGTACACCGCAGCTGGATGCCC
>CAZPPZ010000107.1:0-10729 GCA_964588545.1 uncultured Myxococcales bacterium | reverse complement strand
CATCGGCGTGATGATCTCGGCCTCGCACAACCCCTTCGAGGACAACGGCATCAAGTTCTTCGGCCCCGACGGCTTCAAGCTTCCCGACGAAGCCGAGGCGATGATCGAGGAGCTGATCTTTGGTGATGAGATCGACCGTATGCGTCCGACTGCCGGGGGGATAGGCAAAGCCTACCGCATCGACGATGCCGACGGCCGCTACAACGTCTTCGTCAAACACGTAGTGCCACGCGAGGTAACCTTTGACGGTATGCGCATCGTCGTCGACACCTCTAATGGGGCGGCCTATCGAATCGCGCCAGCAGTTTTTGAAGAACTCGGGGCTGAGGTTATCGCCATAGGCAACCACCCCGACGGACTCAACATCAACGAGGCCTGCGGCAGCCTTCACACCGACCTGCTTGCCGAGAGGGTACGCCGCGAAGGTGCCGACATCGGCATCGCTCTTGATGGGGATGCCGACCGCGCGATTCTCGTCGACGAGCTCGGCGAGCTGGTCGACGGTGACCGTATCATGGGTATGCTGGCTCTAGACCTTCACGAGCGCGGCCAGCTCAACAAGGCCACACTGGTCACTACGGTAATGTCGAACCTCGGGCTTGAAGTCGCGCTGAAAGAGAAGGGCATTTCGATGGTGCGCACCCCCGTCGGCGATCGTTACGTGGTCGAGCACATGCGTGCCAACGGGCTCAATCTCGGAGGTGAACAATCCGGCCACATCGTCAACCTCGGCTTGACCACCACCGGCGACGGCATGATCACCGCTCTGCGCGTGGTAACCACCATGGTCGAGCGCGAAAAACCCCTCTCTGAGCTCAAGCAGTGCTTTGAAACCTTCCCGCAAACCCTCATCGGAGTAAAGGTCGGAGACAAGCGCGACTTCCTCGACATCGCGCCCATAGCGGCGGCGATCGGCGAGGCCGAAAAGGCCCTGGGCGAGCGTGGCCGGGTGCTGGTGCGCTACTCCGGCACCGAGCCGCTGGCGCGAGTAATGGTAGAAGGAGAAGATGCCGAGGCTGTGGAGCTTCATGCTCGCCGCATCGCCGATGCGCTCGAGTCTCATCTCGGTGATGACGCTTGATGCTTCGCTGCCGTTTCGTCTCGGCGTAAACGTCGACCACGTAGCCACCATTCGCCAGGCTCGTGCTACCAGCTATCCCGACCCCCTCGAGGCGGCACTGGCGGCCGAACGGGGTGGAGCGCGCGGCATCACCATTCATCTGCGCGAAGACCGCCGTCACATTCAAGACGCTGATGTCGAGCGGCTGCGCGACGGCATCTCTACCAAGCTCAACCTCGAGATGGCGCTGGCCGACGACATCGTCGCCTTCGCCTGCGCCGCCGCTCCAAGCGACGTCTGCATCGTCCCTGAGCGCAGAGAAGAACTGACCACCGAAGGCGGTCTCTCGGTGGCCGGCAACGAAGCGCGCGTATCGCAAGCCTGCCGCCGGCTCAGCGATGCCGGGGTAAGCGTCAGTCTGTTCGTTGACGCCGATGCCAGCGAGATTCGCGCGGCTGCCGCTGTGGGCGCAGCCTCCGTCGAACTACACACCGGCTGCTACGCCAATGCCGCCGACACCGCTACACGCAGCCACGAGCTAGAACGTATCGTTGAGGCTGTAGAGCTGGCACGCAGCCTCGACCTCAACGTTAACGCCGGCCATGGCCTCAACCTCGACAACGTAGCGGCAATAGCCGCCATCGACGACATCGTCGAGTTCAACATCGGCCACAGCATCGTCGCGCGGGCGATCATGATCGGTATAGAAGCGGCGACCCGTGAGATGCTCGACGCCTGCCTAGGCGCGCGCGGCGGCCAGGCCAAGCATGGCTGAAAATAGCTCCTCCTACGTTCTTGGGCGCGAGGATATGCGCCGCCTCGATGCTTTCACCATCGAAAGCGGCAGCTCATCGATAGAGCTGATGGAGAGGGCAGGGCGCAGCGTCGCAAGCTTCTGCGCCGAGAAGCTTGGCAGCGTAACTGTTCCGCTGCACGCCGCTGCGCTTGAAGCGCGCGCTCGGTCAGCCTCGCCCGACGCCTTCGGCCTGCTGGTTGTGGCCGGCCCCGGCAACAACGGTGGCGATGGCTTCGTGGCTGCCCGAGCACTGGCCGAGCAGGGCTGGAGGGTAACGGTTGCGCTTGGCGGCGCCGAGCCGCCAAGCACAAGCGACTGCGGCGTCAACGCCGAGCGCTGGAGCAGCAGTGGCGGCCGAGTCATCGACCGCAGTCAGCTCTTGGCCTTGCTCGCGGGCGAAGCGGAGAACGATTTCGACCTTATTCTCGATGCCTTGTTCGGTACCGGACTGGACCGCCCGCTCGAGGCAGGGGTTGCCGAGCTAGTGGAGTCGATAAACCGCTGCGCGCTGCCGGTGATAGCCGTCGACATGCCCTCGGGGCTATGCGCCGACTCAGGTAGACCGTTGGGCACGGCCATACGTGCCGCCGCCACGCTGGCCATCGGTGCCGCCCAACCGGGCCTGTTCCTCGATTGTGGCCCCGACTTTGCCGGCCGCGTGAGCGTTGCCGACATCGGCTTGGCCGACCCTCGCAGTGCCGGCCTTGTCCCCTGCGGAGAACTGCTCGACGCCCACAGCGCAGCCGCACTGCTGCCGAGCCGGCGCCGCAGTGCCCACAAAGGCGAACTCGGCCACATCCTCATCGTCGGCGCTTCACTGGGGCGTAGTGGAGCAGTCTTGCTGGCGGCCCGCGCGGCCCTGCGCAGCGGAGCCGGCCTGGTCACCATGGCTGTTCCCGCCAGCCTGGCGCGCCACTGCGACGCCGCACTGAGCGAGGCCATGACCCTGGAACTAGCCGATGATGGCACCGGCAGCGTCGCTGAGGGAGCCTATCAGGCCATCGAAGCCACGGCCGCAGGTCTCGACGTAGTGCTGCTCGGCCCCGGACTGGGCAGATCGCAAGCAGCCGCGCTGCTTGCAAATCAGCTGCTCAGCAACCTGGCCCTGCCCTTGGTCATCGACGCTGATGCCATCAGCATCTTTGCCAGCGATGGCAATGCCTTTGCGCGCCGACTACGCAAGCGTCGCCAGGCCGGGCTTCCACGCGTCATCGTCACGCCCCACCCTGGAGAGATGGCGCGAGTGTTGGCGAGCAGCCCCAGCGCGGTTCAGCGCAACCGCATCGCGGCGACCAAAGCATTCGACCAGCGCAACGACGCCCTGCTGGTTCTCAAAGGAGCGGGCACACTGGTGTCGTCGGGAAAGCGCCTGGCCTTCAACACCAGCGGCAACCCCGGTATGGCGGCGGCGGGCATGGGTGACGTGCTCGGCGGCGTCATCGCGGCTTTGCTAGCCGTCACCCCCGATGCTTTCGACGCCGCCAGACTCGGCGTCCACGTCCACGGCCTGGCCGCCGACATTCTCGAAGAGAAATTTGAGGGCCCAGGATTTTTTGCCAGCGAGGTGGCTGACGCTATCCCCGAAGCCTTGGCGCAGTTGCGCCAAGGCAGGCGCTAGCTATGACAATGGGGGCAATCTCAGCAGCTCTGGCTTTTCACTGCCACGGCCCCGAGCAAACCGAGGCGCTGGCCGCGCGCCTGGCGCCACTGCTGCCGCCGGCAACGGTGATCGGGCTGGTGGGTGGACTGGGCGCCGGCAAGACCTGTTTCGCTCGCGGCCTGGCCGAGGGCTTGGGCATCGACCCTCGCTCCGTGTCGAGCCCGACCTTCGTCTACATGGTCGACTACCCGGCCAGCAGCGGCGCACTCTACCACGCCGACCTCTACCGGCTTGGCGGGCTCGAAAACCAGGCGGCAGCCGAAGCCTTGGAGAGCATCGGCCTGTATGAGGCCTTTTGCTCGGCAGCGCTCACGGTCGTCGAGTGGTGGGACTACTTCCAAGGCGACCCACCTTCGAACTTGGTCCGTGTTGAGTTTGTCATCAAAAACGTCGACGATAGGTCGATTACGCTGGAATTCATCGGTGCAGAGTTGGGCGAGGCGGCTCGTCGGCTCGACGAGCAAGCCCGAGGAGAAGCCAGCAGCTGAGCAAGTTTGATGGCAGAGCGACAGCGTATCGTGCAAAAGTACGGAGGCACTTCGGTGGCTACTCCCGAGCGCATCCGTGCCGTTGCCGCTCGCGTGGCCGAGGCCCGCGCGGCGGGCTATGACCTGGCAATTGTCGTCTCGGCCATGGCCGGCGAGACCGACCGCCTCTTGGCCCTAGCCGACGGGCTGTCACCGCGGCGACACCACCGCGAGATCGACGTTCTGCTATCCACCGGTGAACAGGTTTCCTCGGCTCTGCTCGCCATGGCGCTGCAGGATCTCGGCGTCGACGCGGTCTCGCTGCAGGGGCACCAGGTAGGCGTACTTACCGACTCGGCCCACGGACGTGCACGAATCCGCGGTATCGATGATAGCCGCATAAGCGACTGCTTCGCCGCCGGGCAGGTAGTGGTAATCGCCGGGTTTCAAGGAATAGACGCCGGCGACAACATCACTACGCTCGGACGCGGGGGCTCGGACACCTCGGCAGTGGCCTTAGCCGCAGCGCTAGGCGCTGAGATCTGCGAGATCTACACCGACGTCGACGGCATCTACACTGCCGATCCTCGCAGCTGCGCCGGCGCCGTCAAGCTCGCCAGGGTATCCCACGAGGAGATGCTCGAGAGCGCCAGCGCGGGCGCCAAGGTACTGCAGATACGTTCGGTGGAATGCGCCATGCGACACGGTGTACGCCTCCACGTGCGCTCGAGCTTTAGCAGCGTTGAAGGAACCTGGGTCGTCCCCGAGGAGACAGGAATGGAAGAAGTCGTCGTAACCAACGTCGCCTGCGACAACCGGCAGGCCAAGATCACGCTTCAAGGTGTACCCGACACGCCCGGACTGGCAGCGCAGATATTCAGCCCGCTGGCCGCCGAAGGAATTGTCGTCGACATGATCGTGCAGAATGTCAGTCATGACGAAGCGGGGAAGAATCGTCGCACCGACATGACCTTCACCTTGGCTGAAACCGATCGCGGTCGCGCCGAAGAAATTGTCGACGACATCCGCAAACGCATCGGTGCTGACAAGGTGGTCTCTAGTTCTGGTATTGGCAAGGTCTCGGTGGTTGGTTTGGGCATGCGTTCTCACGCCGGGGTCGCGGCAGATATGTTTAAGGTACTGGCCAAAGAAGGCATCAACATCCAAATGATATCGACCTCAGAGATCAAGATCTCAGTGATCGTCGACGTCGCTCAGGCGGAGCACGCAGTCGAGGTGCTCCACAACCGCTTCATCAACCGAGACGACGGATGAAACGACTCGACATCTACGACACCACGCTGCGAGATGGCAGCCAGGGCGAAGGGGTCTCTTTCTCGGTCGCTGACAAGCTCGCGGTGAGCGAGCGCCTCGACGATCTCGGGATCGCCTACATAGAAGGCGGCTGGCCGGGATCCAACCCTCGCGATGCCGAGTATTTTGAGCGCGTACGCAAGCTGTCGCTGCGACGAGCCAGGATCGCCGCCTTTGGTTCCACGGCTCGCCCCGGCCGTCCGGTCTCGCAAGACCAAAACATCAAGGCCCTGCTGCATGCCGAGACTCCGGTGGTAACCATCGTCGCCAAGACCTGGGCCGCCCAGGTACGCTATGCCCTGCGTATTTCTCTCGACGCCAATGTCGAACTGATTGAAAAATCCGTCGCCTATCTCAAGAAAAAGGTAGACGAGGTCATCCTCGACGCCGAGCACTTTTTTGACGGTTACGCCGCCAACCCCGACTACGCGCTGCGCTGCCTGCGTGCTGCGCTTGATGGCGGGGCCGACGTGCTGTGCCTGTGCGACACCCGCGGCGGCTCGCTACCCGAACACATCGGTGCCGGAGTAGCCGCAGCGCGCGCGCTTGGAGCAAGCGTCGGTATCCACTGCCACGACGACTCAGGCCTGGCTGTGGCCAACTCCCTGGCCGGCGTGGCGGCCGGAGCCCGACAGGTACAAGGCACCATCAACGGTTTTGGCGAACGCTGCGGCAACGCCAACCTCTGCACCGTCATCCCCACGCTCCAGTTGAAGATGGGCTACCGCTGCGTAACCGACCGCCAGCTGCGCCGCCTCGCCGAGACCTCACGGCTGTTCTACGAACTCGCCAACGTCGAGCCCGATCGTTACGCCGCCTACGTCGGCATGTCGGCCTTCGCCCACAAGGGCGGGCTGCACGTCTCGGCGATCCAGCGTAACCGCGAGAGCTACGAACACATTGACCCCGACCTGGTTGGCAATGCCCAACGCGTGCTAGTCTCCGACCTCGCCGGGCGTAGCAACCTGGAGTACAAGGCCAAGCAGTTTGGCTTTGATCTCACCGATCGAGCCGACGAGATGAAGTCGCTGCTGAGCGAGGTCAAGGAGCTCGAGAACCTGGGGTTTCAGTTTGAAGGTGCCGACGCCTCACTCGAGCTGCTGCTGCGTAAGAACCTCAACGACAGCAAGAAGTTCTTTCGTCTGATCGGCTTCCGTGTGGTCGACGACAAACGTCACGAGGACGAGCCCACACTCTCCGAAGCCACCGTGATGATCGAAGGACCCAATGGAGAGATCGAGCACACGGCCGCGGCCGGCGAGGGCCCGGTAAACGCGCTCGACCTGGCGCTGCGCAAGGCGCTGAGCAAATTCTTCCCCGAACTGGCCGAGGTCGAACTTCACGACTACAAGGTGAGAGTGCTCGCCGGGGCCAGTGGCACCGGATCGATGGTGCGGGTACTGATCGAGTCGGGCGACACCGAGGGGCGCTGGGGAACCGTAGGCGTATCTCACAACGTCGTTGAGGCCAGTTGGCAGGCGCTGGTCGACAGCATCATCTACAAGCTACACAAACGCACCAAACGGCGCGTGAATCGGGGCAAGGGCTAGCCTATGTTGGCCCGATCTTGTGGCCTAGCCCACAGCGAGCAATGAGCAAGTACTTCGACTACAACGCCAGTGCGCCGACCCGAGAAGAAGTCATCGAGGCCATGTCCGCGGTGCTTCGCGGCCCGGCGGGTAACCCTTCGAGTATGCACGCGGCGGGCCGTGCCGCCCGCTCGCTGCTCGACCAAGCCCGCCAGAGCTTGGCTGAGCTGGTCGGTGCCGAGCCGCAGCGCGTGGTATTTACATCGGGAGCTACCGAGGCCAACAACTATGCCCTGCGCGGCTTCCTGCGCGCCCAGCCCCAAGCCAGCGCCATCATCACCACTATTGATCACCACTCTTTGCTCGCCACCGTAGATGCGCTCGAGGCTGCCGGCTCACGCGTCGTCAGGCTTGCCGTCGATAGCCAGGCTCGTCCTGACCTGCAGCGCATCCGTGAACTGTGCGAGGCTGGGCCCTGCATCGTCTCGACCGCATGGGCCAACGGCGAAACCGGCCACGTTGCCGATGTCGAGGGACTCGCCAACGCGGTTACCGAGGGTTCTCTGCTACACATGGATGGCGCCCAGGCGGTGGGCCGCATCCCCGTGTGTCTCGGCAGCGACATCGACATGCTATCGCTATCGGCGCACAAGTTCGGCGGTCCCAAAGGCGTAGGCGCGGTAGTGGTGGGAGGCCAGACCCTTCCGCCGCTGCTCACCGGCGGTCCACAGGAATCTGGACTGCGCGCCGGCACCGAGAATCTAGCCGGAATCGTTGGAATGGGTGTAGCCGCCGAGCTGTGTAGCCGTGAGATGCAGACCGAGACCCTCCGTCTAGCTGACCTGCGTGATTCGCTGTGGCAGCGACTCAATCAAAGCTTGCCCGGACTGCTGCGGCTCACCCCCGCCGATGGCCTGGCCAACACCCTGACCTTGGCTGTAGCTGAGATTGGCGCCGACGTAATCGTGGCCGCGCTCGACCTTGCCGGCTACGCCGTCTCCACCGGTTCGGCCTGCGCGGCTGGCGCCCCCGAACCATCCCACGTAGTCGTCGCTCTTGGAGTACAAGAGCGTTACCGCCGCGGAGTAATCCGCATCAGCATGGGCCCAGCGACTACCCCGGCGGATGTCGAAGGACTCGGCTCGGCGCTGATCGAGTCGGTCAACCGCGCGCGCCAGGCGGCCTGAAATGACCACGCTAGAGTCACAGAAGAGAGGCTACCCCAAAGCCGGCGCGCGTATCGTCGTAGCCATGAGCGGCGGAGTCGACAGCTCGGTGGCTGCCGCGCTGCTGTGCGAGCAGGGTTTCGACGTCGTCGGTATATCCTTGCGGCTTGCTCCCGACCGCCCCTTGCGGACTCTGCCCGGCAGTGGCAAATCGAGCGGCTGCTGCAGCCTAGAGGACTTTCGCGATGCCGGACGCGTAGCCGACAGCCTCGGTATCGCCCACTACGTCTTCGACATGCGTGAGCAGTTTGGCCGCAACGTGGTCGAACCTTTCGTCGAAGAGTACCTCGCTGGACGTACCCCCAGCCCCTGCATTCTGTGCAACCGCGAGATCAAGTTCGGCGTGCTTCACGCCAAGGCCCGCGAGCTCGGCGCAGACTTTGTCGCCACCGGCCATTACGCCGTCCGTGAGTTCGACGGCCAGCTCTACCACCTGCGCTGTGGGCGCGATCGCCATAAGGACCAGAGCTACTTCTTGTTTGAGATGGGTCAGGCCGAACTGGCCTCGACACTGTTCCCGGTGGGCGCGATGACCAAAGAAGAGGTGCGCCAGCATGCCGCGCGACTGGGTCTGGTAGTAGCCGAGAAAGCCGAGAGTCAGGAGATCTGTTTCGTCGCCGACCAGCGCTACGCCGAGTTCGTCGAGGCGGTGGCCGGCAACAGGGTGCGTCCTGGCGAGATCCGCGACCAGCGCGGCCGGGTGCTCGGTCACCACCACGGTGTCCACCGTTACACCATCGGCCAGCGCCGCGGTCTCGGTATTGCCGCCAGCGAACCGCTCTACGTGGCCGCGCTAGACGCTAAGAGTCAGACCGTAACCGTAGCTCCACGCAGCGCCTTGGCCTGCGCGGGCCTGGTAGCCGAGAACACCGTGTGGACCTCGGGGCAGCCGCTGCCACCAGGATCTGAGATCGAAGTGCGTATTCGTTATCGCCACGAGGCAGTCGTGGCGACGCTTAGAGATGTCGACGCGCGCCAGGTTAGCCTGGAGTTTGCCCTGCCCGAAGAAGCCGTTAGCCCAGGCCAGGCGGCGGTGTTCTACCGTGGCGACGAAGTCGTTGGCGGAGGGTGGATACGCTGCGCAATCGACCACCGCGGCGAGCCTGCCAGCAACCCCACGGCAGCGGCACAAGGCTGAAGCGTGCGCGTAGCCATCACTACTCTAGGATGCAAGGTCAACCAGTACGATAGCGCTGTCATCGAGAGGATGTTCGGCGCTGAGTCGTGGCAGCAGGTAGATTTCTCGGATCGTGCTGATGCCTACGTGGTCAACACCTGCACGGTTACCGACCGAGCTGATCGTGATGCGCGACGTATCGCGCGGCGGGCACGGCGGGCTAACCCCGCTGCTCGGGTAATCCTCACCGGCTGCTACGCGCAGACCAACCCCGGCGAGATTGCCGAACTCGACTACGTCGACTACATCATCGGCATCGGCCGGCTACCCGACTTGCTGGCGGCGGTATCGGGCGAGCTCACACAACGCGTGGCGGTCTCCGACCTTCGCCACGCCAAGCAGGTTGCCACGGTCGGCATCGAGAGTTTTTCGGGCCGCACCCGCGCCTTCGTAAAAGTGCAGGAGGGGTGCAATCTGTTTTGCACCTTCTGTATCGTTCCGCTGGCTCGTGGAGCGAGCCGCAGTGTGAGCCCACGGGCGGTGATCGACGAGATCGTTCGACTCGAAGCCCGCGGTTTTCGCGAGGTCGTCATCACCGGCGTCCACCTCGGGGGCTATGGTCGCGACTTACAGCCGGCCAGCAACTTGGCTTGGCTGCTCGAGGCCATCGCCGAACGTGCGCCGCGGCTGCGCATACGCATTAGCTCGATCGACCCCCCCGAGATCACACAGCGCTTAGTCGACGTCGTCGCCGACAACCCGATCTTCTGTCCCCACTTCCACGTACCACTGCAATCGGCCAGCGACGCGGTACTGTCGAGAATGGGTCGCAAGTACACGCTAGATGAAGCTGCGGCAGCCCTACAGCTCATCGCTTCACGCCTGCCCGATGCCTGTATCGGCACCGACTTGATCACCGGCTTCCCGGCTGAGAGCGACGAGGAGTTCGGCGCCGGGATGCAGCGCATCGAAGAGCTGGAGCTGAGCTATCTGCACGTTTTTCCCTATTCCAAGCGACGCTCCACCGCTGCGGCAAAACGTTGGCCGGAGCTGCCCGATCACGTGGTTCACGAACGCGCACGGATGATGCGCTCTCTTGACCGCCGCTTGCGTCGGCGTTTCCGCCATCGTTTCCTTGGCAGGCGCAGCAGCGTACTGTTCGAGAACGCCCGAGACCGCGACTCCGGGCTGTTGAAGGGCTACTCGGACAACTATCTCCCGGTGCTGTGTGCAGCCGGTGACGACTGGATGAACAGAATCACCAACGTAGAAATCATCGGGCAGCGCAGCAAACACCTCGAGGCCCGGCTGCTAACAGCAGGCACTCGGGGCGCAGGCCAGCCTGGAACGCCAAGATGAGTGATAGCGACAGCCTCGAAGATCTACAGCAACTGCTTGAGTACCGGTTTGACGACAGCTCGATGCTCGCGCGAGCCCTGGTTCACCGCTCGCTGGCCACCGAATCAGATGACCTGGACAACGAGACCTACGAATTTCTCGGCGATGCAGTACTCGATCTGGTCGTAAGCGACCTGCTCACGCACGCACACCCGCCTCGCC
>CAZPPZ010000106.1:0-10988 GCA_964588545.1 uncultured Myxococcales bacterium | reverse complement strand
AACTCAGTGGACCGCGCCTCTCGCTTTCGTCCTCGCGTCGGGTCCTCTGGTAGTGCCAAGCAGGATGACTGCATTGGCTATCAAACGCGACCAACTCGAAAGCCTCGGGTCTGTCCTCGACGTGACGCCTACACTGCTGGCAATGCAAGGAGTCGCGATCGGCCGCGACATGGACGGCAGAGCCATGCTCGACATCATCAACCGCCGCTACCTCGCCACTCATCCCGTGGAGTATGTGACCACCCACACCACGCGACAATGGATGGCCAAGCGTAGCGCCACGCCACTGGTCGCCGGCAACATCGACGAGCGTCTCGAGCAGCTGCGCTCGCTGGGCTACCTCGACTAGCAGCCGGTTGAAGAACCCCGGACCGAGCCAAGCGGCAGGATTCTTCAACAGGCTTCCGGCTAACTACTCCAACAACAGCTGCGCCTCGACGCGGTCTTGCTGCATATCGACGTAGATCGAAGTGCTGGCTCTACCGATACCCGCGCGCCGCGCAACCAGCGTGTAGTCTCCACTAGGAATCACCCCGTGAAAACGGAAGCTACCGTCGCTACGCGAACGCCGGCGCTTGTTGCGCCCACCGTTGGTCGGAACCAGTTTGACCCTTGCGCGGGCTACCGCGCTCCCGCTAACCGCAACTACCCCATAGACGAGTGCGGGCGCAGTAGAATGAATCGCGCCGGCAGCATCGAGGTCAAAGCCTCCTTTGTTGCCCGACGGGGTGCGGTTGCCGACATCATCTAACTCGCCACCACCATCGACGATGCGCACGAAACGGACGAAGCTGAGGCCCACCGCAGCGATGTCGAAACGGTCGCCACCGGCGTTCGGACCCAAGGGATCGATGCCATTTTCTCGGCTGGCGAGCACCGCGCTGGCTCCGGCTAGACCCTCGCCGCTTAGCGCATCAAAAGGAAAACGATGCCACACACGGTTGTCGTCACTGACTTCGACGAACGCCAGCTCGGTAAAGATCGGCCCGCCTTCGCTGCCAACATGGAAAGCGTTTTCGAAAATAACGAGATCGTCACCAGGTCCGTCGAAGACCAGGTTGTCGCGGAAAGCCAGGGAAATCGACCCGCCATCACCAAGAGAAACCACATCGGTAGAGCCTTGAAGAAGCCCACCCCCTCTTGGGGCCCGGCGAATCACCCGGGGCAAGGCTTCAGCGCCAAAACCAGCGGACTCACCCGGTGCAAATGCAACAACGGCGTCGAGCCAGGGATCGGCGAGGACAGCAGCCGGCGCATAAACCGTTGAGACAAGGGCCGTGAGCAGAATTGGCAGGGCAGAGTTCACGCCGAGGCTCGCATCCCCCACCCACTCGGGGCCGAGCGAATGTCGCAAGCGTGCAACCCCGGGCAAAACAAACTCCGCTGCTGGCCTTGAGTAACCGCCGCTCCCAGCTTCAAATAGTGATCGTCGCCATGCAGCAAGCCAACACAACTCTCACAGCCGATGTGGATGTCAACGGCGACGTCGCCGAGTGGGTAGTGGCGCTCACTCTACCCGAACGCAGCTTTGTTGACGGTGCGCTCGGCGCAGCGCAGCTCGAAGCTGGAACGCGAATGCTCGATCTCGGCTGTGGCACGGGACATCTGCTCGAGCGTGCGGCCCAGCGTGAGCCGAGCGCAATATTCATAGGCGTAGATATTGATGCTGATTGCGTAGAACTGGCACGCCGACGCGCACGAAGTGCGCCGACGCGCATAGAAATCCACGTCTGTGACGGACGCGAACTGCCATTCAGCGACGACTACTTCGACGTCATATCGCTCACGCTGCTGCTCGGCACGCTGCCGCGGCAGATGCGAGAACAGATGCTGGCAGAAGCCAGGAGAGTACTGGCCCCGGGAGGACGGATCGTCATGGCTGATTTCCGCTCGCGTGGCTGTGTAATCGCTCGCGTGTTTCGCGACGCAACCGAGCTGCTTCCCGGCAGCGCCTACTGGAGCGGTGCAAGAGCAGCCCATATCAGCGCAGAGATCGCCAACGGCGGCTTCGAAACGCCACAGCTAATCCGCAGCTACTGTACGGTGGCGGGTGCCATCGATCTGCTTGTCGCTCACAAACCACTGATTACATAGCGCTTCCTACTATCACCCATAAGCATCTGGCCGCCCTGGCGTTGGCGCACGCCATCCATCCATGCCTATTTTTGGGGATTCCTAGCGATAATTCCGTAATCTTTGCCGTCAATGGGCAACACAATTTCGAGGGGACCGGACAATGCATGAGGGACTGAAACAATGGGTCGCAGAGGTAGCCGAGCTCACCAAACCCGACCGTATCGTGTGGTGCGACGGATCCGAGCAGGAGTACCAGCAGCTTATCGACGAACAGCTGGCCTCGGGCGCACTCACCAAGCTCAACCAAACCACCTACCCCGGTTGCTACCTAACACGCAGTGACCCCCAGGACGTAGCCCGCGTGGAGCATCTGACTTTCATTTGCTCGGACAAGGAAGACGATGCCGGCCCGACCAACAACTGGATGGCACCGGCCGAGGCCGAGCAGCGCGTCAAGCCACTGTTCGAGGGAGCGATGAGGGGCCGCACCATGTACGTCGTGCCCTACATCATGGGTCCCCAGTCCTCGCGTATCTCTCAGGTCGGAGTTGAGATAACCGACTCGCCCTACGTCGTCATCAACATGCGCACCATGACCCGCATGGGAAAGGTTGCCACCGACCGCCTCGGCGCCGACGGGCCTTTCGTAAAAGGCATGCACTCTTTGGGCGATCTATCTCCCGAGCGCCGATACATTCTTCACTTTCCCGAGCGCCGCGAGATCTGGAGCATTGGCTCTGGCTACGGCGGTAACGCTCTGCTTGGCAAGAAATGTTTCGCGCTACGCATCGCGTCGACGATGGCGCGCGATGAAGGGTGGCTTGCCGAACACATGCTGATCCTTGGGCTCGAAGACCCTCAGGGCAATGTCTCTTACATGGCGGCAGCCTTTCCAAGCGCCTGCGGCAAGACCAACCTAGCGATGCTGGTACCGCCGGCGTCGCAGCAAGGATGGAAAGTATGGACGGTTGGTGACGACATCGCTTGGATGAGATTTGGCAAGGATGGCAGGCTTTACGCCATCAACCCCGAGTCCGGCTTCTTCGGAGTGGCCCCCGGCACCAGCACCAAGACCAATCCCAACGCTATCGCGAGTCTTCGTGAGAACTCGATCTTCACCAACGTTGCGCTCACCGACGACGCCGAACCATGGTGGGAAGGTCTTAGCGAGCCTCCCGCGCATGCCATCGACTGGCTCGGCAAAGACTGGACGCCAGAGTCCGAGGGCAAAGCCGCTCACCCCAACTCACGTTTTACGTCACCGGCGGGCCAGTGCCCGGGCATATCCAAGGAATGGGAGAACCCTGAAGGGGTGCCGATTTCAGCGTTTATCTTCGGCGGACGCCGCGCCAAGACCGCACCCCTGGTATTCGAATCCTTTGATTGGAACCACGGCGTCTACGTCGGCGCAGCCGTGGCCTCAGAAACCACGGCCGCTGCCCAGGGCCAGACCGTAGGCGTTATTCGCCGCGACCCTTTCGCGATGATTCCTTTCTGTGGCTACAACATGGCCGACTACTTTGCCCATTGGCTCAAGATCGGCGCCGACTCGGGGCGAAAGGTGCCGAGAATTTTTCACGTTAACTGGTTCCGCCAAGACGACGACGGCAACTTCATCTGGCCAGGCTTTGGCGACAACCTGCGGGTACTCAAGTGGATCCGCGACCGTTGCAACGATGATGCTGCCACCGAAGAGACGCCACTTGGCTACGTCCCCGCCAAAGGCGCGCTCGACCTGAGCGGCATCGAAGACCAGGTAAGCAGCGAAACCCTCGAGACACTACTAGGCGTAAATCCCACCGACTGGCAGGCCGAACTCGACAACCAGAAGGAATTCTTCGAGAAGTTCGGCGACCGGCTACCCAAGGAGATCTGGGAGCAGCACGCGGCACTGCGCAAACGAATGGGACTATAGGCTGGGCCACTCACTAAAAGGCCGCTCGCTCTCGTAGGCGCGGGCGGCCTGCAACACCAACTGGTCGCGATGGCGCTCAGCAATTATCTGTAAACCACAGGGCAAGCCGGCACCCGTCAGTCCAGCACGTACCGTCGCCGCCGGATGGCCACTGAAATTGAAGGGGTAAGAAAACGCCACGGCGTGTAGCGGCGAGGTAAATTGGCCGCCATCAACCTGTGATGGCAGTGGCCCCTTGGCGGCAAACGCCTCGGTGGGCAGGGTCGGCGTCAGCAACAAGTCGTAAGCTTCGAAGAAGTTCCACAGAGCCTCGTTGAGTCTGGCACGCTGCCGCTGAAACTCACCGGTAGTCGCGACGTCGAGCGTGGCAGCCGCCTCGAGACCAGACCAGAACCCGCGACCAAGCTCGCTCTCGCGGCCCTCGACCTCGCGGCTAAGCTCGGCATAGCTCTCTGCACCGCACATATAGGCCCAGCCTCGGCCAAGATCGGGCAGCGCCAGATCGACCTCCTCAACTTGGTGCCCAAGCCTCGCGAACACCGCTGCCGCCGCCTCGACCTGCCTCAGTACCTCCGACTCAACCATGGCGTAACCAAGATCACGGCTAAAGCCGATGCGCAGCCGCTCGGGGATATCCTCCAGAGTAGCGGCGTAAGAGAGCTGCGCTTTGGGCAGAGAAGTCGGATCACAAGGATGATAGCCCGAGGCTACATCAAGAAACACGGCAGCATCGGCCACGCAGCGTGACAGCGGCCCGTAGTGAACCGTATCAACCCAGCGCTGCATGCCCAGCGCCTCCTCGGCGCCGATCGGAATGCGCCCGAAAGTCGGTTTGAAGCCAAAAGCGCCGACATAACACGCGGGGATGCGCACCGAACCACCGCCATCAGAGGCGGTCACCAGCGGAACCATCCGCGCCGCGATGGCAGCGGCCGAGCCGCCGCTCGAACCGCCAGGGGTACGCTCGAGCCGCCAGGGGTTGAGCGTAGTTCCGAACACACGGTTGTGGGTAAGAGCCGTACAGCCGAACTCCGGGGTGTTGGTCTTGCCGACGACGATCGCCCCGGCGCCAACCAGACGCTGTACTTGCACAGAACTGCGGGTAGCAAGGTTGTCGCGAAAAGGCACCGACCCAAAGGTAGTCGGCATGCCTGCAACATCCTCGAGATCCTTGACCCCCAGAGCACAGCCGGCCAGAGGACCCGGATCCTGACCTGCAGCCAGACGCGCCTCCTGCGCTCGTGCAGCCTCTAGCGCAGCGTCGGCATCGATATGGACAAAGGCGTTTAGAAGCGGGTTAAGCGCCTCTATACGCTCGAGACAAGCACCCACGCTCTCCAGCGGAGAGACCTCGCGGCGGCGCACCCGCAGTGCCAGCTCGGTGGCGGTCAACTCGCTCAGCTGATTCATCACCGACAGTTTCGACGCAAACCGCCCCGCACTGCAAGGAAAAGCCTATCTAGGACTTTTGTCTCGAGTCTCAATTATAATAATTACTTTATATTCAAGGAACTTAGCCGCCCATCCCCACTACTGTACGGTTTTGGCCGACGCCGTAGGACTTGAGTCTCGCCACCAGAACGTGTAGCCAGGTAGGGTAGTTTTACTGCGCCCGCGAGTAACGGAGTCTCGAGATGACATATGCTGGCACACTTCGCCGCCACCTGGCACGCAACAGCTACCATCCCCAAGGTGAAGATACTGTATTCGTGCTGCTGCTGATGACCGTCGGCGTCTTGTCGATGGCCGTAGCTACCTTGGTACTGTTTGAGTTCCTCATGGCCTTGCCACCAGTGGTGCGTGTTGTGGTAGTACTGTCGCTGATCGTATCGAGTGCGGTTATAGTCTATGCGATCCGCTATCGGGCACTTTCGCTGCCCTCGGTATACCGTGGTGGAGCACCACGAGTACCGGTACGACGCTAGAGGCCTTGCAGGCCTAGCCCCGTCGCTAGTCGATCTCGATGCTAATCGGACAGTGGTCTGATCCCATCACTTCTGGATAGATTTCAGCCGCACTAACTCTCGGCAGTAGTTCTGCATTTACGAAATGGTAATCGATGCGCCAGCCGATGTTACGATCGCGTGCACCTGCTCGGTAGCTCCACCAGGTATAGTCACGCTTTTCGGGCTTACCCTCGGCGTAAGCCGTGGCCGGATGAAAATGACGAAAACTGTCTACGTAACCGGCATCGACGTAACTCTGCAGAGCCTCACGCTCTACCGGTAAGAACCCGGTAACCCCCTGGTTGGCCTGCGGCCGCGCCAGGTCAACCTCGGCGAGCGCGGTGTTCCAATCCCCCGAGACGATGAGGTTCTTGCCCTCGGCCCGCTCCTCCTCGAGGTGCGCCAAGAGCGTCTCGTAAAACTCCAGCTTGAATGCCAATCTATCAGGGTCTGGACCATCTTCACGCTGACGGCCGTTGGGAAAGTAGATGTTGTACAGCGTGAAGTCTCCATGCTCGGAGACGATCACGCGCCCCTCGCCTCGCTCGTAGGGAACGCCGCGCGAGACGAACAACGGGGGCTTGCGGCACAAGGTGGCAACACCACTGTAGCCCTTGCGCTCGGCCGAGTGCCAGTAGCTATGATACCCGGCAGCTTCGATCGCCGCATGATCTTGGTCGCGCAGCTGGTCCGGGGTTGCCTTGGTCTCCTGCAGACACACGACATCGGGGCAAGCGCTCACCAGCCAATCCAAGAAACCCTTCTTCAAGCAGGCACGAATGCCGTTTACGTTCCACGATACTATACGCATCAGAGTGTAACTTGCTCCGCATCGGCGTCAGCCATCGCCGCCTCGATTTCGCCGATCTCGACCAGCGCGGCATGAGTTCTGAAGCCCCAACGGTGTCGAGTCAAATCTTTGCCGAGAGCTAGCCCCAATGAGACAATAAATCACGAAAGGAAACGCGAAAGAGTGCGTCAGCCGTGGCCGCGCGCAGCCTGAGGCAAGCGGAGCGTACCGCACCGTACGTGAGCATTGCCGAGGGCGAGCATGGCCGAGGATGGTGTGCTCTTTCGCGAGCCGAAGGCGGTTTCACTCGTGACTTATTGTCTCATTGGAGCTAGTGCGTTGACACCTCAAAACGCGTGAGATTACATCGCCTTGCTCTTAGCAGAGCGGGGAAGGCTGAACATGAGTAGTAGCGATAGCAATGGTTCGAGTAATGGTAGTGCCGAGTCACCATCGGGCATGCGGCCGATGCGCGAGAGTTTTCCTAACTCCCAACGGATCCACGTCGAGGCCGACGGCCTGCGTGTACCGATGCGCGAGATTTCCCTGGGTGGCGATAAACCGCCACTGCGGGTCTACGATACTTCGGGGCCTGAGCTAGACGATGTCAGCAAGGGCCTGCCGCGGTTACGCACGCCCTGGACCGAACGCCGACGCCGCAGCGGTGACGGCAACTTCTCGCAGATGCATTGGGCACGCCAAGGCGAGATCACCGATGAGATGCGCTTCGCCGCGGCACGCGAGAACGTCGAGGCTGAGATGGTACGTAGCGAAGTCGCGTGTGGGCGCGCGATCATTCCGGCTAACATCAACCATCCCGAACTTGAACCGATGGTCATCGGGCGCAACTTCCTCGTCAAGATCAACGCCAATATCGGCAACTCGGCGGTGCGCTCGTCGATAACCGACGAAGTAGAAAAACTCCGCTGGGCGACCCGCTGGGGCGCCGATACCGTAATGGACCTCTCCACCGGAGAGCGCATCCACGAGACTCGTGAAGCCGTAGTGCGCAACAGCCCGGTACCAATCGGCACGGTGCCAATCTACCAAGCCCTGGAAAAGGTTGATGGCGTTCCCGAAGACCTCAACATCGACGTGTTCATGGAGACGCTGGTCGAGCAAGCCGAACAAGGCGTCGATTACTTCACCATCCACGCGGGAGTACGCCTCGCTTACGTCCCCTTGACCGCCGAGCGCCTGACCGGAATCGTCTCGCGTGGAGGTTCGATCCTAGCCAAGTGGTGTCTGGCCCACCACCAAGAGAACTTTCTCTACACGCATTTCAACGACATCTGCGAGCTGATGAAACGCTACGACGTATCTTTCTCGCTTGGAGACGGACTGCGTCCGGGCTCGATCGCGGATGCCAACGACCGAGCCCAGTTTGCCGAACTCGAAACCCTTGGTGAGCTGACGCTCAGCGCCTGGGAGCACGACGTTCAGGTCATGATCGAAGGACCCGGGCACATTCCCATGCACCTCATATCAGAGAACATCGAGCGCCAAGCAGCGCTGTGCCATTCCGCACCGTTCTACACCCTAGGCCCGCTGACCACCGACATCGCACCTGGTTACGACCACATAACCTCGGGGATCGGCGCGGCAATGATCGGATCGATGGGATGTGCGCTGCTGTGTTACGTCACCCCCAAAGAGCACCTCGGGCTTCCTGACCGCGAGGACGTAAAGGCTGGTGTGATTGCCTACAAGATTGCCGCTCACGCGGCTGATCTCGCCAAAGGACACCCGGGGGCTCAGGCCCGCGACGACGCTTTGTCGACCGCGCGTTTTGAGTTTCGCTGGGAAGACCAGTTCAATCTATCTCTCGACCCCGAAACCGCGCGCGCCTACCACGATCAGACTCTGCCGGCCGAAGGCGGCAAGGTCGCGCATTTCTGTTCGATGTGCGGGCCGAAATTCTGCTCGATGAAAATCACCGAAGACGTACGCCGCTACGCCGAGGCCCACGGCTACGGCAGCGACGAGGCGATCGACAAAGGACTCGAGGAGAAAGCCCAAGAGTACCGCAGCGCCGATATCGCGCTGCCCTAGCGCGGAACCCGAAGGAGGCATCAATGCCCGAGGTCACCGCGATCTACCACCGCACCAAGGAGTGCAACATCTATGCTCTTGGCGCGGATCGTTTCCTGATCGAAGCCTTCCTTAGTGACGAGGTCCACGACGTACACGCCGAGGTTGAGATCATCCACCCTTCGCTCGAGATCGTCGCGGCGCGCTCCGAGGTGCGCAACGGTCCTTTCACCGAAGTATGCGACATGACCCACCCCAACATCGCCAAGCTCGTGGGCATGCGCGTCGAACGCGGGTTTACCCAGGAAGCCCGCAAGCGTGTGGGTGGGGTTGGCGGCTGCCACCGTGTCTCGGAACTCGTCGTAGAGATCGCGCAGGCCGCCTACCAGCTACATTTCGTGCGGTTTTTCGCCTCGCTTCCAAAACATGAGCGTGAACGCGAAGACGTCCCCGAACGTCGCCACCGCGCGGTTACCGAGGCGATCCCGGGAATGCGCAACACCTGCTTTGCCTACGACCTCACCCACCTGCCGCTGGTGGCAGAAAAAGCCTCGCCGCTGCGGCTGCGTGATCAGCTAATGCCGGTGCGCGATCTCGAACAGAGCGAAGACGACGACTAGCCGCGCTCGAGCGCGGCCTGGTAGATGCCCAAGTCCTCGCGTGAGAACAACACGAAGCGTATTTCGTCGAAGGCCTCGGGGTAGCTATCCAGGTATCGCTTGACGGTGGCCAGGGCTATCCCGGCAGCCTCCTCAATCGGATATCCATAGATGCCGGTGCTGATCGACGGAAAAGCTATGCTACGCAGACCATGCTCGCGGGCTAGCTCAAGACAGCTCTGGTAACACGAGGCCAGTGCCTCTGCCTCAGCTGCTCCACCGCCACGCCACCGCGGCCCCGCAGTGTGCAGGACCGCCTTCGCGGCAAGACTACCAGCGGTGGTGATAACCGCGCTACCGGTCGGGCAGCCACCGCGAGCAGCACGAAGATGCTCGCACTCTTCCATGATGGCTGGGCCACCAGCACGATGAATCGCACCATCAACACCCCCGCCTCCAAGTAGCCCGGTATTGGCCGCGTTGGCCACGGCGTCTACTCGCTGTTTGGTGATGTCGCCCTCGAGCAAGGTTAGCAGTGATGGCATGGTGATCTGGTCCTCGCCTATCCAAAGGCTATATACTTGGCCGATGGTCGAAGTCTCGACAAGCGAACTGGCCAAGCAAGTCGCCGGCGAGCTAAGCGCCGACCTCAACATGCTCGCGACCGCTGAGCACTCAGCATTGGCGGCCTTTCGTACCTGGACTATTTCCCATCACGCCGTGGTCGTAGGAATCAGCGTGAGCATCGAAGAAGAGGTAGACGAGCTGGCCTGTAGGAGTCTCGACATCCCCATCTTACGGCGCCGCAGTGGGGGTCGGTCGGTAGTGATCGGGCCGGGAACACTACAGTACACCTTCGCACTGCCGCTGGCGCTATCTCCCGAACTCGCCTCGATCGGCGCGACCAAGGCCTTCTGTAACCGAATACTCACAGCCGCGCTGTCCCTCGCACGCCCTGGCACCATGCTACTCGAGGACAGCAGCGGCGACCTGACTCTGGGAGGACGCAAAGTAGCCGGGCTGGCGCTAAAACGGCGCCGCCGTGCACTGTTACTGCACGGCACCATCCTCGCCGAGGCCGACATAACGCTGATCGATACCGTTCTAAAGCCCCCGCACAGCGAGCCCGCGTACCGCCACGGCCGCGCTCATCGAGATTTTCTCACCAACCTCGGCCCGCTCGATGCCAAGCTGTTACAAAGCCAGGTACGCGCACAGCTGCACTTAGTCGCCTAGTTTTTCCTGCGCATGCTCCCAACGGCCGACTAGTTCCTCGAGCTTGCTCGCGTCCTCGCTGTAAGCCGCCAGCAAACGCGCGTAACGATCCTTGTCTTGATAGGTCTCGGCCAACGACAGCTCGGCACTACGCTCGCCTTGGAGTTTTTCCAACTCGGCAATCCGTTGTTCATACTCGGCAATTTTTTTTCTCAGAACACGACGGTCACGCTCATCACGCGAACGCGAGCGGCGTTGCTGCTGGCCATTAGCCACTGCCCCAGCCGCCGGCTCGACCGCACTGGCGGGGGGTGGGGCCGGAGCCTGCACCTCATCCGCTGGCGCGTGTTGAGCCGCGGCGCCCCCGCGACCGTGATCCACTGTATGCGCGCGCGGTGCGCGCGAGTACCTTCGAG
>CAZPPZ010000105.1:0-11021 GCA_964588545.1 uncultured Myxococcales bacterium | reverse complement strand
GCTGCGACCCCAATGATTTCAATGGCTTAGACGACGGACTTATCCCTGTCTCCAGCGATCGCTGTGGGCGGCGTCGTAGGGGCGGCGCCAGCTGGCTGGTATGGTTGATGAGTCGAGTAGCGCGCCTTGGCTGATGCAGGGGTAGATCTCGTCGAAACGCTGGATGCGGGTCGCGCTGGAGCGGCGGAACACATGCTCGGGGCCGATCGCCGCGGGTCCGGGTAGGGCGGCGGCGGCCACCAGTTCGAGAAAGCTCCGGATGGTGGCCTGGTGATAACGAGTGACGCGCTCGGCCTTGTGCTCAACATCGAGGCCCTGCATACGCATGGGATCTTGGGTGGCGACGCCGACTGGGCAGGTGTTCATGTTGCAGCGTCGCGCTTGAATGCAGCCTAGCGCCAGCATCATTGCTCGCGCCGAATTGCATAGGTCGGCTCCGAGCGCCAGGGTTCGCACCATATGGAAGCCTGTAACTATCTTGCCCGCCGCGATGATACGCAGTCTCTCACGCACGCCAAACCCGCGCAGGGCGTTGTGGACGAACATCAAGCCGTCGCGCATCGGCATGCCTACCGAGTTCGACAGCTCTAGGGGGGCCGCCCCGGTGCCACCCTCAGCGCCGTCGACAGTGATGAAGTCGGGGACGATGTCGGTTTCGACCATGGCCTTGCAGATCCCTAGAAATTCGGAGCGATAGCCCACGCACAACTTAAATCCTATTGGTTTACCTTCCGACAACTCACGCAGCCGTGCAACGAACTCGAGCAACCCGCGCGGGTCAGAGAAGGCCGAGTGCGAGGGCGGGGAGATTACATCGTGCCCAAGTGGCACGCCGCGAATCTCGGCAATCTCGGCTGTCAGTTTTGCCGACGGGAGGATTCCTCCGTGCCCGGGCTTGGCGCCTTGCGACAGTTTGATCTCGATCATCTTGACAGCGCCGTGCTTCGCCTTCTCGGCAAAACGCTCGGCGTCGAAGCGGCCCTCAGGGGTTTGGCAGCCGAAGTATCCGGTACCGATCTGCCAGATGAGATCGCCTCCCGGTGCGAGGTGGTAGGGGCTGAGGCCGCCCTCGCCGGTGTTGTGCGCGAAGCCGCCGTGCCGCGCACCGCGGTTGAGCGCGAGGATGGCATTCTTGCTGAGCGAGCCGAAGCTCATTGCCGAGATGTTCAGGCGCGAAGCCAGGTAGGGCTGCGTGCACTGCGGGCCGCCCACTTGCACCCGCGGTTCGCTATCAGCTACGGCCAGGGGGGCCAGCGAATGATGCATCCACTCGTATCCGACCCGCATTACGTCGCGCTGAGTGCCGAAGGCGAGAGTGTCGACCTCGCCCTTAGCGCGTTGATATACCAGCGAGCGGAACTCTCGGCTCAGGGGTCGGCCGTCGATATCCGACTCAACGAAGTACTGTTGGATCTCCGGCCTGACCGACTCCATGATACGGCGGCCATGACCGATGACCGGATACACACGCAGTAGCGAGTGCTCGCGCTGAGTTACGTCGTAGAGGCCAATGGCTATTAACGGCGCGGCAAACACAAGGCCCCAAAGTGCCGGCGGCCAAAAGTGTGAAAGAACCAAGATAGCAGTGGGAACGCTGAGCGCGGAGACAAAGAATAATCGTCGTACCATCGGCTTCCCGCATAGCTCACGGGCTCTGCGCCTACAATCGCCGCGCAGGGCTGAGCAAGCGCCGTTTTGCCGCTGCCACAGAGTTGTGGAATTTCAATGGCTTACGAACTGTACTTATCCCTGTTTAGCTGCAAGGATTTACCGGTGAGTGTGACGGTTGAGCTGTTTTGGTCGTTTCGTAGTCCTTATTCGTATCTGGCTACGCCGCGGATCTGCGAACTGCAGCGCGACTACGACATCGAGGTAAAGGTCCGGCCGGTGCTGCCGATAGCGGTGAGGATCGAGGGTTTCTTCGATAACGTCAATCCTCTGTGGCCACCGTATTTGCTCAATGATGTTGCGCGCCTGGCCGAGTATCTGGGCATGAGCATAGGCTGGCCGAGGCCAGACCCTATAGTCCAGGATCTGGCTAAGCGCGAGATCCCCAAGGAGCAGCCGTATATCTACAGGCTTACGCGCCTTGGCGTCTGCGCGGCGCAGCGGGGTTGTGGTTTGGCGTTTATCGATGCGGTCTCGCGACTTATCTGGGATGGTAGTGTCGATGGCTGGGACCAGGGCGATCATCTGGCGCAAGCCACCGCTCGCGCCGGGCTCGACTTAGCCGAAATGGATGCCCACGTGAAAGCCGATGCCGTCGCGCTCGACGCGGAAATCTCGGCCAACCAAGCGGCGCTGGGCGAGGCGGGTCATTGGGGGGTGCCAACCATGGTGCTCGACGGCGAGCCCTTCTTCGGCCAGGATCGAATCGATTTGCTGCGTTGGCGGCTCGAGCAGCGAGGTCTCAAGCCTCGCGGGTGACCTAGAGTGATCAAGCAAGAGCAAATGCTCGAGCTGGCGGACCTAAACTACGGCGAGGCGCTTCGCGAACAGCAGCGTTGGAATCCGGCCGGAGAGATTGTCGAACGCGGCGGCTGGCTGATTGCGTTGGGAGCTGATCCCTTCCCTGTAGGATTTCTCAACGCGGCACTTCCGATGAACCGGCAAGCTGCGGTCGATTCACGCGGCCGGCTTGAAGAGATTGCAGCTCTGTTTGCGCAGCGTGGACGTGGTTTTACCATTCATGTTCCCGGCCATTATGGCTCCGCGCTCCTCGAGACCTGCACCGCCATGGGCCTGCAGCCCTTCGGCGATACCCCCGGCATGCTGCTCGAGGCCGCGGTGGCCGAGCCTGAGCTCAGCCACGGAATCGAACTCCGAGTGGTGGCCAACCAGGCTGCCGCCAGGGATTTTGCCGAGGTATCGGCTCGCTCCTACGCCACGATGGGACTGCCGGTAGGGGTATCCACGCGCATCTTTGCCGAGCCCGAGAGACTGCTTCAGCCCCACGTGATCGCCGTAGTCGCCTACCGGCACGGTAGCCCAGCGTCGGCCGCCATGACCATACTTAGCCACGGTATCGCTGGAGTGTACTGGGTGGGGACGGTGGAAGAGGAACGCGGGGCCGGACTTGGCGACAGTTGTGCTCGCCGGGTCAGCAATGCCGCGTTTGAGCGGGGGGCGGCCTTTGTGGTCTTACAGGCCAGCGAACAGGGTGAGCCCATCTATCGGCGCATGGGCTATCGCGAAATCACCCGCTACGTTTGGTGCTCTACTCTGACGCCACTTGCTGCCCAATAATCGGCTATAATCGACCTAGCTGTACTGTGGGGCTCAGGGCCAAGGGGCAAACTTATGTTGACATCTCGCGCGGCGCGTGAGACCTGATCGGGTTCCCTTAAGCCGAGGGCTTTCCAGTTCAAAGCGCGCCGCCACTAGCAGCGGCCATAACGGACCCGATCTATGAATCTTCGCAACATCGCGATCATCGCTCACGTTGACCATGGCAAGACCACTCTAGTCGACCGCCTCTTGCAGCAAAGCGGCACCTTCCGCGACAACCAGAAGGTGGCTGAACGAGCAATGGATAGCAATGACCTCGAACGCGAGCGGGGCATAACTATCCTCGCCAAGTGTACGTCGGTGGTTTGGGACGATACGCGTATCAACATCGTCGATACGCCAGGGCACGCCGACTTCGGTGGTGAGGTCGAACGAATCCTCAGTATGGTCGATGGTGTGTGTGTGCTCGTCGATGCGGCCGAGGGCCCGATGCCGCAGACCAAGTTTGTCCTGGGGAAGGCGCTGCGCCTCAAGCTTCGGCCGATCGTGGTCATCAACAAGGTGGATCGCCCCGATGCCCGCTCCGACGATGTCCTGAATCAGATCTTCGATCTGTTCTCGTCTCTCGATGCCAACGACGACCAGCTCGATTTCCCGGTGGTTTATGCGTCCGCAAAGCAGGGCTGGGCGGTGACCGAGCTCGACGAAGAGCGCCGCGACATGCACCCGCTATTCAACCTGATAGTAGCGCACACTCCGCCGCCACGGGTCGAGCCAGGCGGTCGTTTCAAGATGTTGGCGACTACGCTCGAGCAAGACCCATATCTGGGTCGTTTACTTACCGGACGTATTGAAACCGGCGTTGTTGAGCCGAACTTGGCGATCAAGGCGCTCAATCGTGAAGGTGGGTTTATCGAACAGGGCCGTGTGACCAAGGTCCTGGCCTTTCGCGGTCTGGAACGGTGTTCGGTGGATCGCGCCGAAGCCGGCGACATCGTGGCGATCTCCGGGCTTACTCGTGCGACCGTCGCCGACACGCTCTGCGACTTGTCCAACCAAGATCCGATCGCGTCTCAACCCATAGATCCGCCGACGCTGGCGATGACCTTTGGCATCAACGATTCTCCCTTGGCCGGTCAAGAAGGCGATAAGGTTACCAGTCGAATGATCTGGGAGCGTCTGCAGCGCGAGGCTGAGGGCAACGTTGCCCTGCAGGTCAGTAAGACTGCCGACATGACGACCTTCGAGGTTGCCGGCCGTGGAGAACTGCAACTCGGTGTGCTGGTCGAGACCATGCGCCGCGAGGGCTACGAGCTTTCTATTGGCCGCCCGCGTGTCTTGTACCGCGAAGACCCGGAAACCGGTAGAACCTTAGAGCCCGTCGAAGAAATTGTCATTGATGTCAATGATGAGTTTACCGGCATAGTCGTCGAGAGAATCGCTCAACGCAAAGGCCGGATGATCGAGATGCGACCGTCGAGCGGTGGCAAGACGCGTCTGGTCTTTCACGTGCCCTCGCGAGGATTGATCGGCTATCACGGGGATTTTCTCACCGACACACGTGGCACCGGAGTCATGAATCGGCTTTTCCACGCCTACGAACCGTTCAAGGGCGAACTCCCGGGTCGCAGAACCGGAACGCTGATCTCTGCGGAGCAGGGCAGTGCCGTGGCTTACGCGTTGTGGAACCTGGAAGAACGAGGGCCGTTGTTCATCGGTCCTGGGACTAAGGTCTACCAGGGGATGATCATTGGCGAGCACAACAAGGGTAACGACCTCGACGTAAATCCTTTGAAGGGCAAGCAACTGACCAACATGCGTGCTTCTGGCAAGGACGATGCGATTACGCTTACTCCGGCGGTTAGTATCACGGTGGAGCAGGCGATGGCCTATATCGCCGATGATGAGCTGGTCGAAATCACGCCGCAGTCGATCCGCCTGCGCAAGCGCTGGCGCGACCCGCATGAGCGAAAGCGCCGAGCCAGGCAGGCAAACGCCGCCTAACTCTTTTCGTGCGTCCCTGGGAGAAACTAGCCAGCGCGCATGCCCCCGACGGTACTCTGGTCGAACTCGCGCGCCGTGGTGACGAATATCTCATTCGTGCGGGGGGCTACGACCTCATGTCGAGCGAAGACGAGGCGAGCAGCCGGGCGCTTGCGAGCTACGCTTGTGGGCAGCTCAGCGACCGCGACCACGTTCGTGTGCTAATCGGTGGTTTGGGCATGGGGTTCACGCTGCGCGAAGCGCTCGAGCGGTTGGCCCCGAGCGCTGTCGTCGAGGTATCCGAGCTAGTCCCTTCAGTTGTCGAGTGGAATCGTGGGTTGCTCGGCGGGCTGGCCGCAGACCCCCTGTCGGACCCACGCACTCATCTATGGGTGGGAGATGTCTCTGAGCGTATCGGCGCGGTGCGCGACCATTACCATGCGATTCTACTCGATGTCGACAACGGCCCGGATGCGCTGGCCCACGGCTGTAACGACCTCTTGTACGGGCCGCGCGGAATAGAGCGCGCGACTAATGCCTTGGTGGCGGGCGGGGTATTCGCCGTCTGGTCTTTCTCCGACGACGCGGCTTTCACCCGTCGTCTTGAAAGCAGCGGGTTCGATGTGAGCCTTCACCGGGTGGCTGCTAGCCGCAGGGGCCGTGGTAGGAACCATTTCGTTTGGGTCGCGAGCAAGCCAGCCTAGATCTCTAGCCGCGGGGTTGAGCCAGCCTTGACGTCGCTATGTCCGCGGAGTAGGCAGTACATAGCCGCACCCCTAGCGAGATGAGTTGGAATTTTTCTGCCCTCTATTTCGAGGCGACCAGGCGCTGCAACCTTCACTGTCCGGCTTGTATGACCGGCAGTAACGACGCTGCTCGAGTACGCTCGAGCGTGGGCCGAGAGCTGTCCTTCGAGGAGATTCGCGATCGAGTCCTAATCCCCGCCAAGGCTCTCGGCGTGCGCGCCATCGGTTGGAGCGGAGGCGAGTTCCTGCTTCGCAAGGATGCCCTGCGGTTGTTTCGTCTGACTGCGGAACTCGGCTTCAAGTGCAACATCTGTAGTAACTGCGAGCTGCTCGACCGCGACACACTCGAGCAGATCAAAGACGCGACTGGCGGCAATCTGAGTATCGCCGTCGGCCTGAATTCGATTGAAGGCGGCAACGATTGGAGCCGTAACGCCGAGGCCGAGCGTACGCTTGAGGTGCTCGAGCTTTGCGACCTACTGAAGATTGACCGCCACGTGATCATCACCATTGGCAAGTACAACACCCACTCCTTCGAGCGCACCGTAGAGTTCCTGGTAAAGCGTCGGATTTCCTACAACCGCTCGCCCCTGGTCGCCAGGGGTTCAGGAGCTGACTACTTTGCCGAGCAGGGCTTCGATCGTGATGACTTACGCGACAGCTTTCATCCGCTGCTCAGACGCTACGTCAACGGCTACGTCAGTTACACCCCTTTCTTTCTCTCGCCAGAGCTACACGCACAGGTTTCGGGGGGAGCCAGTAACGGCAACGTGCCACAGAATCCGCCGATAGGCTGCTGGGTGGGGAACTGGCTGGCGCTCAACGCTGAAGGCGATCTCTCCGTGTGCCCGGTACTACTCGATGCGCTGTCGGCTGGAAACGTCAGAGACAAGCCGCTTGACCGCCTAGTCGCCGAAAGCCCGCTTTTCGCCGAGCTGACCGACCGCAGTAGGCTCAAGGGTCGTTGTGGCCGCTGCCGCTACCAGTACACCTGTGGCGGCTGCCGGGCCATGGCCTACTATCACAGCGGCGACTATTTGGGTGAGGATCCGACCTGCTTCTTCGACCCGCTCGACCGCTCTACGGTCAGTGAGCATGAAGAGCAGACCAACCGTTTGTTCAAGAAGTATCTCATAGTTGCGCGACACGCCGGCTTCTACCAGCGCCCGCATTAATCTCGGGCGGACGCGCGAGTGGCCCTCGACTGGGCAGCTCAAACGCGCTACAGCTCCAAGTGCTTCAAGCTGCGATCATGCCTGACTACGAACGACTATCGGCTTCCGACAACACCTTTCTCGATCTCGAGAAGAACGATACGCATATGCACGTTGCGGCGACGCTGATCTTTCGCAGCGGCCCGCTAGTGACCAAGGCCGGGGGGATAGATGTTGCCAGGCTGCGAGACTACATAGGATCGCGGCTGCATCTCATTCCTCGCTATCGTCAGAAGCTTGCGCGTATACCGCTGATCAACCATCCGGTGTGGATTGACGACGAACATTTCAATATCGGCTACCACGTGCGCCACGCCTGCTTGCCGGCCCCCGGTAGTACCGAACAGCTGCAGCGCCTGGCGGCGCGGATCATGTCGCAGCAGCTAGATCGCACCAAGCCATTGTGGGAGCTGTGGGTAGTAGAGGGGCTGCACGGCGGAGAAGAGTTCGCCATCGTCCAGAAAGTTCACCACTGCATGATCGATGGGGTTTCGGGCGTGGATCTCATGACCGTGCTGATGACGGTGGAGCCAGAGGAGGACTTCGAACCCTACGCGACCTGGGCACCACGGCGTGCGCCGTCGGCGATGTCGTTGGCCACCGGAGAGGTTTTGAGGCGAGCGCGCGAGCCCTTCGAGCTAGCCGCGAGCGTTCCCTCGCTGCTGATGAATCCGGCGCGCGGGCTGGCGGCCTTTCGCGAGGGCGTGGCCGCGGTTGGTGAAACGCTGGCGGCGGGAATGCAGCCTACGGCCGAACTGCCGTTTAATCGGCGTATAGGCCCACATCGACGCTTTGCCTGGCTCGAGATGGATCTAGCCGAGGTAAAAGAGGTGAAGAACCGTCTCGGCGGCACGCTCAACGACGTGGTCTTGGCTACTGCGGCCGGCGCTGTGAGGGTGTTTCTACGCGGGCGGGGCTGTAATTTCAACGGGCAGAGAATTAGGGCCAACGTTCCGGTGAGCGTGCGTAGTGAAGACGAGAAGGGCACTCTCGGTAATCAGATTGCGCTATGGATGACCGATCTCCCGGTCTCCGAGGCCGACCCGCTGGCCCGCCTCGACGCCATCCGTGCGACTACCGCCAGCCTCAAGAAGTCCAAGCAGGCTCTCGGGGCCCAGGTCTTGGCCAACGTCAGCGAACTTACCACCTCGACCCTACTGTCTTTGGCGGTGAGGCTCTCGACGCGCGGACGGCCGTATAATCTGGTGGTTACCAATGTTCCCGGGCCACAGCTGGATCTGTACATGCTCGGCGCTCCCATGACGGCCATTTACCCGATGGTGAATCTGCTGCGAAATCAGGGGGTTGGCGTTGCATTGTTCAGCTACTCCGGAAAGCTGTTCTGGGGGGTGCTCGGTGACTGGGACCTGATGCCCGACATCGAGCATTTTGTTGCGGCTATCGGCCACTCGTTCGACGAGTTGCGGGTTGCCGCCGGTATCCTCACTGAGCCTCTGCGTGAGCTGGCCTAGTCCCGGCTAGTTGCAGCAAAACCTGGTTACGGCAGAGCTGCTGTTATCCTCATTCTATACCGATGCACGTTGGCATCGCATGCGCTGAGGCGCCTGCGCAGGCGAGTGATGTCGGCAAGGTTGTCTGGCTGTCGGCCGCTGCCGCGGTAGCTGCGATACTCCATATCAGTGAGCAATGCAGGCGCGTGGTTTTTGAGTTTCTAGAGCCCACTAGGGTCGAATGCGCGGAGGGTGGTGTTGCGAAAGTGTTACCATTGCTTGGATAGCTCCTCTTCCCGGAGCTGTACGAGTGAGGTTCACACCATGGATAGCGCAAGACATAATTCATCGACAAGCAAAGAGAGAGGCTCTCTGATCGTGCTCGTGGCGATCATTCTGCCGGTACTAATAGCCATGCTCGGCCTGGTTGTCGACAATGGATTCCTTCTCAAGAGCAAGCGTGAAATGCAGTCGGCAGCCGACGCAGCTGCGGTGGCTGCGGCACATGAGTTGCGCAAGTCCAACTTTGCCGGCTACGTGAGTTCGGCCGAGGAAGACGCTGCATTGAACGGCTTTTCGGCCAGCAACGGAACCCAGGTAGAAGTCAGCTACCCGCCATCGTCGGGTGAGTGGGCCGGAAACAGCGATTACGTCGAGATAAAGCTGGTCCGTGACACTCCACTGTATTTCATGCGCGCCTTCGGCCAGGCCACCGCTCCGATAGTGACCAGGGCCGTGGCCGGGCTGGTAGACCGTAACGTAGGGATCTTCGCACTGGCTACTTCGCAGGCCGGTGCGGTAACGGCAGCGTCGGGTGCACGCGTGGACATCGGCGAGTGCGAGGTGTTCGTTGGCAGTGACGACCCCGCCGCGATTGTAACTGCGAGTGGCGCGCGTTTGGAGGCCGGCCGAATTGCCGTGGTTGGCGGTTACGACGGCGGAGGGTTCTTCCCTAACCCCGAATCGGTCTCGGCCTCAAGCGTGGATCCGCTCGAGGATCTGGCTCCACCGACGTTCTTCGGGTGTGACCATGCCTCGACAGTTACCGTCGATGGTAACACCACACTAAACCCGGGGGTCTACTGCGGGGGCATCGACGTCGTAAATGATGGTGATCTCAACCTCAACCCGGGCGTCTACATCCTCAGCGGTGGCGGTTTGCGCGTTGGTGCCGTATGCAACCCCGATAGCGATGGTGACGCCGAGAGCAGTGCCGAGCGAGACGGTGACAGCGACGGCCGCCACGATCGCAACGGTGATAGCGGCCACGATCGTAATGGCGACAGCGATCGCAACGGTGATAGCGGCCATGACCACAATGGTGACAGCGATCGCAACGGTGATAGCGGCCACGATCGTAATGGCGACAGCGATCGCAATGGCGACCGTGGCCATGACCACAATGGTGACAGCGATCGCAACGGCGATAGCCGCCACGATCGCAATGGCGACAGTGATGGGTCAACTCGCGGTGGCTCACGCTCGACCCAGACGGATCTGTGCCAAGTCAGTGACCATGGCGACCGTAATGGCGATAGCGATCGCAACGGTGACAGCGGCCACGATCGCAATGGTGACAGCGATCGCAACGGTGACAGCGGCCACGATCGCAATGGTGACAGCGATCGCAACGGTGACAGCGGCCACGATCGCAATGGTGACAACGATCGCAACGGTGACAGCGGCCACGACCGCAGTGGTGACAGCGATCGCAACGGTGACAGCGGCCACGATCGTAATGGCGATAGCGATCGCAACGGTGACAGCGGCCACGACCGCAGTGGTGACAGCGATCGCGACGGTGACAGTGGCCACGATCGCAACGGCGACAGTGACCGCGGCCATGACCGGGATGGCGATAGCGACGGTGGCCACGACCGCGGTCACTCGGGCGACGGACAGGCCTCGTGTTCGCCCCGGCTGCGTGGTTCCGGCGTGACCTTCTTCTTCACTGAGGCTAGTGGCTGTGGCTATGGACCTCTGGAGATAAATGCTAGCGCTGCTATCGACTTGTCAGCGCCCAGCTCGGGATCGAACACGGGGATACTATTCCACCAGGATAGGGGCGTGTCCTCGGGCCGCGCTAGCGTGATTGCTGGTAACGCTTCCAGCCACATGACCGGTGTAGGCTACTTTCCGACTACCGATCTGACCTTGGTTGGCCCGATCTCTAGCTCTAACTATGAGACTACCTTCGTCGCGCAGTCACTGGAGCTGCAGGGTGATATCAGCTTCAACTGTATCGAGTCGGATAGTCCGCTCAGCCCCAGCGTGATGCGCCAGACCGCGCTAGCGGAGTAGTTAGTCTATAGGGGCGCCCCGCGTGTCGGGGCGCCCCTTATCCCACTCTTGATTCTCTCTCCCAGCCCTACCCCCATACTCCGATCTGCCACCCGCGG
>CAZPPZ010000104.1:0-11076 GCA_964588545.1 uncultured Myxococcales bacterium | reverse complement strand
ACCCCCGTTTGCGCCCCGTGTAGGTCGGGTGGCTGCCCCTAGAGTCTGCTATAGCATGGTGCATGCACACTACCTCTGCAGTGATCCGCCATGGGTTTTCTACAGCTGGCCCGGTGGTCGCTCGACAACTCTCTCGCGCGTGTGCCTATACTGGATCTGCGTCAGTCAGCCGCGCTGGCGTATCTGGAGGAAAACTTGAAGCTTTACTTGGGAATACTTATCGGCATTGGTCTGTCTGTGTCCATCGTGTCTCTAGCCCCAACCCTGGCCGAGGCCCAGGGGCTTAGCCGCGACCAGCAGGCCTGCGCCAAGGCTTTCGATAAGGATTTTGCCAAGACGGTTGGTGCCCATGCCAAGGTTGTCTCTTCGTGCATGAAGAACTTTGCCAAGGGAAAGCTGGTCGGGACGGCGCAAGACTGCCTCGGTGCCGACGCCCGCGGCAAGTTCAGCGCGGCCAAGCACAAAGCGGCACGAGACTACGCCCAGCGCTGCAGCGGCCCGGCGCTTGCCCCCTACGGTGTTGGTCTGCCCGGCAGCGCCGCGTTGGCGGCGAGCACTCTGGGCGCCGAGCTTGCGGCCCGCATGTTCGGGCCCGATCTTGACTTGGTCTTGGCCACCGAAGCCGCCGACAAAGCCAGCGCGCGCTGCCAGCAGAGCCTGGCCAAGGATGCCAGCAAGTGCCGCAAGGCCAAGCTCAAGGCCTACCACAGCTGCAAGTCCAAGGGGTTAAAGGGCGGCTCTATCACCGATAGCGCGGGGCTCGAGGCCTGCATTGGTAATGACGCCAAGGGCAAGATCGGGCGGGCCTGCGGGCCAAGCAGCCGCTTGTCTAAAGACGTGACCAAGAAATGCACGGGAGTAGATCTCGCCCAGGCTTTCCCGGCCTGCACTACGCCTGATCTGTACACCTGCGTAGAGCGCGAGGTCGAGTGCCTGGCCTGCCTGGCCATTGATGAAGCCGATGCTCTCTCACGCGACTGCGACCTCTTTGATGACGGCCTGGCCAACGCCAGCTGCGCCCCAGTCGATTTACCCGGCTCTGGCCCCTGGCCGATAACGCCGGTGAGCGTGTTTACGATGTCGAGCGTCTATCCTCAACACGCTCCTGGTGCGACTTACTTCTCGGGCAAGACGACTAACAATTTCACTGCCACGCAAGACCTCTCACTCGGCGGCTTTTTCGTGCCGGCGGGTAGCACCGTGCAGGTCAGCGACTATTCGCAGACCTGCGATACGCTGCCCTGTATCAGTCTCAGCGCGGGCGCGCTCAGTGGTGCCGATGCCGCGGCCTTTAATCAGGGGGTACTTACTCGCAGCGACGGTACCGCAAGCCGTCTGGATATCACCCAGTACCTGGGACAGTCGGGCGCCGCGACCAGGGATGTGTGGCGATGGAGTTTTCTTGGCGACGCGTTGCCCAACACTCCCGCAGACGTCGCGTTGATGAGAGCGGCCAACCTCAAGCTCATGCCGACGATTTCTGCTGATCGGGTTGATCTGCGCCACCCAGACTTTCCTCTCGAGGCTGGGCGGGCCTGCGTACCCTTTGATCTTACAGATACCTTCGATGCGAACTTTGCCTACAGCAAGCTCTACTTCGACTGGGTTACCTCGTTGCTTGATCTCTACGGAGATGTGATGCCGGTGCTCGTCATCGAGAACGAAGTTGACCAAGACGGCAACACCTGGTGTGAGCCTGTGGGCGTGCGTGATGGCTACGCCAAGATGGTGATAACCGCCAAGTACGCCGTGCGCCAGGCCGGCTCATCGACGAGGATAGCCGACTGCGGCATGATGGGCGGAAGCTGGGTGCGCATGGCCTTCGTCGATCTGATGGAGCAGCGTCAAGCCATCATTCAAGGCGGTGGCACACCGACCGCGGCCTTCGACGATGAGATTCTGGAGGTCGGCTCACAGTTCTCGGCGGAGATTCCGGTGACCAACGCCGGTGACGTCGATTGGCCAGCCATCGACGCGATTTTGCCCGGTATCGAGACGATTTCCTCTGTAAGAAACGCTCGCGAGGTAATTCGTCTGTTAAACTCCGAGATCATCGATCCGGACCTCGGCGAGCCCGCGCTGGACGTATTCAACTTTCATCATCACGATGCCTCGGGGGCAGTGCCCTCGATCGTCAACTATGTCCGCAAGGTTTTTGCCAAAGGTGGGGAGCCGTTGATCAACCACGAGATGGGGCTGGTCAAGAAAAGTGTCTTCGACAAGACCCTGGGCGCTGGCAATACCGAGGTCCTAAACAGGACCCAGTTTGTTCCGCTAACGACCCTTGCTCTAAACGGAGAGGTTGAGCAGACCGGCGGCGTAACCGCCTTGGGTCGTTTTGGCCCGATGACACGCCAGCGCGAGATCGCCACCGCGGAGCTGGCAAAGAAGCTCATCATCCACTTCGGCAGCGGCGTAAAGACAGTGACGTATTTTGGGTTTAACGGCGGCGCTGACAACGATGCCTACGCCCAACTGGCGATAGCCGGGCAAGGTGGTGCGACCCTGGATCATTACTTTCTCTTTCCCGACATTAACTACTCGTCTATTCTTTCCAACGACCATCTGCCCGTGGCTGCAAACTTCCGTGCGCTGCTCAATCTAAAGGACCTTTTCGACTCACCGGTGCTCTCGAGCACCCACAGCGTTGCGGGGCTGTTGGAGAGTTATGAGTTCACTCTGGTCGACAAGCGGGTCGTCGCCGGATGGGTGCCTGCCTATCAGGCGGACATCGGGCAGTCGGTGCAGCTCAACGTCGCGGCCGAGATGGCGGCGGGATGCAGCTTCTACGATCTCGAGGGTTTTGATATCGTTCCCAACGCGCAAAACGAGATTACCATTACCATGGATCCGGCGTTTTACGTTTGCCCGCTCTAGGTAACTCGGGGTTGTCTTGAAGACAGCGGGGGGTGACGGGTAGAAGTGGTCAAGCCGCGACTTGAGCACTTCTACCCGGCGAGTGATGGGGAAAACATTTCAGGATTTTGCCCACGGGCGTATTGGCGTTGCGTTGGGAAGCGGCGCAGCGCGCGGCTGGGCCCACATCGGTGTGCTGCGTGAGCTCGAGCGCGCGGGTATTCGTCCCTCTATCGTCTGTGGCAGCTCGATCGGCGCGGTGGTGGGTGCGGCCTACGCCGCGGATCGCCTAGACGTCTTCGAGCAGTGGGTGCGCCGGCTCGATCGCCGCCAGGTAGTCGGGCTATTTGACCTGTCTCTTCGCGGAGGCCTGATCAAGGCCCACAAGGTATTCGAGTCGATGGCCAAAGAGCTTCCCGATTTGCCCGTGGGCGAACTCGGCAGAACCTTTGCGGCGGTTGCTACGGATCTTAGTACCGGGCGGGAGGTGTGGCTGCGCAGCGGTAGCCTGCATCCGGTTTTGCGCGCATCATCTGCGCTGCCGGGGCTGGTAAGGCCGGTCAAAATGGAGGGGTGCTGGCTAGTTGATGGCGGTTTGGTCAACCCGGTGCCGGTATCGGTATGTCGTGCCAGTGGCGCCGATACGGTGATCGCGGTCGACTTGAACACGACCCTGGTGCGTCGTGTTCCGCCTCCGCAACCCTCCGCCGAGTCAAGCCAGACTGACTCTCCTAGCCGCGAAGAGGATGCTAGTGCCGCCGCCGGTGATGATGTCGCGGTGGCCAGCGTGGCAAGTTTGCAAGCGGCCATGCGTGAGTTCGCGGTCGATTTACGCCAGCGACTGGGAAGAGACGAGGCCGTCGCTGATGATAACGAGCCACCCTCGATTTTTGAGGTGGTCATGGGCGCCATTGGTATAATGCAGGTCCACATCACGCGCAGCCGTATGGCCGGAGATCCGCCCGATCTGCTGATCACCCCACGGCTAAATGACTTTGCCATGCTCGATTTCGACCGCGCCGCCGAGGCTATCGAGGCAGGAAGTCGGGCTGCACGCCAGGCCCTCTCAGCCGGATTGCTCGGCGAGAGCAATCCGGCTTAATAGCCAGGTGGCTCGGTCTGTGGGTCGCGAGCCAGCACCACCTGGCCTCGCGGGCCTGGTGGCGCTGGCTGATCACTGCTTAGCGTTTACTGGACGATTACCGTGTCAACGTTGTTTGCTTCGTCGCTCTCCGCGACCACTTCCCCGGGGTCGACGATGACGATGATGAAGCCGACAGCGGATGCGATGGAGTTGCGGGTCTTGAGCGACGACGTGGAGTTGACGCCCAGGCCCGCGATGTCCCAGCTTTGCAGCAATAGGTCGCCGGCATCGAGAAATGCGTCGGTTGAGAAGAACGCAGTGGCCGTGAACGCGCTACTAACCGTGGCGGTACCCTGGTTAGTGATGTCCACCTGCACTTCGGTATCAACTACGCCGTTCTTGGCCTTGGAACGAAACCTGGTGATCACGGCTACTAGATCCGAAGTCCCGGTAACTACGGGGGTAGCCACATCGACTACGGTGTCGAGCACTGCCTGGTTGTTGCCCGCTACGGGGTCGGCTTCTATGCCGGCCACTGAGGCCGCGTTGGACACCACCCCAGCGGCGTCAAAACTGGCGGTGACCTGAACCGAGGCACTCGCCCCCGCAGCAAGGCTACCCAAGCTGCAGCTAAGTATGTTTAGCGAGGCGCTGCAGTTGGCCGGGGCGGAAACCAGTAGCGCCGATGCAGGCAGGGCATCGGTTAGGGTTATACCTGTGGCAGTATCGGGACCCCAGTTGGTCGCGGTTATCGTGTAGGTGAGCGAATCGCCGACGAGGATGGAGCTCAGCGGACTGCTCAGTTGCAGCTCAAGATCGGCTGAAGGCGTGGCTGGCCCTGCCACCGCGCCGACTAGGTTGAGGCTCAACCCGGCGATGGAGTCGGGACGGAACTTCCCTCGGCGGAAGGCACCGAGCTCTACTAGTGTTACCACGCCGCTGCCGTCGAGGCTTGAGCGTTGGATTTTGCCGGAATCCATGTCGGCCCAGTAAACGTGGTTCGAGGCCGTGTCGAGAGCTACGCTAAATGGTTGTTTCAGCCGGGTCCCCAGTTTCTTGTCGACAATCACTTCGGCTCCGATCCCGTCCATGGTGGCGCGCATGATCTGGTTGCCGAAATCGCCGGTGGCCCAGTACATCATGGCTGAGGCAGGGTCGAGAGCGATGCCGCGCGGAGTGGTCAGTCCGGTGACGAGTTGCTCGATGTTACTACCGTCGAGCAAAGCCCGGTGAATGTCTCCGCCAAAGTAGTCGGCCCAGTAGATCTGGCCTGCGCCAGGGTCCAGCGCCAATCCTGAGACCTGGCCGAATTCAAAACCGGTGGCTTGACTGAAGTCTGGAGCGCGCAGCGAGATGACGTCGAGTAACAACTCGACGTTGGATCCGTCGAGATTGGCCCGATAGATACGGCCACCGTTGCTGCGGTCACCGCCGTCGGTCCAGTAGAGTTTTCCCGCAGCGATATCGAGCTTGAGATCGTCGGGGTGCTTTACTCCATGGCCCTTGCTTAGAATCACCTCGGCGTTGGATCCGTCGAGGTTGGCCCGCTTGATCGCAGCCCAGTGGCCTGGCGCCGTCGCGCCGCCGCAACAAACCGCGGGGATACCTGTCTGCAACTCGGTCCAGTATAGCTTTCCTGCATCGGCATCTACTGCTGTGGCAAGAACATTGTTTTGTCCTGCTGCGAGAGTCTCGATGCCGGTTCCGTCGAGATTGGAGCGCAGAACGGTGCTGGCGCCGATGTTGGAGAAGTACATCTTCGAGCTGGTATCGACGCTCGCGGGTGTCGTTGCGTCGGCGGTCACAATGCGGAAGGAAAGATCGACTGGGGCAAACAGGCTAAGGAACTTGCTTGCCGGCGGAAAGGCCGTGTCGACCGAGCTATGCGGGGGGCGTGGCTCGGCGGACATTCCCCGTCCCGGTGTTCCATTGGGTGCGTTCGATACCCAGTTGGCGTAGCTGTTACCTGCAACGACGTCGTTGCTTACCACTAGGTAGTATGTTCCGGGGCCCAGCTGCAGATTGGTAGGGATTGACACATAGTGAACCAGACTGACATCCAGGGGATTGCCTACGCTGGCAGTGTATTCGCCTAGCAGGTTGGCGGCCGTTGTACCTGGTCCGATGGCATCGGTGACTTGGACACGTATGGTCGGGTCAGGACCACCGAGGGCGATGGTGAACATCAGCAGCTCTATACGCGTTACGGTGGTCGCTGAGACTACCGTAAAATCATCTACCACTACTTGGTCGGCGCCACCTAGGCCGCCGAAACCCGCGGTGAAGGGGATGCCGGTATCTACCAGCACAGCAGCAGTGGCTGGCTGGATCTGCCACGACAGGCACACGGTGGATACTATGGCCGCGATCATCGACGAGATGACAGCATACTTCTTCAGGCCGACAGACCCCGGACGATCTCTGAGAACCTTCATCTAGCAATCTCCTTTATCCTTTTCTGCGGATAGGGCTGTGGGCCCGCGGCGGGCCGGATGGTCGCGAAACTACGGGTGAGTAAGCATGCCCCGTGCCAAGCTGAGCGAGCGTGCAAAGCCTTGGGGTTACTACTTGCTGGGAGTACGGACTGTCTGCCTGTCTGGGCATTTGACCCACCCCTGCGGGTAATGCCGCTTAGTTGGTCGCCGAGGCTCCTCGATTGCGGTTGTCCGAGTTCAGGACTCAAGCTACACGTTGAGCGTGAGCGAACCCTCGCAAAGGCCCGTGGACGTTTTGATCATCGGTTCCGGGGCCTCGGGTGCCGCGCTGGCGTGGAGTTTGTCGGATACGCGCATGCACATCATGTGCCTGGAGCAGGGTGACTGGATGAACCCGGCCGAGTATCCGAGTAGCAAAGACGACTGGGAGCTGCATCAGCTTACCGACTTTGGATTGAGTCCCAATTCACGAGGGCGCTCGGAGGACTACCCGATAAACGACTCGGGTTCTCCGATCTCGGTCTCGAACTTCAACGCCGTGGGTGGCAGCACCATCATCTACGCTGCGCACTTCCCTCGCTTTCGTCCCGGTGACTTCAAGGTTCGAACGCTAGATGGTGTAGCCGATGACTGGCCGATTGATTACCAGCAGCTCGAGCCATACTACGCTGAAAACGACCGCATGATGGGGGTTGCGGGTCTGGCGGGTGACCCCGCCTACCCGCCCAAACAGCCACCGCTTCCCCCGGTAGCGCTTGGGCGGCTCGGTGAGACCATGGCCGCGGGTTTCAACAAGCTTGGCTGGCACTGGTGGCCCTCCGACAGTGCGATCGCGACGCTTCCCTATCAAGGCCGCGACCGCTGCATCAACCTCGGGCCTTGTCTGACCGGCTGTGCGCAGGGAGCCAAGGCCAGTACCGACATTACCTACTGGCCGGCAGCGATTCGCCGTGGGGTAGAGCTAAAGACCCGTTGCCGAGTAAGAGAAATAACCGTCGGTACTAACGGCATGGCCGACGGCGTTATTTACTACGATGGCGAGGGCCGTGAGCGCCGCCAGAAGGCCGAGGTGGTGGTGCTTGCGTGTAATGGTATCGGCACGCCGCGACTGCTGCTCAACTCACGCTCGAAATCGTTTCCTGATGGCCTGGCCAACCGTAGTGGTTTGGTCGGCAAGAATCTGATGTTTCACCCCTACGCTTCGGTCCAGGGGCTGTTCGAGCAGCGCCTCGACGGTTACCAGGGGCCGCTCGGCTGCTGTATCATGGGCCAAGAGTTCTACGAGACTGACCTCTCACGCGGCTTCGTGCGCGGCTATTCGATGGAGATCACCCGTGGCACGGGACCTCTGGGGGCAGCGCTCTCGGGCATGGCGGAGGGTTCGTTGCCCTGGGGGGCCGATCACCACCGGGCTTACGCAGAACTCTTCGACCACAGTGCCGGCATGGTGATCATCTGCGAGGATCTACCTGAAGAGCACAACCGCGTTATCCTAGATCCTGAACTGGTTGATGGTGACGGTATTCCCGCACCCAAGATCGATTACACGCTGAGTGAGAACAGCAAGAAGATGCTCGAGCACGCCGTGGCGCGAGGCAAGCAAGTGCTCGAAGCCGCTGGTGCAAAGACCACCAGCTTCGAGGCCCCCCTGCCCTTTGCCGGATGGCACCTGATGGGGACCGCGCGTATGGGCGCCGACCCGGATACCTCGGTGGTAAATGAGTGGGGCCGCTGTCACGACGTGCGCAACCTCTTTATCGTAGACGGCAGCGTCTTCGTGACCGCGGCAGGTGTTAACCCGACCAACACCATACAAGCCTTGGCGCTGCATATCGGCGCTTCCATTAAGAAGAATCTTGCCAACCTTTTCGATTGAGGACCGAGGTATGACTGAAGATAGCGCCGAGTGTGGTTTATCCGAGAAGCAGCAGCGCTTGCTCGGCTACGTTCTCGATCTCATCATTCCTGCCAGTGCCGATGGGCACTTCCCCGCTGCCGGCCAGCTCGGGCTGTGCCGATACGTATGCGAGCATGCGGGCGAGTCGCTTGCCCTTGTGGTCGAGGGATTGTCGCTGCTAGAGCGTCTTGCCGATAGGCACGGGGCTGCGGGTTTTGCCAAGCTCTCGCCTAAGGACGCAACTGAACTGCTTGGTGAGCTCGACGCTGAGCAACCAGCCTTTTTGGCGACGCTGATCTTTCACACCTATACCGGCTACTATCAAGATCCGCAGGTCATCGCTGCGCTCGGGCTGCGGCCCGGCCCGCCTTTTCCCGGCGGCTACGAGGTGGCTGCCAGCGATTTGTCGATACTGGGCAGCGTGCGCCAACGCTCGAAGCTCTACCGGGAATAGGGCGCCGGGCGAGTGTTTACTCGACGGCGACTATCTTGACCTTGAAACTGAGGTTCTGACCCGCCAAGGGATGGTTGAAGTCGAGGACGATGCGGTCATCGTGGACCTCGTGAACGCGGATGGGCTGCTGAGACCCGTTGGGGTCTCCGGCCATCAGCATGGCGCCGACGTGTCTGGCGTCCTCGGGGACCTGTTCCGGGTCGACGTCGCGAAACGCGTCGGCGTCGACTTCGCCATAGCCGTCGGCGGCCGCAAGCTCGACGTGCTTGGTGTCGTTGACGCTCAGACCGTCGAGTGCCTTCTCTAGCGCGGGCAGGATCTGCCCTGCGCCCTGGGCGTATATCAGCGGCTCCTTGCCGACGTTGCTATCTACTGTTGTGCCATCATCGAGATTGAGAGTGTACTCGATTGAAACTTGACTCCCCTCTGTGATCACCTTGGCTGCCTCCTTGGTGGCTCCATCTGTCGCGAGGTCGCTCGCGTACTCATCTCTTGGACTCCTCAAGCGCGCGGCTATCGCCACGCTGCGCGCTGGGAGGGGTCTTCTCTAGCATACTGGATCTCCTTCTCAACCGAGCTTATGCGAGAGCGCGGCAGCCGGGGGAAGACTGGGATTATCGGCAAGAATCCGGCTGGCACTACCCGATCGGGTGGAATCAGTATGCGCGAGTCGGCTGAATCGCCCGACCAATGGCGACTATGCTCAAATTGTAGGCAATAATTGGATTGACGGATGCTACTGCGGCGAGCTAGTCTGCCCAACCGCTGTCTGGGAGTCAGGCTATGGCTAAGTCCACTAACCTCGTCGGTGCCACCTTGGTGCTTTTTCTTTTGTCGCTCTCGTTTGCCGCGCATGAAGCCTCGGCTGTGATTGTTGCTACCACGGCTGACGATGTCTGTCCTGCCAGCGCTGATCCTTGTAACATCAGCGATGAGGTGCTGATCCAGTCGGGTGCGGTCTTGGACTTCGGTGTTAGGACGGTACGGATTACTGGCGCCGGTAAGCTAAACTTTGGATCTAGCGCTGCGACGCTGCGCTGCGGTGGTCTTGATATCGACGTTGCGGGCACCGGGATCAAGATCAAGGAGAGTATCGCCGGCGAGGTAATCGGCGGCAGCGCCTTCCTCGTTGCGCGAAGAGCCTGCTCGCGTGACCTTACTCTGCCTTGTTTGAGCGATGCCAGCTGCGCCATTGTCAGTGCGGGGAGCTGCACGGCAGGGCCGCCAGGTGGGGTCACAGTGTCGGGCAAAGTCGTCGCCGACGGTGTATTGCCGGGCAGCCTCGACATCGTTGCTGCGGGTGACATCACCTTGGCCCGAGTGGTCAACATGCGCGGCACTACCGTGGATTCTGATGGTGGTTTGGTCGACCTGTTGTCGATTGGTGGTTCTGTGGTCATTTCTGGTGGTATAGACGGAGGCGCTGGCATCTTTGGTACTGGTGGCGATGTGGCGGCGATTGCCGGTGGCGATATAATCATCAACTCCCCCATCGATCTGTCGGGCAGCGGCGAGGCCGATGGTGGTTCGCTCGACCTGCAGGCCGATAGAGATATCAACGTAAGTGACGATATCCTGTGCAAGGCCGGAGCAGCTTTCGGCGGCGACATCTTCATGGATGCCGGTCGAGACCTTACTATTTCCGGAGGGACCAACGGCAACCCGGTTCTGATCTCGAACAGCGCCAGCATGAATTCTTTCGGTGACTCGGGGGATGCTGGGGATATCGGGCTCACGGCTGGACGTGACATTAATTTTGGCGAGTTCGTCAAGATCCAAGCCAACGGGTCGCCGCCGGATGGTTCGGGTTCCTTCTCGTTGGAGCTGATCGCCGATCGGAGCATCACCTACCGTGGGCAGATAGAAGCGCGTTCTCGTGGAATGGACGGTGACGGTGGAGATGTACTCTTGTCTGCTGTTGCCGCGTTGAGCGTTGAGCCTAGCGGGAAGATTGATGTGCGTGGCGGATCGGCGGGGGCGGGTTCAGTCGAGCTGTTCGCCGGCGGGGATGTCGGGTTTAGCGGCAGCGTCGATGCTACCGCGAGCAACGGTGGCAGTGGCGGTGCCGTGTCCATCGACAGCGACGCCCAGGTTCATCTCGACGGTGCGCTGGTGGCCTCGTCTGGCAGTGGACAGATCAGCGTCAAGGGTTGCGAGGTCTTTGTTGATCCCGGCGGCACCATCGCCAACGACGGTGGTTTGGGTCTGACTACTTTGACTGGTCGTGATGTAATCGAAGCGCAATCTATCACGGTTGCTGCGGGCTCTAGCATCAGCGCCGGTGGTATTGGCGGGGGGGATGACCTCGTTTTTCTCTATGGCCTGAAACCAACTCTTTGTTACCGCATTG
>CAZPPZ010000103.1:0-11130 GCA_964588545.1 uncultured Myxococcales bacterium | reverse complement strand
GGCTGAGCTTTATAACCAGTTCCGCTGCTCCATTGTCGCGATCCAGGAAGTGCCCATGGAGGAGGTGAACAAGTACGGAGTGATAGCCGGCGAGAGCCTCAAGGCCACCGCTGCGCGCACCCTGCCCTACTGCGACTCTCACATCGCCGCCGATCTGGGCCGTGGTGAGACCATACTGGTGTCGGCCCACGGTAACAGTCTGCGCTCGATTGTCATGCATCTTGACGGCCTGAGCAAAGACGAGGTTCTCGAACTCAACATCGCCACCGGCGTACCCATCATCTACGAGCTCGACGATTGCATGGCGGTAGTCTCTAAGAGAATTCTGGATATCTAATGGCCGCACAGCCGCACGCTGCCACGGTACTGCCATGTGGCGAAAGGTAGTTGGCAAGTCAGCGCTGAGTCTGTTGGTGGCAGCCGCGTGCTTGTGGCTGGCGGCGCGCAGGGTCGAATCGGCTGAAATCGTCGACGCTCTTGTCCGCTTCGATCGTTTCTACCTGACTCTAGCGATCCTCATCAGTCTGTTGATCCAGATTTTTCGCGCGCTGCGCTGGAAGATCGAACTCTCACCTCTGGCCAAACTGCCCTTCACCTTGGTATGGAAGGTGGTCGCCGTGGCCTACATGGTGATCAACGTCTTGCCCTTTCGCATGGGAGAACCGCTGCGACCGGTGCTGATGTCGCACAAGAGCGGCTTGTCTATACCCGCGATCGTCGGCAACTGGGTGTTCGAAAAGATGATGGACACCGCCGCCATAGTCTTCTTCGTTCACCTGACCCTGATCATCGCCGATCTACCAGCGTGGGCGCACAAGGCCTCGGCGATCAGCCTGTGTGCGCTGGCCACCCTGACGTTTATCGTCATCGGCTTCTGGCTGCGCGGCGCGGCCTTCTACCGTGCCACGCTCGGACGGCTACTGCCCGACAGAATCAGCGACAAGACCCTCGCGGTTCTCGAGAGCGCGCGCTCGGGGCTGCAGATCCTCCCCGACCGCCGTCTGGTAGCGCTGGTATTCGCGGTAACGATGCTGCTGTGGTTCCTACCGATTCTCTCGAGCTACGTTTTGATCCTCGGTTTTGGCTTCGAGGTTCCTTTTGCAGCGGCGCTGGTGGTGTTTGTCGCGATCAGCGCTGGAACCGCACTGCCGGCACCACCGGGCATGGTCGGTGTAATTCAAATTGCAGCGGTGGTCGCGCTCGGACTGTTCGGCATACCCAAGGCTGAAGCGCTGGCTTTCGGCATAGTACTCAATGCCGTCCAGTTCTTCACGCTGATCGCTCAAGGCCTAGTGGCGCTGCCGCTGCTCGGAGTCGATATCGGCGAGGTCGCGCGCAGTGCTATGGCAGACAAACACCGCGCCGACGATTCCTGCTCGCCCTAGCCTCTGGCGCCCCAGTGGAGCTTGCGGCGTAGAACATCAAAAAACCCATCGCCCATACCTCTGACAATCGCCGCTCGATTGCGCGACTTGGTCGTCTGTACTTCATCACCGGCCTCGAGCTTGAACCACTGCTGCCCGTCCAGAGTCAGCACCGCACCATCGCTAGCTTCGGGAACGCCAACACGAATGTGTGAGCGGTCGGGCACCACCAGCGGTCGCAGGCTCAAGGTATGCGCAGAGATAGGCGTAATCAGTATCGCCCCCATGGTCGGCTCAACCACCGGACCTCCCGCCGAGAGCGAGTAGGCAGTGGAACCGGTGGGGGTGGCAACCACCAGACCATCGCCCTTGTACGACGCAAGATGCTGGCCATCAACCGACACCTCGAGTTCTACCAGACGCGACACCTCACCGTGGTTGATCACCGCATCGTTCAGCGCCTGCCAACGCCCGATGCGACGGCCGCCTCGATACAACGACACCGCCAGCAGGGTCCGGTGCTCTAGCGAGTAGCGGCCGGCAAGGATCTGCTCGAGGGTGGCGTAGACGTCGCTACCATCACCTGCGGTCAAGAAGCCGAAGTCGCCGTGATGAAACCCGATAACCGGTACCGGCGAGGACGAAGAGAGCCGCGCCACGCCGATTAGACTACCATCGCCGCCGAGCACGACCACGAGGTCGGCGCTGCGCATCATCTCGGCTCGCTCGCAGATCTCGGTGGTGGCGCTAGCGCCGACCCACTCAGCCTCGCCGATAACCTTAAGCCCGCGTTTTTCCAGCCAGGCCGCCAGCCGCTTGGCCCGGCGAGCCACCGCTTGGGAGTCGGGACGGACCACCACGGCTACGCTGCGAATACGCGCTTTGCGACCTCCAGCCATCCTGCCATCCTATGTCGTTTGGAGCGACGTCGCCATGGCCAAGCAACACTCACTTTTCGAAGACCCTGCCAATGCGGCCTCCGCGCATGCGCCGCTGGCAGAGCGCATGCGCCCGCAGCGCCTCGAAGACATCCTCGGCAGCGAGCAGACGGTGGGCCCCGACAGCTTTATCGGCCGCATGCTGCGCGGGGCCACGGTACGCTCGTGCATCCTGTGGGGGCCACCGGGCAGCGGCAAGACCACCATCGCGCGTCTACTCGCCGGGCGTAGCCAGTGTGAGCTCGAAACGCTGTCGGCGGTGTTGTCGGGGATAAAGGACGTGCGCGAGTGTGTAGAGCGGGCCAAACGCCGCCGCCAGCTCGAAGGCCGAGGAACCATACTCTTTGTCGACGAGATCCACCGTTTCAACAAGGCCCAGCAGGATGCATTCCTGCCCCATGTGGAAGCCGGCACCATCTGTTTGATCGGCGCAACCACCGAAAACCCGTCTTTCGAGATAATCGGACCACTGCTCTCGCGCAGCAAGGTAGTGGTACTCGAGCCACTGGCCAGCCAAGACTTGGCGACTCTCATCGACCGCGCGCTAGCCGATGACGCGCAGGGCCTGGGAAAGCTCGCTCTTAAGATTGACGATCGTGCTCGTGCCTTCATCGCCGAGGGCGCCGCCGGCGACGCACGTGCGGCGCTGGGAGCCCTGGAGGCAGCAGCCGACATCGCCGTCGAGCGTGCGAGAGAGACCATCGACCTCGCCACCGCCGAGTGTGGCATGCAGCGCAAAGCCCTAGCCTACGACAAGGGTGGCGAGGAACACTACAACGTGGTCTCGGCTTTTATCAAGAGCATGCGCGGCAGCGATGCCGACGCCGCCATCTACTGGCTGGCGCGCATGCTCGAAGCCGGAGAAGACCCACTGTTCATCGCCAGACGCATGGTGGTTTTCGCCAGCGAGGACATCGGTCTGGCCGATGCTCAGGCGCTGCTCCTGGCGGTGGCGGTCAAAGACTCGGTGCACTTCGTCGGCCTACCCGAAGCACGAATCAACCTGGCCCACGGCGTGGCCTACCTAGCCAAAGCGCCAAAATCCAATGCATCATACCGGGCGCTGATAGCCGCCAAGGCCGAGGTCAAACGCAGCGCAAACCTGCCAGTACCGCTGCACCTGCGTAACGCCCCCACCAACATGATGAAAGACCTGGGCTACGGCCGCGACTACATCTACCCCCACGGCCATGAAGAAGCTGCGGCCGAACAGTACTACCTACCCGACGCGCTGCGCGGACGGCGGTTTTTCGCCTCGGCGGCACCGGACGACGACAACAGCGACGACTAACCGGCACGCAGCGCTGACTCGCCGCTTGCCGGCGATGGTTTGGGGTTAGTACTCCACGCTAACCAGCACCAAGCCGGCCGCCGGCGCGGTACGCCCGGCCGAGCTGCGATCCCCGCCGGCAAGCAGCCGGTAGAAGCGCTGTTCATCAAGCTTGCCGAGCGCCACATCGACCATCGATCCCACCAGCACACGGACCATCTGCTTGAGAAACGCGTTGGCCACTATCTCGTAGGTGTAGATTCCGGCGCTGGCCTGCCAGCAACTCACGAAGACCTTGCGGATACTGCCCACCGCCTCGCAATCGCTGGCACGAAAGGCGTTAAAATCGTGCTCGCCGAGCACGGCCGCGGCCAAGCGGTCGAGCTGCGCTTGGTCTAGCTGCGAATAGACGTGCCAGGAACGGCCCTCGAGCAGTGCCGAGGGCGGACGGCCACTGACGATGGTATAACGATACATCCGTCGCGTGGCCGAGCGCCGCGGGTCGAAGTCTGCGGCTACTTCTTCGAGGTCCACCACCGAGATATCGCGATCGGTCAGCCCGTTTACCGACGCCCGCAAACGGTAGAGATCGGTATCGTCGGCGACATCGAAGGCCGCGACTTGGCCGAGCGCGTGCACCCCTGCGTCGGTGCGCCCGGCCCCCTCTACACGTACGCGCCGACCGACAACCACCTGCAGCGCATGCTCGAGTGCTACCTGCACAGTCGGCCGGTTGGGCTGCGCCTGCCAGCCGGAGTAGGCGCAGCCTAAATACTCTATGGTTGCCTTAACGCGCACCCGATCAGGGTCCTAGCAACGGCTCTTCCGCGCAGGGCCGCACGCTTGCGCGATAGCTGTAGCGATTGAGTGCATCCACCAACGCCAACGCACTAGCCATTACCACATCGGTATGCGAGCCATGGCCACGCACGCTGATCTCGCCGAGGCGCACCAGGCAGCTGACCTCACCGATGGCATCGGTGCCTCCGGTAATCGCCTTGACCTGGTAGCGCTCGAGCTGCGGATCGACCCCGGCCAGCGACTTGATCGCACGATAGCAGGCATCGACCAGGCCATCACCAGCGGATTCGTGGCTGCGGGTTTCTCCGTCAACCGACAGGGTCACGCTGGCCCGTGGGGCGCCACCCAGCGACGAGTGCACGGCAACATCCACGAGCTCGTAGCGCGCGCTTTGGTCGGACTCTTCCGCGGCAACCGCGTAGAGATCCTCGTCGTACACCTCTTTCTTCTTGTCGGCGAGATCCTTGAAGCGCGCGAACGCAGCGTTGACGTCGATGTGCTCGAGATCAATCCCCAACTCGCGCAGGCGATTGGCAAAAGCATGGCGGCCGGAGTGCTTGCCAAGCACTAAGCTGTTGCTCGCCCGCCCAACGGTTTCGGGCTTCATGATCTCGTAGGTCTCAGCGTTCTTCAGCACTCCGTCCTGGTGAATACCAGCCTCGTGAGCGAAGGCGTTCTCGCCAACGATTGGCTTGGTCGGTGCCAGCGACACGCCGATCACCCGCGACAGCAAGCGGCTCGACGGATAGATCTGCTCGGTAACGATATGCGATCCGACGCCGAAATAGGTCTGGCGGGTGTGCAACGCCATGACCACTTCTTCCATCGAGGTGTTACCAGCGCGCTCGCCGATACCGTTGATGGTGCACTCCACCTGCCTGGCGCCGCCCTCGACCGCCGCCAAGGAGTTGGCAACCGCCAAGCCCAGGTCGTTGTGGCAGTGGGTGCTCCATACCACCGATTCCGCCCCCGCCGTACGCCGCCTCAGTTCGAGGAACAGCTCGCGAAGCTGCGCCGGCACACCGTAACCGGTGGTGTCGGGAGCGTTACATACGAGCGCTCCCGCGGCGATCGCCTCCCCAAATACCTGGCAGAGATAGTCGCGGTCGCTGCGCGAGGCGTCCTCGGCCGAAAACTCGATGTAGTCAACATGCTGCTTGGCATGGGCAACCGCCCAGGCGGTCGCGTCGATTACTTCCTGGCGGCTCATCCCGAGCTTGTGCTCGAGATGCAGATCCGACGTCGCGATAAAAATATGGATGCCCGGATTGTTGGCACCCTCTACCGCCGCTAGAGCGCGATCGATGTCGGTCTCGCGAGTGCGCGCCAGGCTCAGCACCACCGGAGCGCTAACCGCCTCGGCAACGCGGCGCACCGATTCGAAGTCTCCGGCGGAGGAAGCGGCAAAACCGGCCTCGATGACGTCCACATTGAGGGCCTCAAGCTGGCGCGCCACCAGCACTTTCTCTTCTACATTCATGGTGCAGCCCGGCGACTGCTCTCCATCACGCAGAGTCGTATCGAAGATTCTGACCCAGTCGTGCTCGGCTCGGTCTTGCTGGTTGACTGTCATGGCTCTAATGCCTCCGTTGACGCGGGTCTTCCCCGCATCAACGACAAAGGCCGCGGGGAAACCCGCGGCCTTGTAAAAATCTATACTGTTGCCACGGGTACTAGGTTGCTGTTTACGCCCCGCCCGCGACCGCTCGAGATGGCGCCGTCGTCTACACCACTCCCGATAGCCCGGACGGGCTGATAAGCGACAGGCCTAGAAGAAGCCTGGATCTGTCGGTGTGGTAACTCACGGTGCCTCTACTCATTTGATCGTATAGCCTGGGGCTGGCCCAAGTCAACCACCATCCTAGCCCCAAGCCCACTCAGTCGTTGGCCAGCCTCTCGCCGGGCTCAGCGTCCCCAGATGATTCTGTGCCAGCATCCCCGCCGCGACGGTTACGCCTGACCACCCACAGCACCGGTCCGGCAGCCACATAGACCAGCGCGCCACCGAATATCACGACTTCGTAGTAGGCAATGAGGATCTGCAGAAAAACGATGGCGGTTATAAGAGTCCACAACGGCTGGCGCTTGTGTAGGTTGAGCTGCTTGAAGCTAGGGTAAGGAACGTTGCTGACCATCATCACGGCCAGCCCATAGGTCGCGAGCAGTACGGCGATGTGCTTGGCCGGCAGCCCGGAGTGACCAAGGTAGTTATAGAGCAACACCAGTCCGGCAAGGAAGGCCGAAGCCACCGGCACGGGTAGACCTACGAAGTAACCACCGTCAACCATGCCTACCATTGTATTGAATCGCGCCAGCCGCAGCGCTGCGCAGCAGACGAACACCGCGGTGGCCAACCAACCCCAGGCACCCCAAGGCATAAGTGCCCATCGATAGATCAGCAAGCTCGGAGCTACACCAAACGACACTAGATCGCATAACGAGTCGTACTCGACGCCGAACTGGCTAGTGGTGTTGGTGATGCGTGCGACGCGTCCGTCGAGGCCATCAAAGAGCTGCGCGGCAATTATCGCCAGAGCCGCAGTAAAGTAGAAGCCCGACAGAGTCTGGGAAATCGAGAATACCCCGCAGAACAGCCCGGCAGAAGTCAGAAGGTTGGGCAGCAGATATACACCCCGGTTGGCCGCTCTTCCCGCCTCCTGCAAGCGCAGGACTCTTTGACGCCGGTTGCGTGACACCTATCTCACTCTCCAAGCCCAGCGCTGTCGCTGCTCACGACAATAATGACTCATCTTCACCTGCTGAGGCAAATTCAGCGATCACAGTGCTCCCGGCCTGCACTGTTTGTCCACGCTCGACCTTGAGTGTTACATCCGGCGGCAGGTAGACGTCGACTCTGGAGCCAAACATGATCAGACCAAACCTCTGTCCGCGCTCCAAGCGCTCGCCGCGACCGACGTGACAGATGATGCGGCGCGCCAGCCAGCCGGCGATCTGCACGACCACAACCTTCGCGCCACCCGAGCCTCGCAACAACAGAGCATTGGACTCGTTGACCTCTGAGGCGTCGTCGGCATAGGCAGCGCGAAACTTACCCTTGCGATGCACCACCTGCTCCACCGTAGCAGCGGTAGGCATACGATTGATGTGCACGTTGAGCGGCGACATGAAGATCGACACCCGCCGTAGCGGCACGCGGTGCAAAGCATGACCGCCCTGATCGATAGCAACCGAGACCACGCGGCCATCAGCCGGAGCTATGATGGCGTTTTCACCACCTTGAGGTACGCGTTCGGGATCGCGAAAAAACAACAGCGTGGCCACCGCCACGGCAGCCGCAATCGCCGCTGCCGTGGTGCCAACAAACAACCACAGCACAACAGCCACAGCTGCGGGAATCGCAGCCGGGAGGTAACCTTCTTTTGCAAATTTCAAAATAATCGGCAGCGAAGCTGCGCTACAGCCAGACTCAGTTCTTCGAGCGGTCGACCAATTTCCCCTCGGAGAGCCACGGCATCAATGCTCGCATTCGCGCACCTACCTCTTCTATGGGGTGGGCCTCTCCTTCACGGCGCAGTTCCTTGAAATGAGGAAGGCCACACTTGTACTCAGTGATCCACTCATCGGCGAAGGCCCCCGATTGGATATCGGCGAGGATCGCCTTCATCGCTTCACGGGTCTGATCGGTAACCACACGCTTGCCGCGAGTAAGATCGCCGTACTCTGCAGTGTTGCTGATCGAGTAGCGCATGTTGGCAATACCGCCCTCGTACATCAGATCGACGATGAGCTTGACCTCATGCATGCACTCGAAATACGCCATCTCCGGCGCGTACCCAGCCTCGACTAGAGTCTCGTAGCCGGCACGAACCAACTCGGTCAGGCCGCCGCACAACACCGCCTGTTCGCCAAACAAATCGGTCTCGGTCTCTTCACGGAAGGTGGTCTCGATTACCGCCGCGCGGGTGCCGCCGATGCCCTTGGCGTAGGCCAGCCCAAGCGCGGTGGCATCACCGGTGGGATCCTGGGCCACGGCCAACAGACAGGGCACACCTTGACCACGAACGTACTGGCTGCGCACCAAATGGCCGGGGCCTTTAGGCGCCACCATGAACACTGGCGAGTCCTCAGCAGCGACGATCTTCTTGAAGTGAAAGTTAAAGCCGTGGGCAACCGCCAAGGCCGTCCCCTTCTTCAGGTTGGGCGCGATATCGCTGGCGTAGAGATCTCCGGCCAACTCATCTGGCACCAGCAGCATAACCACGTCGGCCTTGGCAACGGCATCGGCCACGGCGAGCACCTCGAGGCCTTCGGCCTCGGCCTTAGGTGCCGAGGAGCTGCCCTCGCGCAGCCCGATGATGACCTTTACACCACTATCGCGCAGATTGAGCGCGTGGGCATGGCCCTGACTGCCGTAGCCGAGAACAGCTACGGTCTTGTCCTTGATGGGATCGAGAGACGCATCGGCGTCGGTATAGATTTTCATGCTGCCTGCTCCTTGGATCGACCTCGTCGCTTCTTCTTCGTCGGCCCCACACTGAGCAATCGATCGCCCCGGTACAGAGCCGCCTTACCCGTTCGCGCAATCTCCTGGACACCGATCGGCTCAAGCAAGGTAAGCAACGCGTCTATCTTGTCGTTGTCGCCAGTGATTTCGACGATGCAGGCCTTAGGCGAGACATCGACGACCTTGGCGCGGAATATGTTTGCAATGTTCATGACCTCAGCGCGGCTGCGCGCGTCGGCCGTCACCTTGATTAGCGCCAACTCACGCTCTACGTGTGGCGCGTCGCTCATGTCGACCACCTTGACCACCGAAACGATCTTGTTGAGCTGAGTGGTAATCTGCTCGAGCACACTGTCGTCACCGGAGGTCTGTAGGGTTATCCGCGACACCGTCGGATCTATGGTTTCATTTACCGAGAGATTCTCGATGTTGAACCCACGTCCGCTAAACATCGCGGAGATCCGCGCCAAGACGCCGAACTCGTTCCCGACCAAGATCGATATAGTGTGTCTCATCGTGTGATTACTCGATGCGCCACCGCGCACAAAAACACCCGCTCATCGACAGCCTCACCACAAAGCGCCGACGAGTCGCAAAGCAACGCTGGTTTGGGCGCGCGGCTAGCGCCGACTATGCCGACTGTTCGGTCGAATCGCCCTCTCTGTGCTGAGCCAGAAGACGCGCGATCTTGTCTTTCTCGGCCAGCTTACGTTTCTGCAACTCTTTCTTCTCGATTTCTTCGGCAGCCGTCAGATGCGACCGCTGGGACAGGCCATCGACCTGCTGCTTGAGTCTCCCGTGCTCCTCGTAGGCGCTTTTTAGTTCCGGTATTCGCGGGAGAAGACCCTGTATTAACTCTTCGTCATGCGGATCCATTCCGACCTCCTTAGACGCGGGTTGAGGCTGCTACTGTAGCCCTAGAAATATCCGTAGTCAAATCACGCACCGGGCAAAACTGCTTGTTTTTCGTGGACTTAGCTCGGCCGCTTGGGAATCTCGGGGTTCACCAAAACTTTTGTAGGATTGCGGCGGAAACGCAGTGAGCCGCTATAAAGCGGAATCACCGACTGGCAGAGCTGTCCTCGCCCGGCGCCGAGCGCGGCCAGCCCCCAAGCCGCCAGCACCCCAGCACGCTCGCAGGGAAAGTGCGCATAGGCGCTCTCGCCCTCCAGCCGCGCCTCGGAGCCGATCTCACAGCAAAAGGTCCAGGCCGGGCGAGCCTGGCCAAAACACGAGGCCAGCTGCTCGGCCGAGAACACATCGGTCGGCACTGTCTCTACCAGCTCGCCATCGCCGCCCCGGTGGTATCCGGCAGCGTAGAACTTGTCTCGCCCGGCGCCGAGCAGCACACACAGATTGTCCTCGCTAGTCTCAGTCGACAAGGCCGCAAGCTCGAGCGAGTTAAGTGCGACAACCTTCAGGTCATCGAGCAGCGCAAGACCACTTACCAGCGCCAGCCCCACGCGCAGACCAGTGTAGGATCCAGGGCCGTTGACCACCGCAATGCCACCAAGGTCGGCCGCGCTGGCCCCGAACTCGGCCAGCATTGCTGTGAGCAGGGTCCCCAGCGATTCGGCGCGCGCACGGCCAGGCTCGAGATGCCTCGCCGACACGACTCCCGAAGAGTCGGCAAGCGCAGCCCCCGGACAAGCCGAACAGCTATCAACCGCAAGCACGAGGCGAGAAGGGATCAACCGAAAACGATGCGGGAGATGTCGTTAATGACGACAAAAACCATGAGAGCAACCAGCAGCACGACGCCCACCTGCTGGGCCATCTCGCGAAAACGCAGCGATAGGGGCTTGCCGCGCAAGCCCTCGATGAGGAAAAAGAACAGGTGTCCGCCGTCGAGCACCGGAATGGGCAAGACGTTGATGATGCCGAGATTGATACTGATAATGGCCATGAAGCGCAGTAGTGGCTCGAGCCCGTTAGCCGCCATGCGACCGGCCTGGCGAACTATTTCGATGGGGCCGCCAAGATCAGAGGCGGGAATGTTGCCAAAGATGACCCGACCGAGAGTCTGGAAGATCATCGCCGAATAGCCCCAAGTGGCTTTTCCCGCCAGGCCTATCGCCGAAAAAACCCCTACGGGCTCTTGCTCGACACCACGCTGGATGCCGATCATGTAGGCCTTGCCAATCACCTCGCCAAAGGCATCGCGCTCGTCGCTCGGCTCCGGGCTGATCACCAGCGAACGCCGTCCACCGTCGCGCCCCTCGATTACCAACTGCAAAGGCGCACCACCACTGGCGCGCACCAGACTCGCAAACTTGTCCCAGCTGCTGATCT
>CAZPPZ010000102.1:0-11159 GCA_964588545.1 uncultured Myxococcales bacterium | reverse complement strand
CGTCGTCCCTGGCCGGTTTCGATCCGGACCAAGATGCTCATCTACGCGGCGGCGTTGTTGGCGCTGCCCGCGGTCGTCAATAGCCTACTCGTTTATAGAACCGCCCGTCACGCTTTGGAGCCGGAGATTCGTGCCCAGGTGGCGGGCGATGCCGCCGCAGTTCAGGTTGCCATGCGTGAGTTGCTCGTCGCTCATGTTGACAACGTTCGGACCTGGGCTGGCCTCGAGACCATGCGTGAGCTGGTTGTCGATGACATCGACAAGAGCGTTTCGCAGCTGCTCGAGTCGGTAAAGAAGGATTACGGAGCCTATCTCGAAGTGTTCGCCGTCAATCCAAACGGCGTGTGCACGGCGTCGAGTCGCCCTTCGTGGATAGGTCGGGAGCTTGCGGGACTGGCGGCGGTTCCCGTGGGCAGCCGCGGTATCGCCTCACAGCTGGCCTACTCGAGAGAGCACCGAGCTTTCTACGTGTCCCTGGCCGCACGTATTCCCGATCCTGACCGGCCCGAGCACACGCTGGGGACCCTGGTCGCGATGCTTGACCGGTCGGTTCTTGAGGATGTGGTCCGGCGCAGCACCGCCGGGGGTCATGTTGCGATTCGTATGCTCGACTCCGGGGAGCGGGTCTTGGCCGGGCCGGTCGTCTCGGAAGCGCCAGAGTCGTTGCCGACCTGGCACATTACGGCTGCCGATAGAGGCGCTCCGGGCGAACCTGTACGGCAGGCCTACGATGCGGTAGATTCCGAGGGAGCGCGTTTTATCGTCGGCGAGGCTGAGCTTGAGGCCTACCGCTCTCTCCCCGATCTGGGCTGGAGGCTAGTCGCCGCGGTACCCGAGAGCATTGCTCTGGCGCCGATCGTCGAGGTGCGAAACGGCATCTTATTGGCCGGTTCACTTCTTACCTTGATAGGTGTGGTTCTAGCATGGATGCTGTCTTCGAGTATTTCGCGTCCGATTAAGGAACTCACTGCCGTGGCCTCGCGGATCGCCGCCAGCGGGCGACTCGAGGAGATTCCGCCAGCAGTTGGCGGCGATGAGGTAGGTGAGCTCACGCTCGCCTTTCGTCGTATGGTCGACAACGTATCGACTGCTCACGCCGAACTGGTGCAGTCTGCAAAACTAGCGTTTCTCGGCGAGCTGTCGGCGGGTATCGCCCATGAGATTCGCACGCCGCTAGGCATCATCAAGAATTCAGCCCAACTTATTGAACGGCGCTTTACCAAGCGTGATGATCCCGAGGGAGTCGAGTTCGCTCATTTTATTTTCGAGCAGACCGACAGGCTCAACGACGCGGTTACCGACCTCTTAAACTTTGCCCGGCCTACGCCGCCACAGCTCGCCCCCACCAATATCAACGACGTCATCGATACCGCCGTCAACATGCTGTCGAGCGAGGCCTCGTCTAAGTTCGTTTCTGTCGAAACTCATCGCTCAGCGGAAATTGCCCCCGTCGTTTGTGATTCCAACCAGATCTCGCAGGTGTTCTTGAACCTCATACTCAATGCTATCCAGGCTTGCGATCGTGATGGCCTGGTTTCTATAACGACTGAGTCGAACGGTGACCAGGCGACTGTCGTAGTCAAGGACACTGGCAGCGGAATACCGCCTGAGGTCGAGAGATTTCTATTTCAGCCGTTTGTCAGCCAGCGAGAGGGCGGCATAGGGCTAGGCTTGGCCATAGTCAAGAGAATCGTGACCGCTCATGGTGGGACTATCCGAGCCTACAACCGGGATCCGGTCGGCGCCGAGTTCCGGGTTGTGTTTCCTACCAGGGGAATGGAATCGGCGGAGGGGATGTCGTGAGTCAGAAAAGAACGATCCTTGTAGTGGACGACGAAAGCCGGATGCGGCGCCTACTCGAAGCCTCGCTAGTTGAACGCGGCTACTTGGTCGTGACGGCGGCTGACGGTGAAGAGGCCATTAGCATGCTCGATGATTGTATTGATGCCGTGCTCACCGATCTCAAGATGCCTCGCAAGGACGGTTTCGACGTGTTGCGCAAGGCTAAGGAAGTTCGCTCGGAGTTGCCGGTCATTATGATGACAGCCTTTGGCACCATCGATTCCGCGGTTGACGCGATGCGCGAGGGGGCTTTCGACTACATCACTAAGCCTTTTAATCTTGATGAGGTGGAGATTCTCATCGATCGAGCGTTGAGCACCGAGGCTCTGTTGCGCGAGCACCGCTACCTGCGCGACAGCGATCGACAGTCTCTCGAAGACATGATCGGGCCGTCGGAAGCTATGCAGGGGCTCTTCTCGGCGATTCGCCGTGTAGCTGTAACCGACAGTAGCGTCTTGATCACTGGAGAGACTGGTACCGGCAAGGAACTTGTCGCACGCGCCGTGCATGCTCTTAGCCCGCGTCGCGACCACCTGTTCGTTGATGTCAACTGTGCGGCGATTCCGGTTGATCTGCTTGAGAGTCAGCTCTTTGGGCATACCAAAGGAGCGTTTACTGGGGCTACCGATGCCCGCGAGGGAAAGTTCGAGCTAGCGGATCGGGGAACGATTTTTCTTGACGAAATTGGCGACATGAGCTCTCCGCTACAATCGAAGATACTGCGGGTGCTCGAAGAGGGTGTCCTCGAGCGTATCGGCAGCAATAATCCCATGCGTATCGATACACGGGTAATATCTGCGACTAATCGCGATCTAGAGAAGGCGATGAGTGATGGAGGCTTTCGCCAGGATCTTTACTATCGGCTAAACGTCATCCGTCTGCAGATTCCGCCACTGCGTGAGCGGCGCGTGGATATTGCACCACTGGCAGAGCGCTTCTTGGCCGACTCAGCTGTGGCTGTGGGCCGTGCGCCGTTGGCGCTGGAAGAAGACGCAGCTTTTCTCCTTGAGGCCTATCCCTGGCCAGGCAACGTGCGCGAGCTACGCAACGTGTGTGAACGGCTCGCGGTCCTGTGCGAGAGAGACTCTGTTAGTGTTGAGATGCTTGGACATCTGCTCGACCTCCCTTCGGGGGATGGGAGTAATAGCCTGGGGGTGATGACCGAGGGGTTAAACCTCTCGGAGGCGGTAAGCCGCATCGAGGCGGAGACGGTCCGACAGGCTCTTGGGCGGGCCGACGGAAACAAGGCCGAGGCGGCGCGTATCCTGGGGATTAGCGAACGCACCTTATGGTATAAGCTCAAGAAGTACGAGATCTGACCCTAATCACGAGGCTTGCGCGCAGCTGGTCGCTGTTGCATCCTGAACATTGAGTGTCGCGGAAGAAGAGGAGGAGGATGATGATGAGGAGGAGGAAATCTCGATCAGCACGGTGCTTGGCGACTGCGGCGGTTGTGGCCATGATTGCTAGCGCCTTCATGGTGACCGAGGCGCAGGCGAAGGCGGTGTGGCTTAGTAGCTTTCAGAATATGTACCCCGGCGCGACGCGCTTACACACTTGTGGTGTCTGCCACAAGAATTTTTTCAGCAACAGTCCCAAGAATCCCTATGGTCTGGATTTCTTGAGCGCTGGTGGGAAAACTAACCCTGCGGCGGCACTGGCAACGATAGAGGGATGGGACTCGGACGCTGATGGTGCGACCAACCTATCCGAGATAAACAACGCGACGGGGTTTATGCCGGGCTATACCTGCGCTACCTACACAGCGACTACTAACGCCCCCGCTGCTCTTGTCGACTACGTAGATCCGGCCAACCCAGGCTGCGCTCCGGTGATCTGCGCGCAGCCGGTAAGTACTGGAAGCAAACCTACGGCCAGCGACTGCCTGTTCATTCTTCAGGCGGCAGTGGGGGTGACGACTTGCTCGCCAGAGTGCGCGTGTGCACCAACTGGCAGTTTACCGATTACGGCCACCGACGCGTTATTGTGTCTTGCCAACGCGGTGGGGACGTCAACCACTCTTAGCTGTCCTTGCCCGTAGTAGGAACACTGGCGTGATGCGCGGCTTGGCTGTTCTTTAGAAGATTTTGAAGGGCAGCCAAGCTCGCGAGCCCTGCGAGGAGAGCAGCGCTACGACCTTGTCGTGACCTGCTGCTCGAGCCAGGGATCGCGCATGTTCGCTGCGTAGATTTTGCACCGCTACCTTGGCGCCCGCGCTCAACAGAGCGGTTACCGTGGAGACGTGTCCCTGTGATGCGGCCATCATCAGAGCCGTGTTGCCACCAGCGTTCTTAGCGTTGGCATCTGCGCCGGCTCCAAGCAGTCGCCCTACCGTCCAGGTCGCGCCGGCTGACGCGGCAAGTAGTAGCGGTGTGTTGCCACACGAGGTCTTGGTGCGGACGTTGGCGCCAGCCAGGACCAGTAGGTCGACCACGCCGTCGTGTCCGTGGGCGGCGGCGGCGGCTAAGGGAGTGAGTCCTTGCTCGTCGGCGGTCTCTACCGGGGCTCCGTAAGTGACCAGCCGCGAGGCCAGCTCTACGTGGCCAGCATTGGCGGCTAGCCATAGGGCGGACCTTCCCTTGGAATCGATGAGTTCGAGATTGGCACCGGCCTCTATCAGCAGAGAAGCCAGCTCCGTGTGCCCTTCCTCGCTTGCGTGCATGAGCGGCGTTGTGGCCGATCTGTCGGCCGAATCGATTCTAGCGCCAGCACCAAGCAGTGCTTTGGCCGTTTGGATATGGCCGCCGCGAACCGCCAAGCCCAGAGGGGTGGCGGAGTTGGCGCCGCGGTGCTCGGTCCCGGCGTGTGCATCGATCAACATCCCTACGACGTCGCTGTGACCAGAAGCCGCCGCCAGCGTCAGTGCTGAACCGCGCTCCGGCGTGGCATGGTCGGGGTCGGCGCCTGAGGCGAGCAGCAAACTTATGATCTCCGCATGTCCTTGCTCGGCTGCACACATAAGTGGTGTATTGGCCTCACTATCGATCTCATCGGGGTCGGCGCCTGCGGCGAGAAGTGCCTGTACCGACTGGGTGCGTCCGCGCCAAGCGGCAACCGCGAGTGGGGACCATCCGGCAAAGGGAGTGCCGTTGCCCGCCAGGAACAGCTTGCCATCAGTGCTGTCGTTGTCCGATAGCATCAACAAGGCGGGGTCGTGTTCGTTTGCCACGGGAACGCTCTCGCGAGCGCCGTAGGCTAGTAGCGTAGCTACGGCCTGCGTATGGCCGCGGGCCGTAGCTATTGCCAGCGCCGTGTTGCCTTCGCTGTTATGGGTTTCGGCATTTACGCCAGCCGCAAGAAGAATATTCAGAACCTCGGCGTGTCCGGCAGAGGCCGCGGCTAGTAGCGCCTCGCTCGCACCGGGTTCCTCGGACAAGTGCAGCTTTGCTGATCCAACAAGGCTGGCGACGATTGTGGTGGCACCGAGCCGGCTAGCAACAAGCAGCGGGGTCTCGCCATGGTTGTTCGCCTTGGTAGGGTTCGCGCCACTGCCGACAAGCAACGCGACTACTTCGGCGTTGCCCTGCTCGGCCGCCTCGAGTAGAGCCGTGCGCCCGTAGGGATTAGCTGAATTAACGTCGGCACCAGCTTCGACGAGCAGTCTCACCTTAGCGAGGTCGCCGCGACGTGCGGCGATTCTCAGCGCCTCTTGGCCTTTGTTGGCCATCGCCTCGAAGCGAGCGATGGCGGTGCTGTCGGCCTCGTGCTTGAGCTTTTCGGTGGCCAAGTTACAGCCGCCCTCTGAGGCGTGTCTCCACCATTCGCGAGCATCGGATTGGCTGGCCGCCACACCCCAGCCACGTTCGTACATCAGACCCAGGTGATAGGCGGCTTTCACATGTCCCTTCTCCGCAGCTTTCTCGAACCAGCGAAACGCGACCTCTTGGTCCTTGGCTACGCCGCGGCCGGTACGATAGAGGCTCGCGAGTTCGTACTGGGCATCGGCATCGCCTTGCTTCGCCATGTCTTCAAGTAGGTAGGCAGCACGGGTGTAATCACGCAGGCGAACTGCTTCGCGCACGCTGTCCATGTTGCCGGCAAACGCCGGCGTTGGTGCGACCATGGCTATCATGGCGACCAGGGCTAGTGCGACCCACACTACTGCGCTCAGTGAGCGGTAGGGAGCATCGGCTGCGCCGTTACAGAGTCTATAGTGTTCCATGCTTGGTCTCCACAGTGATGCCGAGCGATCGTAGAAACCCACTAGGGAGCACGCCGCCGGCGCAGACGATTACGGCATCGTTTTCGAACTCTACGGTGCGCCCAGACTGCTCCAGCCGTACGCGATCGTCAGCAATGTCTACAACTTGTGATTCGAGCAAGACCCTCAGGCGCCCTGAGGCTTTGAGTTCCTCGACGAGCTTTCGGTTGGCGGCTTTTGCTCGGGTGAAAGCCGCGGACCTGTAAGAGATAGTAGTTCTTGTCCCGCGTTCTTTCGCTATTGATGTGGCTGCCTCGAGCGCACTGTCTCCACCGCCAACCACAAGAACACTCTGGTTGCGATACTGTTCTGGGTCGCTGAGGTGATAGACGACCTTGCTTGAGTCTTCTCCTGGCACACCCAGACGCCGGGGAGTTCCTCGGCGTCCGATCGCCAGCAGTATGGTTCGTGTTCGGTAGCTGCTGCGAGAAGTGGTGACGCTGAAGTAATCCCGGTCTTTGGACACCGACTTAAGACGCTCCTGGTAGTTAATACGCAGGCCCGTGCGCTTCTCGACCCCGGTCCAGAATGAGAGTAGCTCTTCTTTCGAGACACGCGAGAAACGTACTTTGCCGACTATCGGCAATTTCATTGGGCTGGTCATCACGACTTTTCCCCGGGGAAAGTGCGCCACAGCGCCGCCCAGTGTGTCTTGTTCTATAGTGACGGCGCGGAGGCCGTATTTCATCGCTGCTAGCGAAGCCGATATGCCTGCCGGGCCCGCGCCGACGACGATGCAGTCCAGCGCTTCCTCACAAGAGCGCCGACCGGTGCTAGCCGATACTCCCTCGGCTTGACGTATACTTTCGATTGCCTGGCGGCCCTGCTCGACGGCATTGCGGATCAGGCCCATACCGCCGAGTTCTCCTGCGATGAAGATCCCGGGTACGTCGGTCTCGAAGTTGGGGGAGATCAGCGGGATATCGACGCCGCGTTTTTCGGTTCCGAAGACCAGGCTGATTGCATCCGTTGGACAGGCCTCGCGGCAGGCGCCGTGGCCGATACAGCGGCTAGGCTCTATGAGTTCAGCCTTTCTGCCGATGATGCCAAGGATCTTGCCCTCGGGGCAGGCCGCTACACAGGTCCCACAACCCGCACAGCGGAGGGGATCGATGACTGGGTGGAGAGATGCCGGTTCGGTCAGCCCCGATTCAATCGCCGCGTCGCGAACACTGCGGCTGCGCCGCTCGGCTCGTCCACGTACAGTCGCGTAGGCCGTCCACACAAGCGCCAAGGGCAGTGCGTATACCGTTAGGTTTGCGAGTAAGACCGTCATCGTCGTTGGTGGCCGCAATCGACTGCAGCCTTCGTCCAATTTCTCCGCTACCTGAGTCTCCCCGTGACCCCACATGCAGGAACCGGGCCGAGCCGAGACTCTCCTCTACTGCCGCCTGGACGCCATTCTCGACGATGCCGACAATGCCAGATACTAGGCGTGGCTTGCTCGCGGATGTGGTGGCGCTTCAGACCTTTAAACCGCGAACGTCATAGGTAAGACGCAGCCCAGCCCATTCCCTTCAATCGGCCCTGGCTGTGCCTAGATCGGGGCGCTAGTGCTCACTTTCTCAGGCTGAAAGACTTCCGCGGCTGCGCCCCGGTGCGCCTCTTGGGGTGGCAATCGAGCGCAAAGCTGACGATATATCGACGCTCAGCCGCGTTCTTACGTCGGCGCGGCTCTATTGCAGGACCTGCGGCTGATTGGTTGACTGCGTAGCGCTGGCGCGGCTAAGTATGCGCAGCATTGTACTCGGATATTCCCGCGTGAAACCCCCTACTCGTGTTGATCTGGCCTTGGTGCGGTTCGATCGATGGCGGCCAATAGGGGTGGCTAGGAGGCGTCGGCGCTGTTCTCGTTCACGTGAGGCGAAGAGAATGGCGGCTGGGTCGTCAAAACGTTAGGAGCGACGCCCCAGCCGCTCGGACTCTGCCCGGTAGCGTGGTCACCAGAGCGCGTGCCGACGAGTAGGTAAGCTATGAAAAACGCCCCAGCCACCGTGGTCTCTGCACCAGACCGCCTTCCTTCTTGGTATTTGCTCGTATTGAGCGTGCTTTGGCTCGGCTGGCGCGGCCGCGACGACGTGTATCTGAGCGCCGACCACGGCACCGGCTATTTGCTTGGTATACTCGGCCTGGCGGCGATGCTGCTAGTTGCCGCTTACGCCATGCGTAAACGCTGGCGGCTACTGCATCGCCTGGGCACCATGAGAGGGTGGTTTCGGGTACACATGGTACTCGGCATTCTCGGACCCGTACTGGTCTTGTTTCACTGCAATTTCCGTCTTGGATCTATCAACAGTCAGGTGGCACTGGTGGCGATGTTCTTGGTGACGGCTAGTGGATTGGTCGGACGTTACCTCTACGCCAAGGTTCATCACGGACTGTACGGGCGCAGAGCGTCGCTGCAGAGTTTGCGCAGCGAGGCCCGTGCCAGTACCGGCCGATTGGCCTATGCGCTGGCATTTGCGCCAGAGGTGATGAGCCGCCTGGAGGGCTTCGAGAAGTCCGCTACGGCCCAGCCCGGCAATGTCGTCGTTGCTGGGGTAGCTGTGCTCACCATTGGGATGCGTGCGCGTTGGACGCAGATGCGGTTGGCGATGAGTGCCTGTGCGACTCTGCGCGCGGTTGCGGCTCGAGCCGGGTGGACGCGGCAGCATTCGCGTGAGCAGCGCGCCTTGGTACGCAGGTACTTGGCCGAGCACTTTGCGACTATCCGCAAGGTTGCGCAGTTTGGCTTTTATGAGAGTCTTTTCTCCCTATGGCACGTTATCCACGTTCCGCTGTTCGTTATGCTGATCGTGGCTAGCGTCGTCCATGTGGTAGCAGTACACCGTTATTAGGCGAGATGAAGGAGGTGTCGGTGTGGGGGGCGAAGCTTCGGCGGGCGGTATGGCTAAGAGGGCGGCCGGGTTGGGTATCGTCTGTGGTGGCATGCTGTTTGCTTTAAGCATTGGCAAAACAGCCCATGCGTTGCCTATCTCTAAGCTCGTCATGCCTGGACCTCTCATCCAAGGTCACGCGGATCTGGAGGAGGAGTGTATGAAATGCCACGTTCCCTTCGAGCGTGGCTTGCAGACCAGCCTGTGCCTCGGCTGTCATAAGGACGTCGCTAGTGACATTCGTGCGTCGGTTGGTTATCACGGCCGTGTCGGCCTTGGGCTAGAGCCAAAGTGCAGCCGCTGTCATACCGAGCACAAGGGGCGCGATGCTGACATCATCGTTCTCGATCGCGATACCCTCGACCACAGCCTTACCGATTTTCCCCTTGTCGGCTCCCACCTCGGGCTGGCCTGTGACAGCTGCCACCTACCCGAGCGACATCTGCGCGAAGCACCTTCTCGCTGCATAGACTGTCACCGAGAAGACGACCACCACCATGGTGGAATGGGTGGAAAGTGCGCTGAGTGTCACAGCCCGGAAGGTTGGAAAAGGGGTAAGTTTGATCACGACACGACCGACTTCTCTCTACGAGGAGCCCACGCCCAGGTTTCGTGCAACCAGTGTCATGGGGAGGCCCGTTACGAAAATACTCCGAGCGACTGCGTTTCGTGCCATTTGCTCGATGACGTGCATGTTGGTCGACATGGGCGCAAGTGCCGCGACTGCCATGCTCCGACCAGGTGGGAGGAGGTCGGTTTCGAGCACAACCGCGACACCGACTTTCAGCTGGTAGGCAGACACCGCCAGGCTCGTTGCGAGGGTTGCCATAAGGGCGATGCTAACGTCTACGAGACTGAACTTGATCGGAGTTGTTTTTCTTGCCACCGATCGGATGATCCTCACAAGCAGCGCAACGGAGATAAGTGCGAGTCGTGCCACACCCCCGGTGGTTGGGATGAAGTAGGTTTTGATCACAGCCTGGACACTGAGTTCAAGCTGGTCGGTAAGCACGTCGGTGTTAGCTGTCGGGCCTGTCACCCCGGCGATCTATACAAGGATAAGCCCGCCACCAATTGTTTTGGCTGCCATCGTACCGATGATCCTCACGATGGTCGCCAGGGGCAACGCTGCGAGGAGTGTCACGTAGAAGAAGGCTGGGGCGAGGACGTGTTCTTCGACCATGACATTACGCGCTTTCCCTTAGAGGGGCTGCACGCGCTGGCGCCGTGTGAAGCCTGTCATATGAGCACTGTCTACCGTGGGACTAGCCGTGTCTGCCGACAATGCCATGCTGGCGACGACCACCACTCGGGCACGCTTGGTAGCGATTGTGCGCGATGCCACAACCCTAATGGATGGGATGCGTGGATCTTCGATCATGATACCGATACCGATTTCGTTCTCGATGGGTCGCACGAGGGGTTGGCTTGTGCCGCCTGCCACAGCGCTCCAGCGGGAGAGCACGTCGAGCAGAACCCTGCCTGCTATTCGTGTCACCGTCTCGACGATGCTCACCGAGGTGCTTTCGGTCGGCTATGTGCTAGCTGCCACGTGACTTCGAGTTTCAAGGAGCTCCACCTGCAGTGATCGGGCTGACGTTAAGAAGTTTGATTTGCTGTTGCTCGATGGCGGTCATGCTGCTGGTCGCGGCGGCGGTTCCCTCCGATGCTCAGCCGAGGGTTGAGTTTGATCACCTCGAGACTGGTTTTGAACTCTACGGTGCCCACCTGCGCCTAGCCTGTGAGTCGTGTCACCTGCGCGGTATCATGCGGGGAACACCGAGGCAGTGCGCTCTGTGTCACGATGTCAACAGTCCTATTGGTGCCATCGGTAAGCCCGCTGACCATGTGCCCACTGTGTCTGCATGCGATGAGTGTCACACCGAGATACGTTGGAATGGCGCCCGCTTTGCTCACACCATAGAGACCTCGGGGCGTTGCACTAGCTGCCACGATGGACGCGTTGCGATGGGCAAGCCCACCAGCCATGTCCCTGCCGGCAATGCCTGTGATGACTGCCACGATACGCGGTCATGGCAGTCGGCTGTATTTGATCACAGCAACGTCAGTGCCGGGACCTGTGGAAACTGTCACAATGGTTCGACGGCTGCCGGAAAGTCGTCACGGCATATCCGTGCTACCAGCGTCTGCGACGACTGCCACAACACCTCTCGCTGGTCGCCGGTGCGCCGGGACGCGCAGCGGCCTACTTCCAGCGGGCGGTGCTGCTGGTCCCGGGA
>CAZPPZ010000101.1:0-11163 GCA_964588545.1 uncultured Myxococcales bacterium | reverse complement strand
ACCTAATCTTACTATATCAGAGCATAAGTCAGTAGACCGAAATGCATCAGAAGAACCAGTAAAAAAGGACGACCATGCTGTAGATGCTCTAAGATATATGATAATGACACGCCCGATGACACCACAGCCTACACCCAGCTGCTCGACCTCGAGCTGCGACAGAGCAACTACGCGGCGGCCTTGGCGATCAGCCAGAGGCTAGTGGAACTCGACCCCGACAACCTCGGCTACCGCAGCGGCTTGAACCAGATCGAAGCGAAAATGGACCAAGCGACTCTCAATCCTTGAAGGCAAGTTCGAGTACCGGGAGACGGTACTTCTTCATCAGCATATATACGGCCAGAGCGCCTAGACGTCGGCGCGCCTGAATTTCGCGACGCTCTACCCACAGCTCCGGCAGTACGCGTAACGCTGCAAAATACGATCGCAGTAGAATGCCGGCCAGGGTGAGCCGCGAATAATCGCGGCGAAACTCGCTGCTGATGCCTCGTCCGCTAGCAGTAGCAAAGCCCTGTGCGACGTAGCGCGCCAAGGTATAGAAGGGGCTGAGCAGCAGTAGCCTGAGCGGAAACAGCTTGATGGCGTTCCAAATACGGTTGCGCTCGACTAGATAGGCCTTGAGCGCCGAGTGGTAGCCGCTAGTCATCGATTTCTTATGGTAGACCACCGCATCGGGCACGTAACGGCAGCTCCAGCCACGTAGCTGGCCGCGAAAGGCCAGGTCTAGATCCTCGAGATAGGCGAAGTAACGCTCGTCCAACATACCGACGTCGACCAGCATCGAGCGCCGATAGGCCGCCGCGCAGCCATTGGGCCCGAGAACCTCGTCGGCCTCATCGTACTGACCTAGGTCCTTCTCCAACCAGCCCCGCGATCGACAGATTCCGTCCGGGTAGACCAGCAGCCCGGTGGAATCGAAGACGCTGCGGCGGTCATACATCATGATGCGCGTAGCAAACATGCCCGCGTGAGGCTCCAGGGAGGCGGCCTGGTCGAGATTTCTTAAGAATTTCCGGTCGAGTTCAGCGTCATTATTAAGGAGGACGATGAGTTCCCCCGAGGCGGCTTCCATGCCGATGTTGTTACCCCGGCAAAAGCCGCTGTTTTCAGCTTGACGCAACAGCAGGGCCGAGGGGAACTCAGCCTCGACCATGGCGCAGCTGTCGTCGCTAGAGCCGTTGTCGACTACAATTAGTTCGTAGTCCTCATAGTCCTGCTCGAGAACCGAAGCGAGGCAGCCACGCAGGAGGTCGACGCCGTTCCAATTGAGGACGATGATAGAGAGTTTCGCCATATGCTCAGATTCTATCGCACTCTCACCGCTGAGAGACAACGCCCTGACAGCTGCACGGGCAAATGCTTTTCAACTTTGTAAGGCACTGTCCAAATTTAGCCGTCTGCTGCTGCCTAGTACCCAGCAAAAGCCCAATTTGCCTGGACTTGCGGCATGGCACCTGACTTGCAATTGCCTGCGTGCAGTTGACCAGGGCGAAACGGCGAGACCCGGTGCAAACCGGCCTGACCAGCGCCTGAGGATGTTGAAGGCGGCTATAGAGCCGGACAGACGGAGGATTGAAGAATGGACCAGACCAACACCGGCAAGCAGATTCGTGAGCTTCGCGTCAAGCTCGACATGACCCAAGAGGAGTTCGCCCACTCGCTAGGCATCACTGTCAGCACGGTAAATCGATGGGAAAATAGCCACTCGGAGCCGAGCAAGCTGGCACGAGCCAGCATCGTCGGCCTGGCCGAGAAGCGCGGCGTATCGATCGACCGCATCACCCTGACGATAACTCCGCGTGAGTCCCAGTCGCCGCCGGCGCCGCAGTTCCAAGCCTACGCTCGCTAGAGCGCGGCCAAACTCGCCTCGAGATAGTGGCTGGAGGAGTAGACAGCCTGCAGGTGGCCTAGCCGCCTGTCCAGGCTGTTCTCTCCATCCTCTGTCGTATGCCGCGATCAAACAGCCTGAGCCGTCGTTTCGCTGCGATACTGCACTAGCCTATCAATCGCCCGCCGAGCCAACTTGCTCGGTTTGGCGTGTCCATTCTCCCAACGGTTCACCGTAGCTACGGTTATCCCCAGGGTGTGTGCGAACTCTTCCTGCGTCATTCGCAGGTTGCGTCGCAGATCTCTAATACTCGCTCCAGTCTGATCGTGCATGGTTGCTCTCCTTGACGGGGCGTACCCGCGCCCGTACGTGCTCGTTCAGAGCAACCTACATGCCATGCAACGCATCAGATTTTCGGGGGTTTTTCGCAAGAACATGCGTGTCCGTGCGTCATCGTTTTGACGGAAAGCGTAGGTAAGTGACTTGTCAGTGCCGCTTGTTCACGAATGCAGGGCAGCAACCGGCAAGACCACGGGCTCAGCTAAAACGGCGGGTACGCCTATCGACGTGACTCTCTACCAGCTCATCGGCACGAACCAGCAGCTCATCATTGTCCGCGTGCTTCTCTATCATCAGGCTCAGGTCGCTAAGATCGTGTACCAGCATTCTCGCAGCCTGATCACGCTCGGCCCGATCAGCCAGCCCGTGTATCAAATCGAGAACCATATCCTCGAGTTCCCCACCCTCGAGTTCTATGGCCAACTCGAAAGCACGGTCCAGAGTAAGCGCCTGCTCGGACTCGCGGGCAACACGTTCGATCAGGGCCGCCGCGGTTGCCACGCCTTCGCTACTGATCGAGATCTCGAGGTCGAGTTCAGACTCGCGCCGCATAGAGTCGAGCAGCTCCAACGCGCCAACGTGGGCAGCCTCGTGGCGAGCCATCGACATCCAAAAACGGTGAATCTCTGGGTTATCGCAAAAGCGGTGTCCGAAGCGGACATAGACCGTCATCGCCAGCGCCTCTAGGCGCCGAGCCTCGGCTATCAGAGAAGTAATCTCACCAGCCATCACCCGCCATAGCTAGCATGAGGGCCGCGGCCGTGCGACTGCCCTAGCTCGCCTAAATGCGCGCTTCAGGAACGTGGCCGAGCATGCTCTCGATTTCTCGCAGCCTCGAGCCAAAGGCGGCATCACCAGAGACCCGGTCGGCTACCGAGCGCACCGCTCGCAGCACCGAGGTGTGGTTGCGGCCACCGAGCACCTCTCCGATCTCGGGTAGCGACGAGTTGGTGAGCTTACGGCACAGGTAAGCCGCAACGTGGCGCGGCCAAGCTACCCGCCGTGAACGGTCGCGCGAGAGCAGTTCAGCGCGGGAAATACCGTATACCCACGCTACGGTATCGATGACCTTGTCGAGCGTAATCGGCGCGCTGCTCGATACATAGGGCGCGATCAGGGTCTCGATGAGGCGCTCGTCGAGATCACAGCCCTGGTGGGTGGTCGCGGCTCTAAGGCGCAGAACCAGACCTTCGATGTCGCGCACACTGCCCTGCAGCCGCACAGCGATACGATCAAGGGTCTTCTCGGGCAAGGCCAATCCCGCCTCGTGAGCCTTGGCCTTGAGGATGCGACAGCGAAGCTCCTTATCGAGCGGGCCGAGGTCGGCCAACAGGCCGCCCTGAAAGCGACTCTTCAATCCGTACTCGAGATGCTCGAGCTCCCCCGGTGCGCGATCGCTGGCAAGCGCAATCGGCTTACCGGCTTGGTGCAAAAGGTTAAAGGCATGGAGGAACTCTTGCTGGGTGCGTTTCTTACCGGCAATGAACTGCACATCATCTATCAGCAAGGCATCGGCAAGCTGAAAGTCTCGGCGAAAGTTATCCATCCGATCCAGACGCAGAGCCTCGACCATCTTGCGCGTGAAATCTTCACCTTGATAATAGAGCACCCGGCGCCCACGCCCCTTCAGCCGGTTGGCTATGGCCAGGAGTAGATGGGTCTTGCCCAGCCCCACTCCTCCGTACATGAACAAGGGGTTACCGCCGCTGATGCTGCCGTCAGCAATATGCTGCGCGCCCATACAAGCAAGCCTGTTGCTTTCGCCAACAATAAAGTTCTCGAAGGTCTTGCGACTACTGACACTACCGGTGCGACGAGAACGTTCGCCGGTAGAACGCGACCTGACTTGAGTGACCGGCCGCGTTCTACCGAGCGAACCCACCACCACCGCCACACGGCACCGCCTGTCGGCGGCAACCGACACTGCGCGTTCTATCGCCGGGAGAAACGCCTGGCGGACGCGATCCCGGAACAGCCCGAACGGCGCTTCCAGAGTGAGTGTATCGTCTTCAAAACTCGAGGGGTTCAGTTCTAGAATCCACGTCTCGTAGTCTTTCTCCGGCAGTTCCTTACAGATAAGCGAACATGCCTCTCCCCACAACCTGGCCGCATCTGTCCTCATCACAACTAGTTCTGCCCCACTGGTGCTGCGAGCGCGCATGCTACGCTCGTCTTGTTCGGCGGCCCGATCACGGTGCCAGCTCAAACGCTCCTGCCAACCAAGCCCGATCTCCCAGACGAAAAAACTCAGGCTCGTGCCTTAACTTTCCCTCACTCTTTTTTCCAAGACTCGATCACAGGTTCGTGACGTTCACTGGCATGTCGGTGTAGTACTTAGCGTCACGCAGCATTGCAACAAGAAAAGCACACAAGAGTAATCGCGCCTTAATCGCTACAGTTTTGACGACGCTAAGCGCACGAGTTTTTGCGTCTTGATGATGGTGCGCTGCTTCTCCTTGTTGTTACTACACTTTTTCACCAAGCGCGGGTGCTGCGAAAACCCTGTTAGAAAGGGGCAAAACGCGGCGCCCGCTAAATCACTTGGAACTTCCATCGCAGCTGCGTGTACGCACAGTCAACCACCAGCGCAGCCACAAGATATCCACACTGCAACTCCAGCAGTGCCGACAAGTGTCGACAATGTATTGCCGTCAGCGCAGACCGACGATGGCCACTAGAAACGGAATCTGCGTTCCTTTGAAAACCCACGGGGCCACGATTAGCATCTCGGTCTCGATGGAAGTTATCTTCGCTCACACCTACCTGTTGCTCTTCGGCAAGCTTGCCGCCGGTGGCCTGCTCGCCTTGGCGGTGCCGCCGTTCATGAAAATGGAAAGAGGCTTCTACAAGTCTACCGCCGTGGTCTATCTGCTAGCCGCCTATGCGGTAGCGGCCGGCGATGCCTATTTGCACCTCAACTACCCAGATTCACGCGCGATATCTGTCACGGCACTGCTGCTTTGGGGACTCTTTGCTACTGTGTTCAGCGGCTACACCGCGACGCTGTTCATCGACCTGCCCTTCCTACGCGCGCGACTGTTCCCGGCCGCGGTAATCTCTGGGTTTACCGCCCTGACAGCCAGCGCCTGGGGCTATGTTCCTGAAAATGTGCCTTTTTTTTCCGGACTCCCCTTCGTCCTTACTTTCGCATCTGGAGCAACAATACTTGGCGCCGCCACCACCGGAATGCTGCTCGGCCACTGGTATCTCATAGAGAGCGGTCTCGACCTGGCAGCTCTCAACCAAGTATTCTCCTTCTGCCGACGCTGCTTGCGCATACAAATAGTGATGGTCTGCGCCGGTGCGTTACTGCTGTGGATTCTACCCTACGAAGTGCTGGCCGAGGGCTTCGCCATCGCCACCAGCGACCGCTTCTACATGCTGATAGTGGCGCGAGTAGTCGCGTGGATAATCGCAGTAGTCGTGATCTCACTGATCGGCCGTACCCTGGCGATACCGCAGACCATGGCCGCTACTGGATTGTTTTATATGTTAGCGTTGGTGGTAGCCGTGGGCGAGATTTGCGGGCATTGGCTGTTGTTTCGCAGCGGACTGCCGCTGTAGATGATTAGCCGCACTAGCCAACTTGGACTAGCCAGCCGCTAGCGTTTGGCCGCCCGGCCCTACCCAGGCGCTGTTGGCGTCGTCGTCCCCGGTCAGACTCCTTAGCAGTGCAGCCAAGACCTCCTCGGTATCGGCAAACGCTTCTCCACCGAGAGCCTCGAGCAGGTCTGCCAGAGCCCGCCAGCCGGGCAGTGCCCGGCCGGGCGCGTCCACCGCCTGAGCAAAGCGCTGAATCCGCCCTGATCGGTTGATAAAACTTCCGGCCGACTCGAAATGACTGCCGATGGCAAGTACATGATCGGCGTAGGCTAGAGTGTGGCCGCTACGCTCAGCCGCCACCAGCGTGACCAGGGCTTGCTCAATGATGCCCTCCCAAGCCCCCTTATCGTCGCCTACGGGGTCGGAACGCACGATGATGAGACCATCGGCCGGCTCGGCCAAACAAGCCGCCTGAGCAAAGCCCAGGTCCGCCAAGCCACGCCGGTTGGGGAAACGGTCGCTGCAGATCAGCCTACCGTCATCGGCTACCTCCGAGCTAGGCGGCGAGGTCACGATGCGCTCGCCACCACCAAGCAGGTTCTGGATTCTCGAGAGCAGAAAGCCCTCCTCCATACTCAGCGAGGCCGAGGCCACCACCGACACTCGTTTGCAAGCCTTGAGCGTAGCCGCAACCCGCGCGGCAATCGCCCTGCTGTCTTGCTCGACAAAGCCCTCGCCTTCACGGCTGAGACTCGCGCGCAAACGCTGATCGCCAGCATTGTCACCGTAGGTCTGACGCCCGAAGTCACACATCCAATAGCCGTTGACCTCGGCGTTGGCGCGAGGCTTTAGCCTGAAAATCTCACCTCGGCGGCTGTGCACCGTGGTGTTGCAGCCAGTGGCACAACCGCTACAGACCGAATCTGCGACATCGAGGTACCAGACCCGAGCCTGAAAACGGAAGCGGCGGCTGGTCAAAGCGCCAACCGGGCAGATGTCGACAACATTGGTGGCGTAGTCGTTATCAACGCTAGCCCCAACCGCCAGCGTCAGCTCGCTGTGATCGCCGCGCTCGGTAATTGTGAGCTCATGGGTACCGGTAACCTCATCGAGAAAACGCACGCAGCGTGTGCACAGAATGCAGCGCTCCTGGTCGAGCATGACGTCGGGCCCCACCGCCAAGGCCTTGTGCTTGGAGACCTTCTCATCAAGCTCAAAGCGGCTGTGATGACGACCGTAGTCCATGTAGTACTCTTGGAGCTTACACTCTCCGGCTTGATCACAAATAGGACAGTCGATCGGATGGTTGATCAGCAAAAACTCGAGGACCCCACGCCGAGCCTCGCGTACCCGCGGATTGTCGGTCTCGACTACCATGCCTTCTTGAACGACAGTGTTGCAGCCGATCTGTAACTTGGGAAGCGGATTGCTCTGCTTGGCCGACAGCGCCTTGATCTCAACCAGGCACATCCGACAGTTACCGGCCACCGACAGTCCCGGGTGGTAACAGTAGTGAGGAATTTCCTGGCCAGCCAGTTCGGCAGCCCTGACCAGGTTGCTCCCTTCGGCTACCTCGGTTTCCTCGCCGTTGATCGTGACCTTCACCATCGTCGCACTGCTCCTCGTGTTTCTCGCTGGGGCTAGGCTACGTCGCGTCCGCTTTCGCCGACGCTGCAGCCACCAGCCGTGACGTGTTCGGCAAACTCGCTGCGAAACTTGGAGATAAAGCTCTGAACCGGCATCGCGGCAGCATCGGCCAAAACACAGATGGTGTTGCCCTGCATACTGCCGGCTACCGCATCAAGTTTGTCGATATCTGCGGGTTCACCGTGACCTTCATCGATGCGGATCAAGAGCTTTTCGAGCCAACCCGTACCTTCGCGGCAGGGCGTACACTGGCCGCAAGATTCATGATGATAAAAGTGAGAGATGGTGCGCAGAGCTCTGACCATGCAGGTGCTGTCGTCCATGACGATGATACCTGCCGACCCGAGCATCGAACCGGCAGCCGCTACCGAATCGAAGTCCATAGCGAGGTCGGTTTCATCGGGGGTGAGCACCGGCACCGAGGATCCTCCCGGAATTACCGCCTTAAGGCTGCGACCGGGCAACAACCCCCCAGCCTCCCCGTCGATAAGTTCGCGCAGGTTGGTTCCCATCGGCCGCTCGTAGACACCGGGGCGGCGGATATGCCCGCTCAAGCAGTAGAGTTTAGGGCCAGGGCTGCGCTCCGGACCAATCGCCTTGAACCACTCGGCACCGCGCGCGGCAATATGCTTGACGCAAGACAGTGTCTCGACGTTGTTGACGATGGTCGGACAACCGAAAAGCCCAAAAACGGCTGGGAACGGCGGTTTGATCCGCGGATTGGCGCGCTTGCCTTCGATCGACTCGATCAGGCCGGTTTCCTCTCCGCAGATATAAGCTCCGGCGCCGCGATGAACGCGGATGTTAAGAGCATAGTCGCTATCAAGAACACGTTGGCCGAGAACACCGCGGGCGTAGGCAGAGGCGAGTGCCCGTTCGAGTACCTGGTAACCACGAGAGAACTCCCCACGAATATATATGTAAGCATCCGCGCAACCGATCGCATACGATGCGATGATCATTCCCTCTATCAGCTGATGAGGATCACGCTCGAGAATAGCCCGGTCCTTGAAGGTACCGGGCTCGCTCTCATCGGCGTTGCACAACAGATAGGTTGGCTTGCCGGTGTCCTTAGGGACAAAGCTCCACTTCAAGCCGGTCGGGAAACCCGCACCACCACGCCCACGCAACCCCGCATCCTTGACCAGCTCGACGACTTCTTCCGGGGATTTATCCTTCAACACCGCTGTGGCGGATTGGTAACCACCATCGGCCATATACGCGTCGATATCGCTCAGATCAGCCGCGACGTCCTCGAAACGAAGCAGCACCTTATCACTCATGACGATTACCTTGTCTTGTCATCGCTCTAGAAGAAAAGACCGACGGGTCAGTCCTGCTTGGATCCTTTGGAGTGCCCCAGCCCGAGCATCTGCTTCTGCCCCTGGATACGCCGCTGCAAGGCCATCAGACCATCGAGCACGCACTCTGGCCTGGGCGGGCAACCCGGGACGTATACGTCAACCGGAATGACCCGATCGACGCCTGGCATGGTTGTATAGTTATCGTAAAAACCGCCGGTCGAAGCGCAGGCGCCAAAGGCCATCACCCAGCGAGGCTCGGCCATCTGCTCGTAGACCCGCTTGAGGATTGGAGCCTGGCGAGAAGTAACGGTTCCGATGATCATCAACAAATCAGCCTGACGAGGGGTGAAACGCGGTAGCAGAGCGCCGAAACGGTCGATGTCGTAGGGGGCCATCGACAACGACATGTACTCCATCGCGCAACAGGCGGTGGCAAAAGGGTAGGGAAAAATCGAGAACTTTCGTGCCCAGCCTATGACCGAGTCGAGCCGGGTAACCACCACGTTCTCGGCCAACAAGACTTCCTCACCTCCGGTCTGACCAATTCGCGGAAGCTTCGAGGCCAACGACGCATCTACCGGCTTCGCCATGGTCCCAAAGGTAGGGTTAGAACTCGGCAATTTCAAGGAGTTGCTGCCTCCCAGCCCCGGGAGCGCCGACCGCCTGCTTTTGCAATCCGGCAGCCTCAGGGTTACAAGCGCGGCCGATGACCCAACTGCTGACTTTCACCCACCTGGTGGCCGTATCCATCTTTATCGGAGCAACCGTGCTTCTCGGTGTCGCCATCGAAACCACCGGCACCCAGGCTCTAGACGCCGCCGGCCGTCGACGCCGCTACGCCGAGCTGTTTCGCGCCTACAACCCCCTGGCCATCGCCGTTCTCGGGGTAGTAGTGATGACCGGTGCGTGGTCACTGACGCCTTACAAGGAAGGACTGGGTGCGGGCTACTACCAGCAGGTGGGTGAGGCCCTGGTGGGCAAGCTGTCGCTGGCCTTCGTGGTGATAATCCTCGCAACCTGGCTGGCCTTCGGTATTGGCCACCGCTTGGTACGCGCCGACCTCGGCGCGCTGCCGGTCACCGACGCCGAACTCGACCGCTTGCTGATGCGCCTGCGTGTGGCACTGTGGTTGACCCTGTCGCTGAGCCTGTTGACCGTCTGGCTGGCACTGGGTATGTCGCCGCCGGTACTGGCGGGATAGCCAGTTGACGCCGTGGCGGTCAGCTTCGAACTGCTCAGCCCGGGCAAGTTTTTGCCCGCCGACTACTGGCAGCGGCTAGCGCCCGGCTGCTCCAGCGTAGAGCTAGAGATCGGTCCCGGCGAGGGCGGCTACCTCATAGCCGCAGCCGAGCATAACCCCGACACGCTCTTCGTCGGCTTTGAACTTCGTGCTTCCGAGGCGCGACGCCTGGCCAACAACCCGGCACTGCCCGCCAATGCGCGGGTGTATCACGCCGATGGACGCTGGCTGATCGAACACCTGCTGGCGCCAGCCAGTATCGATGCTGTTCATGTGTATTTCCCCGACCCTTGGTGGAAGAAGCGCCATGAGAAGCGCCGACTGTTCACCCCCGGTTTCGCGCGGGGACTACGCCGTTGCCTGAGAACCGCTGGACGCGTCTATGTGATTACCGACGTAGAGCGGGTCTTCGTCGACCTCTCTAGCAAACTCGAGGAGGAAAATCTCAGGCGCTGCCAATGGTCCCGGCCATTGGCAGCCGTTGCCCAGAGTTCTTACGAGCGTAAGTATCGACGTCAACGACGGCAACTCTTCGAAGCTTACTTTGAGAAAATCGGCTGATACAACCCCGTGTTCGTCCGCTCAGCGGTTCGCAGGCTCAGGCCGTAGCCGTCGCACGCGTATCAGGACAGACAAACTCTTTGGCCACAGCAGCAATGCCGGCGCTATCGAGACGGTGCTTGGCGTAGAGATCCGCATGCAGCCCCGACTCGCCGTAGCTGCGCACTCCGTGAATACGGATGAGCGTATCGGGGTACTCGGCCAGCGCCTCGGCGACGGCCCCGCCTAGGCCACCGACAACCCCATGGTCTTCAACCGTCAGTATGCGCCCACAGCGTCCAGCCACACCGCGCAACAGCTCAACATCTAGGGGCTTGAGCGTGTGGATGTTGACCACCGTACACTCGATCCCCTCGCCGGCGAGCAAATCCGCGGCCTCGAGCGCATAGCCGACCACACCACCACTAGCGACGATGGCAAGATCGGTTCCAGCACGCAGCTCCACGCCCTTACCGAAGTCGAAGTGGTAGTCTTCTCGCTGGAAAATATCGGCGACCGGCTGTCGGGTAAGCCTCAGGTAGGCCGGCCCGACGTAGTCAGCAAGGAACTCGGTGACACGCTCGGTTTCTACAGCATCGGCCGGTTGTATCACTACCATGTTGGGCAGAGAGCGCATCAAGGCGATATCTTCGAGCGCCATCTGGCTGTAGCCATCCTCGCCAATACCGCAACCAGAGTGGGTGCCGACAATAGTCGCGTTG
>CAZPPZ010000100.1:0-11272 GCA_964588545.1 uncultured Myxococcales bacterium | reverse complement strand
GCAAGCGCGCGCGCCTCGTGACCTCTCCTCGTATCAACAGGCCGCCAGCCGTGTCCAGGGCACTGAGCTTCACCTCCCAGAATCCGTCGAATCGTCCCGCGGCGACATAGCATAGGTCGAGCGCGGCCGAGCCGAAACGGCGGACGTCGCGCGCCGCGAGCAGGAAAGCCTCGAAATAGGCCAGGTAGAAACCCAGGTGGTCGCGGCGGTCGTAGGGAAAGCCACTTACCAGTAACGAGTCGGCTAGCTCGGAGGTCGCCGAGACCGATATTGCTTTCGAGTTGAGGCGAGAGCCGCCTCCGCGCCGAGCTTCGAAGAGTTCTCGCTTGCAGGGGTCGTTTACCACTGCGACCTCGATGTGGTGGTCGGCCGCGAGCGCGATCGAGACCGCACAGTGGGGAAGACCGTGTACGAAGTTGGTGGTGCCGTCTATGGGGTCGACGTACCAGCAGCGCTGGCCACGCACCGGTTCTGGCGCCGATTCCTCTGCGACGATGACGTCGCTGGGGAAGGCACGTCGCAGACCCGAGACGATTAGGTCTTCGGCGGCGCGATCGATCTCGGTGACGAGGTTTATCGGGGATTTCCGCTCGATGCTGCCGGGGTGACCCAGCGCCTCGGTTATCAGTGCTCCCGCTTCGATCGCTAACGATCGAGCGACCTCGAGTTCGCTGCCAGCCACGCCAACCGTGACTAGCCCGGGCGGGGTGCGGGGTCGAGGCTATGTGGTTTCTCCTGTGTCCAAGCCATGCAACACTCGCGCGTTCTTATGGTCGTCGGTCGTCTCAGCTGCCTCGCCCCGGCGAAGGTCAACCTCACGCTTCGTGTGCTTGGGCGCCGCGCCGATGGCTACCACGCCATCGAATCATTGATGCTGCCGGTTTCGCTGTGCGACCGTGTCGATATCTCCGTGGCATCCTCGCGCCTGCCGCGCGTGCGTTGCCGAGTCGATGGTCCCGAGAGGGTTGCTGGCGGTGCTAGCAACTTGGCGGCGCTAGCAGCCAGGCGGGTGCTCCAGGCAAGCGGGGCTGTGGCCCAGGTTTCAATCGCGCTGACCAAGCACGTTCCCGCAGCAGCCGGGCTGGGGGGCGGCAGTAGCGATGCGGCGGCGGTGCTCAATGCCCTGCCCAAGCTTCTCGGTGTCCGTTTGAGCCGCCAAGCTCTGGCTCGCTTGGCGGCGGGAATCGGCGCCGATGTCGGTTTTTTTCTTGGCTGTCGTCCGGCCTGGGCCGAGGGCCTCGGCGATGAACTTACGCCCGTAGCCGGCTTGTCGGGCTTGCATCTGGCCTTGGTCGTTCCCAAAGTTAGGGTCTCAACTGCCTGGGCCTATGCCCACGCTCTGCCCAAGAGAGCGCAGCGCCGTCTGGGGGGAGATTTGACATCCGCTCGCCGGGCCACTACTAGGGGCGAGCGCTTGCCATTCGATGCAGAAGCGATAAGCTCTTGCGTTTTCAACGACTTCGAGCGAGGCGTCAAGCAGGCATTTGCCGACGTCGCGCGTATCAGCGGGCGGCTGCGACAAAGCGGTGCCGCGGCTGTGGTGATGTCGGGCAGTGGCTCGGCGGTGGTCGGCGTGTTTGCTAGCGCCGCGGCGGCGACGCGGGCAGTCGAGGGATTTAGTGGTCCCGATAAGGGATTCGCAGTTCGAGTAGTCGGGCGGCGGCCGGCCGTGCGACCTTGAAGGGCGGTAGCCAAGTGGTAAGGCACCGGGTTTTGGGTCCGGCATTCGAAGGTTCGAGTCCTTCCCGCCCTGTAACATTGAGGGATATATAGGATCGCTAACGTGGCAGAGCTATCGGTTGCAAGAGATGCACTTCAGGTGTTCTGCGGGAACGCGAGCCGCGGGCTTGCCGCGGCAATTTGTGAACGCCTGGGCGTGGGGCTTGGTAACGCCTCGGTGCGGCGTTTCAGCGATGGCGAAATCCAGGTGGAGATCGAGGATAACGTCCGCGGCGGCGACGTCTTCGTGGTTCAGTCAACCTCTTCTCCGGGCAACGACCACCTCATGGAGCTGTTGCTGCTGCTCGATGCGCTCAAGCGTGCATCGGCGAAACGCGTAACCGCGGTGGTCCCGTATTACGGTTACGCGCGCCAGGATCGCAAGGTAGCGCCGCGGGTGCCGATCAGCGCCAAGCTGGTTGCCGATTTGCTCGAGACCGCCGGGGCGTCTCGGGTGATGACGGTAGAGCTTCATGCGGGGCAGATTCAGGGCTTCTTCGACGTTCCTGTAGACAACCTCTACTCCAACCCGGTGCTGCTTCCAGAGATCCTGAAAGTAGTCGATGGTGAGCCTATAGCGGTGGTGTCCCCCGATGCTGGTGGTGTGGAACGAGCGCGAGCCTTCGCCAAGCGTCTCAACGCCTCGTTGGCGATCATCGACAAGCGGCGCGTACGCGCCAACCAGGTCGACGAGATGCGCATAATCGGCGACGTATCTGGATGCGCGGCGGTATTAGTCGACGACATGATCGATACCGCGGGTACTATGTGTAAGGCCGCCGACGCGGTGATGGAGGCCGGCGCGAGCCGGGTGCTTGCCGGTGCGGCACATGGAGTGTTGTCGGGGCCGGCGATGGAGAGGATTGCCGGATCTTCACTCGACCAGTTGATTATCACCGACACCATCGCGCCGCGCGCCGAGGTGCTCGCCGAAAGTAAGATAAGTGTAGTATCGGTGGCCGACTTGATTGCCGAGGCTATCCGTCGCACCCACGTAGAAGAGTCCATCAGCTCGCTGTTCGAGGCCTAGGCGACAAGGGAGAGAGTATTCATGCAGCGTATTGAGATTGAGGTAGCCAAGCGTGATTCAGCCATCGGAGCAGGGTTGCGGCGTCGAGACGGAAAGCTTCCTGCGGTGTATTACGGAGCGGGCGGTGAGAACATCACGGTTGAGGTCGATGGTCACGAGTTCGTCAAGCTTGGCCTCGGTTCTGCCGGAGCTCACTTGATTCGCTTCAAGTCGCAAGAGCCCTCGCTCGATGCGGGTGTCGCGCTGGTTCGAGAGATTCAGACCCACCCGGTTAGTGGCAAGCCGATTCACGTCGACTTCCTGCGTCTGGATCTTTCCAAGCCGGTCGAGGCAGAGGTCGCTCTATCGTTCGTCGGCAAACCCGCGGGGGTGGTCGAGGGCGGAATCCTGCAGCCTCTGCGGCGCGCGGTGATGGTCCGGGCGCTTCCCGATAATCTGCCCACCGAGATCGAGGTGGAAGTCAGTGCGCTAGCCATCCACGATTCGATCCATCTCGAGGAGCTGCAACTGCCCGACGGGGTCGAGGTCCTCTCCACCGAGAACGTGACGCTGGTTACCGTGGTTCCGCCGGTGGTCGAAGCCGCCGCGGATGAAGGCGAAGAGGAAGCGGGCGAAGAGACGCCAGGCGAGGCCGCTGCGGCAGAGGCCGGGGCGGGAGAGAGCACAGGGGAGGAGAGCTAGCCCCGTGGGGCGCAGATCGCGCGATCACGATGTTTTGCGTCGTTGGACTTGGCAACCCGGGCACGCGATACACAGAGACTAGACATAATATTGGGTTCCGGGTGGTCGAGAGGCTAGCCACGGAGCACGACACGGACATCCAGCGTCTGCAGTTTCAGGCGCTGACGGCCACGATAAGCGTTGGCCGTACCGAGGTGTTACTCATGAAACCGCAGACATATATGAATCTTAGTGGCCACAGCGTCGCCGCCGCGTGCGGCTCTCTGGGTATGGCCAACGAGGGGATCGTGGTTGCCTACGACGACGTCGATCTGCCCTTGGGGCGTCTCCGCGTGCGTCCCGGTGGTAGCGCGGCCGGCCATCGCGGCATCGCTTCGATCATCGACTCGCTCTCTAGCGAGAGCTTTGCTCGGGTGAGGCTCGGCGTAGGCCGACCGGCCGAGGGTATGGATACTGCGCAGTATGTCTTAGAGGATTTCGCGGCGGCCGAACATGAACTAGTTGAGGCTACGGTTGCTCGCGCAGCCGCGGCCATCGAGACTTTGATCGAGGATGGAGTTGAGGCCTCGATGTGCGCTTTTAACGGCGCCTGAGAGACCGGCTGCGTCCTCCCTCGACTTGAGCGATGACACCAACCGGCAGATTTAGGAAGAAGGAGAAAGGAGAATGGGGTTTCTAACGACGGTTGCAGCCTATATGGGCGCCGCAGGTTTGGGGGTCGCTCTGTGGCTGTACTTTGCGGTTACCCGCGAGTCCGACGGCAACGAGAAGATGCGCGATATTGCCGAGCAGATCCGCTCCGGGGCGATGACCTTCCTCAGCCGCGAGTATCGTGTCCTGGCGGTTTTTGAGGTCGTAGTATTCGTTTTGCTCTACCTGCAGCTCGGAGCTGATACCGCCTATGCTTTCCTTGCCGGAGCGATCTGTTCGATGGCGGCCGGGTATTTTGGCATGGTGGCAGCCACCAAGGCCAACGTGCGTACCTCTGAGGCCGCACGTACCAGCGGTGAAGAAGGCGCTCTGCTAGTCGCCTTCAACGGCGGCGCGGTGATGGGCTTGGCGGTTGCCAGTCTAGGGTTGATCGGTGTGGGAATTCTCTTCTCGATCTACGGTGACCCTGCGACCTCCGGCGTCATCAACGGTTTTGCCATGGGCGCGAGTTCTATCGCCCTGTTCGCGCGTGTAGGTGGCGGTATCTACACCAAGGCCGCCGACGTCGGCAGCGACCTGGTGGGCAAGGTCGAGGCCGGCATTCCCGAGGATGATCCGCGTAACCCCGGTGTCATTGCCGACAACGTCGGTGACAACGTCGGTGACGTGGCCGGCATGGGTGCTGATATCTTCGAGTCTTACGTCGGCTCGATGATCGCTACCATAGCCATCGCGGCGACGCTGTCCGGTGCCCAGCTTGCGAGTCTGGCCGACGAGGCCGGGCGTAGTGCTACCGAGGTCCAGACCGGACTAATGGTGATGCCGCTGGCGATGGCGGTGATCGGCCTGGTCTCATCGCTTGTCGGTATATTTTCGATGCGCGTTCTCAAGTCGGTCGGTGCGCAGGCGGCGCTACGCTATTCGACCTTTATCGCTGCGGGTTTGTTCCTGGCGTTGGCCTTGGCCTTTGTCGCCGCGAGTCCGGTAACCACCGGGGCGTGGCTGGCTGTCTTGGTCGGTACCTTGGGCGGTATCGCTATCGGTCTGATCACCGAGTACTACACCTCGGCGAGCCCGGTCAAGCGTATCGTCGAAGCCTCGAAGACCGGCGCGGCTACCAACATCATCAACGGCTTGGCCGTTGGCTTAGAGAGTTGTGCTCTGCCGGTACTGGCAATCTGCGGGTGTATCCTCGTCGCTAACTGGGCCGCTGGTCTTTACGGCATCGGCATCGCGGCTGTGGGGATGCTGGCGACTGTTGGTGTAACCATGACGGTGGACGCCTACGGCCCAGTGGCGGACAACGCCGGCGGCATTTCTGAAATGGCGGAGTTGGGACCTGAGGTGCGCGCGGTCACCGACCGCCTCGATGCCTTGGGCAACACCACCGCTGCGATCGGCAAGGGCTTTGCCATCGGTTCGGCTGCACTGACGGCACTGGCGCTGTTTTCAGCTTATGCTCTCTCGGTCAGCAACGCGCGTATCGCTGCTGGGGTAACCGAACCTTTCCAGATCATCATCACCGAGCCTACGGTTGTCGTCGGTCTGCTGATTGGCGGTATCTTGCCGTTCTTCATCGGCGCATTGACTATGACCTCGGTAGGCCGGGCCGCGGCAGAGATGGTTACCGAGATACGTCGACAGTTCCGCGACATTCCCGGGCTTCTCGAAGGTGCCGAGGGGGTAAAGCCGGATGCTGCCCGCTGTGTTGACATCTCGACCAAGGCCGCGATCAAAGAGATGGTGCTGCCGGGACTGACCGCGGTTATTGCTCCGGTTGCCGTCGGCTTCGTGCTTGGCGCGGAGGCGCTTGGCGGCATGCTTGCTGGAGCGACAGTAACCGGCGTATTGCTTGCTCTGATGATGGCTAACGCGGGTGGGGCCTGGGACAACGCTAAGAAGGCGATTGAGACCGGCGAGATTCCCGGTGAGGCCAAGGGCTCGGATGCTCACCACGCCACTGTCGTCGGCGACACCGTCGGCGATCCGTTCAAAGACACTTCGGGGCCTTCGATGAATATCCTCATCAAGCTGATGTCGATTGTCTCGCTGGTCATAGCGCCGTTGCTGGTGTGATCTGTAGGTCAGTGCCGGGTTGTAGGTAAATGCCGGGTTGTAGGTAAATAAGGAGACGATTCAAGGAATGCGACCGTACGAAACCATGGTTGTTTTGAGCACCGCGCTTGGAGCTGAGATGCAGCCTCTGATCGAGCGCCTTCACGGTATAGTGACTACCCGTGGAGGTACTATCGATGCCAGTCACGACTGGGGAAAACGCAGGCTTGCGTACCCGATCAAGAAGCAGGGCGATGGCCACTATTTCTTAATCGAGTACAGTGCTGGGCCCGATGCTGTTTCCGAGGTGGAGCGCAGCCTGCGGATTACCGATGGGGTGTTGCGCTATCTGACGGTTCAGCAGGAGCACACCGGTTTGCCCAAGCCTCGCGAACGCGAGCTGCCGCGTGGTGAGGCGCCGATGCACGAGATGCGTTCGGTAGGCGCCACACCGGGAACGCCTAGCGCCGCTCCAGCGGCTAGTGAAGCAACAACGCCGGTTCAGACTCCGGCGGCGGCGCCGACCGCTAGCACCAGCGGCGATGCGAGCACTGAGCCGGCGGCCGTGGCTGAGCCAGACAGCGCGTCCCCCGCCGAGCAAGGGCAGGCAGACGGTGCCGATGTGGTGCCTAGTGACGACGGAGTGAAGACCAATGAGTGAAACTACACAGAGCCGACCCTCGGACTCAGGCCCTGGCGGTGGTCGCCGTAGTGGAGGGGGCGGCCGCCCGAGTGAGCGGCCCAAACGTCGCTTTCGCGGACGCGGGCGCCGTAAGGTATGTCGGTTTTGTGCCGATAAGACCGTTAGTCTTGATTACAAGTGGTGGGAGGTTCTCGAGAGCTTCATCAGTGAGCGCGGACGCATTGTTCCGAGTCGCACGACCGGGACCTGCGCCAAGCATCAGCGGCGGCTCAAAGCGGCTATTAAGCGAGCGCGCAACGCGGCGTTGCTTCCCTATACGAGGTCGTAGGCGATGCAGGTGATCTTGTGCGAGGATGTTACGGGTCTCGGTGCAATCGGCGACCTGGTTCGTGTAAAGCGCGGCTACGCTCGCAACTACCTGTTGCCGCGCGGTCTGGCGGTGCTCGCCGACAGTCGTAATCTCAAGAGGTTGGAGCACGAAAAGCGAGTCATCGCGGCTAAGCGCGCTCGTGACCGTGGTGCCGTGGAACGAGTGGCCGAGTCCATGCAGGGGCTAGAATTGCAAACCGAGAGCCGTGCGGGCCGAGGCGGCAAGCTGTTTGGCTCGGTGACCAACATGGACATTGCGGGTCTCTTAGCCGAGAAGAATTTCGAGGTCGACCGCCGGCGGATTGATTTGAAGGAACCGATCAAAGCGATCGGTTCCTACGAGGTCTCGGTTCGGGTGGGGCAGGACATCAAGGCGACTGTCAAGGTGGTCGTAAAGCCTATTGGTGGCGAGTTGGAAGACTCCTCGGTGGATGGCGTGGAGCCTATCGAAGAGCCGCCGCCGCTTGCGGCCAGCGACCAAGACCCTGCGGCGGACTCCGAGGCCGAAGCTGGCGAGTCGTCAGCCGATGACGATGCTGGTGGCGAAGCCGCGGGCGACGACCAGGCCAAGGGCGAGTAGCCCTCGGTATGAAGGTCGGTCTGGTTGGCTTCGGCTCGAGCGGCAAGTCGACAGTATTCTCGGCACTGAGTGGCGCTGAGGTCCCTAGCAAGGGTGGTTTGGCCACTACCCATGTTCCCGATGCGCGTGTCGATCGGCTCGCCGAAATGTGGCAGCCGAAAAAGACGAGCTATGCCGAGATCGTCTTTGAGGACTACCCAACCGGCTCCTTCAGCGGTGGCGAGCAGGTGATCTCTGCTGCGGTGCTTGGTGACATGCGTACCCTCGACGTTCTTGCTGAGGTCGTCGATGGGTTTTCTGGCGAGGGTGTCGACGGTGCTGCGAGCCGCGCGTCTGCCTTTCATGATGAGTTGCTGCTCAGCGATCTCGCGATTGTCGAGAAACGCGTAGGGCGTCTGGCCAAGGATCCGGGTGCCCCTGGCGAAAAGGAAGCTCTAGAAAAATGTCGCGTGGCGCTCGAGGATGGCACCGAGCTCAGGCAGGCCGGGCTCGACGAGGGCGAACTCGGCCTGCTCGCCGGCTACCGTTTTCTTTCGCTCAAGCCTCGCCTGGTGGTCGTCAATGTTAGTGAGGAGCAGGCGTCGTTGTCGGTGGAGTCGCTCAGTGCCGACATCCGTGCGCGTGACACCGAGCCCTTGGTCATGTGTGGACCGCTCGAGTATGAACTGGCTCAGCTCGACGAGGGCGAACGTGGTGAGTTTCTCGCCGACCTTGGCTTGAGCGCGGGTGCTCGCGACCGCTTTGTTGCCAGCTGTTACGCCATGCTCGATTTGATTACCTTCCTGACCGCGGGTGATGATGAGGTGCGGGCCTGGCCGCTGCGGCGGGGCAGCTCGGCGGTCGAAGCTGCCGGCAAGATCCACAGCGATATCGCTCGCGGTTTCATCCGCGCTGAAGTGATAGCCTACGATGATTACATCGCGCTAGGCAGTGAGGCCGCGTGCCGTCAGGCCGGAAAACTGCGTACCGAAGGCAAGGCCTACATCATCGCCGACGGCGACATTACCCACTTTCGTTTCAACGTCTAATCCGGGCTAACTCAACTCATGCGGATGAGGTTGCAGGCTTGACTGTTGTCGAAACGGCAGGTGGCCGGGAGCCCTACCACCTCTTCTTTCTCGATGGCGAGCAGCTCGTCGCTGCTCGCCTCTATCTTGGCGATGGCGCGGCGGCCTCGGTCGAGACGGCCGATTGCTGTGGCCGAGAACGGCTGGTTGTCGCGGTCGTGACGCACCACCAAGGCTTCGATGTGCAGTCGGCCACGAGCTTGTTCGAGTGGTGGAGGCATGGCCGAGGAATCGATGGATTTCTGCACCAGGCTGCTCGCCGCAAGCTGATTCCAGGGCTTAAGCCCGGCTCGGGTTCCATAGACGCCGACGGCGTGTTTGCTGCTGTACCAGCCTAAGGCGGTTACCAGCCCGAGCAGCGGTGGGCGTTCGCGGATGCGCTCGACCATCGTGGCGATCGCATGCATCGTGTAGTTGTTGCCGCAGCCACCGAAGTAGGGCAGCCCGCCGGTAATGGTGACACCGCGTGGATCATCGCTCGCCAGCTCTAGGGCATGGCAGGCCAGCTGTACGGCGGAAGGGAAGCAGCTGTAGAGATCGAGCGCGCCAATTTCTTGCAGCGACACTCCAGCGTGATCCAGGGCTGAGTGAGCGGCTAAGCCAATCGCGGGCGATCGCTCGAGGCGAGGGCGCTGCGACACGTGCCAGACCTCACAGAGGTCGGCGCCGCCCATCGGATAGACCCAGCGCTGGCGGTCGATGCCCAGGCGTCGTGCCTCACCGACGGTGGTCATTATCAGCGCCGCAGCCTGATCGACGTCGAGGTTGGCATTCATCAGCTTGGTGTAGGGGTAGCCGATGTAGCGGTTGTCGCGGCCGGGGCTGGCGATTGTCGATGCATCGAGCGGGTCTTGAGACCATGCACAAGCGTGGGAGGCGGCTTGGCGCGACATCGCGGCGCACAGCCGGCCGAGAAACTCGCGGTGCTCGGTCGGGCTGTGACCACGGTCGGCACGCAGGGCGCTCTCGAACAGCGGATAGACATCGGCTGGCAACAGCAGGTCGTAGGCCATTTCAAGCTGGTTGGCACCCATACGAACGTCCCCGTAAAGGGCTTGCGGTTTGCATGCGGGGGTCCAGTCGAGCTCGAGGCCGTCGCTGCGCGCTCGCCGTCTGGAGTAGCCGGCTTCGCCACCAGCCAGCAGCACTGCGCGCAGCTGCCCTTTGCTTAGAGACTGAGCAGCGGCGTTTACCAGCGACTGGGGCGAGTTGCCGCCGATGCTGGTGTAGAGGCGCTGCCCGGCTGCGATTCCCAAGCGCGAAGCCAGAGCTGAGGGCGCGTCGCGGTAGCTCCAACTCAGTATGTTGACCACATGTACGGCATCAATCGAGGCCCTTAGAGCCCCAGTCGCACTGGCGTCGGCGACGGCCGTGGTGGCGGCCTCAGCCATGAGTTCAAGCGGTTCGCGGGCATCGAGTGGCCCCTTCCAGGTCTGACGCAGCTGGCCTACACCTACGATTATGGGAGTTCGATCGTCTGTCATCGAGACCTCGGCGCCGCGGCTAGGCCGCAGGCTAGTATGGCAGGGAGACGATAACGACCGAAACCTGGACAACCGCCAGGGGCATGTAGATCGAGCGAAAGCTTGCGTGATCGCGTACTTGGCAATGGTTGGCGGCTGTTGACTAGCCAGCCAACCGTTGTTACACGATGCGATCGACCTGCAGGCACGTAGCTCAGTGGGAGAGCGCCTCCTTGACACGGAGGAGGTCGGCGGTTCAATCCCGCCCGTGCCTACCATGCATCGGTCGATCGTGGCGTGCGCGCCTAGAGGGAGGTCAGGGTCGGAGAGAAACACTACTGCTACGGGCAACGATTACTAAATAGGCTCGCGGAGTCTTCCCGTCACAGAGTCATTCCGACGTTAGATCAATAGTAAGAATGGAGCAGCAGATTACTGTAACTGTCGCGGGCAAGGAGCCCGTAGGCGTTGCCCGCGGTACCACCGTGGGTGAGGTCCTGGGCGAGAGCGCCAAAGGCGCGGTGGCTGCGCTGAGTGACGGCACGCTTGTCGATCTACACCGAGCGCTCGAGCAAGACTGCTCTTTGACCCCCTTGCCCCGCAACGCTGCTCAGGCCCTAGAGGTCATTCGTCACTCTACCGCCCATCTTCTCGCCCAGGCGGTAAAGCGCCTCTATCCCCAAGCCCAGGTCACCATCGGTCCGGTGATCGACGACGGCTTCTATTACGATTTCAAGTACGATGCGGGTTTTTCTCCGGATGATCTTCAGCGCATCTCCGAAGAGATGCAGCGCATCGTTGACGAAGACCTGCCGATATCGCGTGAGGAACTCGGGCGCGATCAAGCGGCAGAGCTGTTCCGTGAGATGGGCGAGGACTTCAAGGTCGAGATAGTCGCAGCTATCGAAGATGACGTAGTCGGGTTGTATCGGCAGGGGGAGGTCGGAGATCTGTGGCGCCGGGCGCCTGTGGCGTCGGCCCAGTTCCTCACAGCGGTTTAACTAAACCATGTGG
>CAZPPZ010000099.1:0-11379 GCA_964588545.1 uncultured Myxococcales bacterium | reverse complement strand
GCGATTTATCTCTCACGCTCAGCCCCACACGCTAGAGGGCGAGAAGTGCATTTTCTAACCTCTAGAAATCGCGGGAATCGGCCGCCCGCAACTCTGGATCCCATCGACGACGGGTCCCGACGATCCGTTCCTCTCAAAATCAAATACTTACAAAACGGACTTATCCCCCTCGGCCTATCCCCCTCGGCCACCCTTGTCCTCCCCTCCCGTTTGACACAAGCTGCCCCTGACGATCGCCACATGGAACTCATCCTCACCCAGACCGCCCCGACCATCGCCATCGCGACGTCCGGCATATTCTTCATGGGCGGGCTGCTTACGGGGGCCTGGAAGTACCTCTGCATGACCCGCAGCCCAGACTACCGAGCGCCATTCTATGTGGACACCGCTCACCGGGCCTCGCTCATGTACGCCTTCGCAGCCATGTTGTTGGCGGTCTTCTCCTCCTACAGCGTCTTCCCGGCCTGGCTGAACGTGGCGGCTACGATCGCACCTCTGCTGTTCTTTGGTCTGTCGATCCTGATCTACATCAAGCTTGGCTTGGAAGACCGCACCGACAACCAACTGCGCGACAACGATGCCCCCGGCGCCACGCGGATCTTCATGCGCCTGTTGATGCTGGCTGAGATCGGCGGTTTCGCGACCCTGCTGCTGGGCTTTTTCCTGCACTTGGCTCGGACCTGATGCTGCTCGCGTTCGTCGAGATTCACATTCCCGGCACCAGGCGTCGCCTGCGATATCAGCACTTAGAAAACGGACTTATCCCCATCAACTGTCCGTAGGCGGCCTGCGCGTTTGGCCGTGGCGTAGGCGGACTTGCCGCAGACGTTTTGGTGCCACCACAACCCCTTGAACGCAAGCGGCAGCTTGGGAATCCAGAACCGCTTGGGCACGGGCAGGGCAGGTGCAACGCGGCCTAGAGCAATGTCGGCGACCACGACCCCGGCGCCCTGATCGCCGCGACGACGGGCCACGATCTCGCCGGTCTCGTCGATGATCTGACTTTCCCCGACCAACCTCGTCTTCGTAACAACCGACGCCTCACTGCCCGGCAGCAACAAGAAGCGCCCTTCGAGGGGTCCGGCATGTCCGGCGTGAACCAGAGGCGCTCCAATCAAACGGGCCAGCGTGCGCGGGGTTTCGCTCATCAACGCGCTGTTGTAGCGGTCGGTCTGTTCACGCAACGGCATCGAACATTTCCAACCGGGTTCTCCCCACCAGTGGCTGCCCGTCATCAGCAGATCCACACGCCCGCGAAGCCGGTGAACGGTGTTCGTCCGAATCATCTCCCAACAAACGGCAGCACCAATCTCGCCGATCTCGGTCTGCATGTACCCGTCATCATCGCCACCGGTATAAAACGCGTTCTCGACCATGGTCGGTAGGTCTTTACAGTGGCGATGAACCGACCCATCCGGCTCGACCAACACGTAGGTGTTGAAGACGTCGCATCCGCGCATCTCCAAATACGATCCGCCGATAACAACACCATGGCGACGGGCTTTCTCGGCGAGCCTCGCGAGAACCGGATTATCGACGGACAACGAGCACGCGAACAGTCGTTCGTCATAGACGATCTGCGTAGTGAAAAACTCCGGCAACGCGATAATTGTGGCCTGTTTGCGTAGAGCCTCGTCAACCAGGGCAAAGGCCTGGTCCACGTTGTAGGCCAGATCCGCCACCCGCGCTTCCATCTGCACGGCGGCTACCCGTGTTCGCTGTGATCGCTGCTTCACGTGATCCCAGTGGCAGTAACCAACGCGATGGCCCGGCCACAACGTCCAATCTATAGTCCTCTCGGTACTGACGAAAACACCCGCCGATTCACAGAGCGTCATAACCATTGGAGCCGCTTCCCGTTCATCACGCGAACCCAAAGCATCGGTCGCATACAACGACCTGCACTATGTTCTGCGGACAACACCGAAGACCGTCAAATGACTGTCGACGATTAACAATTTCGCGTGAACATCAAAGCGGACTACGCGACGGCATAGGACCTCGGATCGGCACGTGACGTTTCCCCTCCCGATCGCGAGATCAACCGCACCTGGTGGGCAGTTCATGTCGGCCGAGATTCCAGCCCGAACGCGACGTCTGGTCTTACCGCACTACAGACTACCAACACCTAATCGCAATCTAGGGCATGCAGCGTCAGCCGCTGCCCGTAACATCGTCGAAACGGTGGCGTCACACACGCATGCGAGACGATCTGTAACACGCCTGGTCAGCTGTTTTTTACGCGCACACCGCCTGGCGAGACTCTTGCACTAAGCCCAGCCGCTCGCCCCGATCCTCTCAACCCTGTTCGTCCGCTCGGGACGGCAATGGCGCAACGCCATAGGGAGGACCCGAAAATGAAAACAGCTAGCAAGGCATTGGCGATCGCAACAGCGATTATTCTCAGTGTTTCGACAACAAGCGGCATCGCTTCGGCTGCCTGCGGAGACTTTGACGGAAACGGCTCGGTGTCGGCAACCGACTCGCTCGGCGTGTTGAGCACGGCGATCGGCATCAGCCAGTGCGAGCTGCGCTACTGCGACGTCGACGGCAACGGCAGCGTCGCCGCGACCGACGCTCTGGCAGTCCTCAACTTCGCCGTTGGCGCTACCAGCGCGCTCAGCTGCACCGGCACAGCCCTGACGACGATCGACGAACTGCCGCGCGCTACCAGCCCGGTAGTGTCCGGCGACACCGGCGCGGCCTTCGTGTTGGGCGCCGAATTCGCCGACAACTCCGGCCTCGGAATCGTCCTCGGGGAGATGGACAACTCGACCTTCAACGAAAACAGCAGCATGGCTGCGTGTCAGATCGCTTCGATGGCAAGAACCACTCTCGAAGCGGCGGCCGAGGCCGACAAGGTACTTTGCTACATACAAAACGCTTTCGCCGATCTCGAGCTCGAGGGCATCGACATCTACGATGGCGACTATCACACCTTCCGACTCAACTTCATCGAAATGCTGCCGATCAACGACGAGTACTTCAACGCGCCGGCGGTAGTGCGAATGCGGCTTGAGCGTCAGGGTGACTCCATTCGCGAACTCGAACTGTTCACCTGCAACTACGCAGCTCATGGCTTGCGGCAAAACGAATACATACGCCAGACCATCGACGGCGGCGACTTCGCGATGGTCGCCAAAGGCGTGGTTGAGGATGAGTGGAGCAACGGACGCTTCGCCCACCAGATCACCGTAGACGCGCAGCTCAACGCTGTTGGCCAAATCGTCGGCACCAAGACCATTGCCATCAGTCACGGCAGTGAGTGGCAAGACGGCGGGAGCAACTATGGCCAAACCACCGTGTCCCAGAGTGCCGTGGTGGGAAGCGCTGTCGACGCGCTTGCGCTCGACGGCTACGACGGCGGCAGCAGTAGCGACGGCATTTCAACCTGGGCCTATTCCAACCGCGTAACTGCCATCGCCGAGCTGTTCGACCTCAACCAGCCGGGCACCGAGTACGACATCGGCCGGCTAGCACTCGGCGACGGTGCTGCCAAGCTCAACATGGCCAACCGCTCGGACTACAACTGGTCGGAGAACACTGAGGTCCAGGGCTGGAACGGCACCACCACCGAACTCGACTACGAGATTTCGCGAGAGTTCGTCGATGTGGTTATTGACGCTGACTTGGTCGAGGTATCGGGCGTACCGGAGATCGCGTTCGCCCCCGATGAAACCTATCCCTGCGACATACGTCCGGAAGCTATACTCGACGTCAACATGGTCGGACTAGCCGACGCGTGTTCGCACCTGGACGTTACCCACGAGTGGTTCGATTGCAGCACCGCGCTGTACGGCGGCGACGACTACTTCCCGCCCGAGCCTGAGCCATGTGAAGGCCCGGATTGCACGTGCTGGGTAGCCGGCTCCTGCGGCGGCCAGGCTCCGGCAGGCTGTTACTGCGACTGGGAGTGCCAGTGGTACGGCGACTGCTGCGCCGACGCATGCGATATGTGCGGTTCGTGCGACACTGCTCCATGTGAAGGCAGCGAGTGCGACGACGACGTTACCGATCCGGACGCGTATGATCCTACCGGAAACGATCCGACCGTGGACGGTCCTGCAGCCGATCCCGTAGTGGACGTTCCGCCGATCGATCCGCTCACCGGCGAACCCATTGACGACGGAACCGTAGACGACCCCTGTGTAGACCCGACCTGTGTCTGCGACCCGACCGATGTAGTGTGCCTGGATAAGTGCCAACCGACGGCATGCGCGCTGCGCTGAGCCGCAGCCGGTCGCGAACCCCGGGCGTGCTCTCCGTCCGGCAGCGGGGCCAAAGGCCTCCCGAGAGATCGGGAGGCCTTTCCCCTAGCCCTCCCGAGAAATCGGGAGGGCGTTCCCATGGCCCTCCCGAGGAACCGCAAGATCCGCTTCGGCGCTTAACGAGAGCCGCCGATCGCCCCTTTTTCGCGCGCTTTCCTCGACAGAGCCGCCCGATCTACGTAGCCTAGACACCCCACTCATCGCGTTCGCGGAGGAAAAGCAGCATGTTCGACCAGGCCACCGACCCAAGAGCGCTAACCGATTTCGCCTTCGAGTTTCTCGAAACCCAGGGTGCGTCCATGGTCGGCGTCGCGACCGTGGAGACCTTGGCAGGAGGGCCTCCGTCCGCGTCATAAGCGGCACAGGATCAAACAGCGCATCCATCGACGGCAGCACCGAGGCGGCCGGCACCACTTCGGGAGTCCACAGCCACTTGGGCGCAAAACCCATGAAGTGGTCCGGATACCAAATAGCCTGAGCGCCGAGCACCCGCGCCACCGTAGTTGCCGTTCGCGACAACCACAGCGGAGCCAAGCAGCCGTCTTGATAGCCAACCGTTACTCTATTCACCGCAACGTTATCCTCCGCCACAAACGCCTTCGCGTGCGCGACTCGCGAGGACAACTAGAATCCCGGGCCAAATAGCGAACCGGCCGCAGCCGTCACGCCCATCGCCAGGGCACCCCAGAAAGTTACCCGAGCGGCTCCGGTTAGTCGTGAAGCCCCACCGGCATGTGCAGCCAGACTCCCGAGCACGCCAAGGAACACCAACGAGCCGCCGGAAACTACCGACAATAGTCTAGACAGAGGAGTAAGCCACACCGCCATCAAGGGCATTGCCGCCCCCAACGAAAAAGTCAGCGCCGAGGTCAAAGCAGCCTGGATAGGACGAGAGTTCAGCTGCTCGAAAATTCCCAGCTCGTCGCGAGCGTGGGCGCCAAGAGCATCATGGGCCATGAGTTGGACCGCAACTTCCTCGGCCAACCCCGGCGCAAGCCCCCGATCCACGTATATCGCGGCGAGCTCGGCACGCTCGTGCTCTTCGTCCTCAGCAAGTTCATTGCGTTCGCGCTCGAGATCGGCCTTTTCCGTGTCGGCCTGAGTACTCACCGAAACATACTCTCCCGCCGCCATCGACATCGCTCCAGCGACCATGCCGGCAACACCGGCGAGGAGTATCGCTTCTCGCGAGGCCTGGGCGGCAGCCACGCCGACGACCAGGCTGGCGGTGGAGACGATGCCGTCGTTGGCACCAAGCACGGCCGCGCGCAGCCAGCCAATGCGATCGACGCGGTGAATTTCTGGATGGTGCTTGAACATCGGCAGCCGAAGATATGCTACCAGCGATGTTGGGGGTCAAGTCGCGGCCTGAGGCTTGCCCCCCACCGGCTCAGTAGCGCCGCTGCACAACAAAATTGCGTACAACTCGCTTGGCGCCAGGGAGGCCAATTACGGTGTCGGTAACGGTAAGAGGATTTAGCTCGGTGGAGATCGGCGGTACACAGATGCTATCCGCCAAAACCGGCAGGTTCGGGTGGGCGCTACCCACCACAGCAATGGGGTCGGCGAAACAACGGCGACGCTCGGACAGTGAACAGTTGCCCGCAGAGGAAACGTCGCAGTCGGCGTTGGTTAAGCAAACAATGTAGCCCGTTCCATTCGCTCGCAACGCGCCATCACAGTACGACTCGACGGGACCTCCAGAACACTCGCCTAAACCACCGCCAGCCTCGCTGCAAGCGAGATCCGAGCAACCGTTAGGAAGGCGCCGCACCCCGAACCCGTGACTGTCGCAAGCACCTCGCCCGACACAGTCGGTGTCGTCGCGACAGGCGACACTCCAATCGAGCGAACAAACGGCACAAGCGCAGGCGTAGGATTCAAATGGAAAGTCGCAGGGCGTCGCAAATGGCAGCGACACTGCGGCATCACCAAGAGTCAGAGCTGTGTGTAAACCAATCGGGCCGCTTACCCGATTTGCGGGATCTGCAGGACAATCGAGGCTGGTCGGCCCCCAGGTTGCGTCTTGGCCGTTGGCATCGCAGCCCAGGCCATCACGCGAGCCGCCACTGCACACACCGCCACGAACACCGTCGTTCGCCGCACCGTCACCACTACACACCGGGCAAGGTTGAGTTAGGGCTATGCCCAGCATGATGTCGGAGTACGAGTCAAGGGCGATAGCGGCCGCACCACTCTCGTTGTTGAACGTGCCAGTTACATCAACAGCCAAACGTTCCTGAACGCAAACCGGGAGTCCCCCGCCCGAGAGATGGCGGGGAGGCAGTAGGAAGAAGTCGCACTGCGCCCCGCCACAGTCGTCGGTATCGGGGCCGTTAACGGTATTGCACGACAACGTCGCGTCGTTGGCACAACGGCCGAACGCCCCGAATACGCCTTCCAGGTTGCAATCGCCGCACGCGGGAGCCGTTCCCGGACAGGTCGCATCGAGCGGTAGGATCCACCCTTCCGGCACGTCCTGGTCATGGAAGAACCCCTGGAAACCAGTCTCTTGCATCGTCGGACTAATCGCCCCTCCGGCTCCGACACCGGCGATGGCGCCTAGCTCAAAGCCCACCGGACACCGAGCCGGGTCGGGCCCCATCAATGCCGGAGTGCACAGCTTCACGGCTTTGAAACGCTCCAAGCTGAGGGCTCCGAACTGGTCGGCAAAACTCTTGGGCCCGAGCCCCGATTGGCGGCACTTGAGCTTGTAGCATAGCCGGTCAAAGCCCTGGGTCTGCCCAAGAAGTGGAGTCTCGCTACCACCAACCACTGAGAGGTTAGTCTTGGCTGCGGGTACACAAAACTCTTTGGCCTTGCCTTTGAGCTTGCAGTTATCGATACCGGCAAAGAAACCACTTAGCACTTCGAGATCGACGCTCGCGCGCTTGAAAGCCTTGGTGTCCCTCATCTTATAGCACTTCAGATGATCGTAGGTCTGGGCCCTACTCGACACCGCGCCGAGAGCACAAAGCGTGCAAGCGCTTATGCCGACGGTCAACACGGACAAACAGTGGCGTAGAGTAGTTCGTATCATCATCGCTCCCTCCTACGGCTGCTCTATAGCCGGTCCGCAGATCTTGGTGGCGCGGAATTTCTCAACGACACGGGTACCGAACTGATCGCTCACAGCAACGGGCGCAATTGCTGCCTTGGGGCACTTGAGCTTGTAACACAGCTGAGCATCAACGAGAGCCTCGCCGGGTAGCCTCTGGCCGGCTCCTTCCTCAAGACTGACGAGCGTCTTCGAGGCCGGCACGCAAAGCTCGGTGGCGCGGGCCCTTATCCGACAGTTGTCGTCGGGGAAATGTGGCCGGAGAGAGGCCAGGTCGGCGGTCGCCGAGCTGAAAGTGGCAGCGCCTTTGATCCGGTAGCACTTTAGGTGATCGGCAACCTGGGCATAGGCAGCGCTGGCTAACAACACTGCCGCTACCAGGCCGCACACTGACAACATCCATCGCTTGTTGCTCACTAGCCTTTCCTCCAAGTACGCCAAAGCTGCGGCGAGCCACATCTGGGAGCGCCGCGCAACCCGCCAGACCGACAACATACTAGCGCGGCCCGGTAGCTGAGTCCTGATGGAACTCTGATCAATTCGCAGAAAGGATCCCGATGACACCAACACCGATCGGCACCAAGACCACATCGCGTCATTCCAACGAAGCGCTTGCCAAACTCCTGGTAACTGTTGCATAAGTGTTTGATAAGGATGGGAGGTAGCTTACGACTTGGCGCCTCAGCGGATCTAAAAAATGCAAGCTTCACAACCACGCTCCCCGGCAATACACTGCTTTGGCCACTTCGAACTGCGATCGGAGCGCGGATTATTCCTCGTACACGGAGAGCCGGTGGCGGTCGAACCCCAGGTTCTGTCCGTCCTCGCCTACCTGCTCGAGCATCGCCACCGGCCAGTCCCCAAGGAGGAGCTCCTAGACCAACTTTGGGCGGGCGTGGCCGTTGGCGACAGTGTCGTCCACCGCTGCATATCTCGCGCGCGGCGCCTCCTTGGTAGTACAGAGGAAGGCCGCCCGTTCATAGTTACGCGCGGCCATCGGGGCTATCAGTTTGCCGCCGACGTCTGCTCGGCCCTGGTCACTGAAGCTACGGTCGCAATCGAATCGACGAAATCATCTCGTGGAGATTTCGCAGCCGACCCAAAACAACGCACCGATGAACGTGGGGCACACAGACTTCTGGTTGGAAGGTCAGATGAGCTGCGCATACTGCGCGCGGCAATAGACCAACTGCGCGCGAAAACTGGATCCATGATCACCATTGGTGGTGAGGCTGGAATGGGCAAGTCGACTCTGCTCGACGAAATGGCCCGATACGCCAACCAGCGTGGGCTGAGGATTCTCCACGGCCGAGGCTCAGAGGTGGCCGGCGCACCGGCCTACTGGCCGTGGATTCAAACCATCCGGCAGTTACTCGCCAGCAGCGATGGCGAGAGTATCATCGGCCAGCTCGGCCCAGTAGCCGCTGACATAGCTCAGGTTGTCCCGGAGATCGCTGATATCACGCGAAACCACGAGCCACCGCGCGGACTGGCACCCGACCAGCAACGTTTTCGCTTTTTCGACAGCGTGACGCGCCTCTTCGACAAGGCCGCCATACACCGCCCGAGTCTACTCATCATCGACGACCTCCACTGCTGCGACGACGGCACTTTGCTGCTGTGGCAGCTTCTCGCGGAGACCGCTGCAGGCATCCCGCTGCTGCTGGCCTGTTCCTACCGTAGCCACGAGCTTCGTAAGCGCGGCTTGCTGGCCAAGGTACTGGCCGAGTCGTGGCGCACCAAAGCGGCCACTCGCATCGACATCGGCGGCCTTGCCAGCGGCGAGGTGGACATGCTGCTGACTCATACCCTGGGGGCGCCGCCAAGCCCCGAGGTAGCTGCCCACGTTCGCGAGCGTTCGCTCGGCAACCCATTCTTCGTCACCGAGCTCGCCAACCACGTGCGCGCTCTCGGCACCCGCGAAAACGCGGCCTCGATCGCGGCAATCCCCCCCAGTATAAGCGCACTGCTAATAGCGCGGGCCGACGAAGCCGGGCCTCGCTGCCGCTCGGTGCTCGAACGTGCGGCGGTAATTGGTCGGCGCTTCAATATCAAGCTTCTTCAAGCCGCATGTCGCTGTAACAACGGTGACAACGCGATAACGCCACGTCAGTCGACAGCCGAGGCAGCGAAACACGCGGTAAGCGAAGCACTGGCCCAGGCGCTCACCGCCGAGCTAGTCGAGATGTGCGACGGGGAGCCCGGAAGCTATGCTTTTCGCCATCTGCTGATTCGAGATGTTCTCTATGACAGCCTAGACCAAACCGAGCGCAGCGCCACCCATAGAGCTATAGCGGAGTTCATCCTCGAGGAGTACCAGGATAACATCGCCGACCATTACGACGAGATCGCCCACCACCACTTGGCCGCGGCCGGTGATGGCGACAAGGATCGCGCGCGCGAGTTTTGCGTACTGGCTGCACAGCGCGCAACCGAGCGCCTGTCATACGAGGAAGCCGCAGCCTTCTACGACAAGGCACTTGCCGCACTCGAGCTTGAGCGAGAGGTTTGTGACGAGCAACGCTGCGAGCTCCTGGTCGAGGCTGCCGACTCACGCAACCGGGCGGGCGACGCGATCGGCGCGCGGGCGAGCTTCGAGAAGGCCGCAGCGCTGGCCCGCCACGTCGAGGATCCAGCCCTGTTCGTGCGAAGCGCTATCGGAATGGCAGTTCGCTTCGGACAACCGGTAGATTTTGGCGGGCATGATGATAGTGCCGTCGAACTTCTTGAAGAAGCCTTGGGGCGGTTGCCGGAGACGCCCTCACCACAGCGTGCAATTGTGATGGCGTGTCTGAGCTTCGCGCTTTACGCTTCGCCTCAGCGTGAGCGAGCGCGCTCGTACAGTCGCGGTAGCGAACGCGCGGCTAGAGCTTCGGGAGATCACTACGCGCTCTCGGTTGCCCTGCTCGCCAAGCAGATGATGTCTACATACCCAGGTGATACTGCCGATGCCGAGGCTGCAACCGACGAGCTGATCGCTGTTGCGGAATCATCGGGACTCGACGAAATGAGGGCGATGGGGCAAACCTTTCGAGTATTTCGTTGCCTAGAAAGTGGCACCGGCAGTGACGAACTCGAAGCCGCGATCGCCAGCCACACCCAACTCGCACGCCGTATGCGACAGCCTCAGGGACTGTGGTGGGTCCATGTTATCAACGCAACTCGCGCCCTTATGCAGGGCGACGTCACTACGGGCGATCGAGAGAGTCTTCGTGCGCGGGAACTCGGACGACGCTCAGCCAATAGCAATCAACTCATGACCTACCAAACCCAGCAGGCGCAGGTACTAATGCACCGCGGCGACTTTGCCGGTCTCTTCAAACTCTCGGCTACGATGGCCGAAAGCTATCCTTACATGCAGGCAAGTCAGGTGGGGCACATGTCCCTGCTCGCACGCTCTGGCAGTACCGACGAAGCACGAGACTTCGCCGCGGGTTGGCGCCAACGCGATCTGCGTGGCGGATTACAAGCATACAACTGGCTATTTGAAGCCGCTTGCCTCGCGGAGTTGGGGCTTCTATTAGAGGATAGAGAGCTATGTGAAAATACTTACGCCTTTCTATTGCCTCACGCCAACAAGAATGTGACGGTCGGACAAGGGGTCGCCTACTACGGGCCGGTCTCACGCTATCTTTGCGGCCTTGCCTCTTTCCTGGCGAGCCATGACGCGGCACGTGAGCACTTCGAGCGGGCTGTGGAGAGTGCCCGCGCGTTCAACGCCATTGGGTGGATGGCGAGTAGCCAGGCAGTATATGCGCGCGGCTTACTTCGCTATGGCAAACCTCACAGCGCGAGCGAAGCCGCCGATCTTCTCGATCAAGCCCGAGTTGTCGCCAAACGTTTAGGCCATGCAGGGCTAGAGGCCGAGCTAGTCGCGGCGGGTGGCTAGCGCGGCTCTGGCGTTGACAGTTTCGCTCGCTGCCATTTAAGCGGCGACCCGGCCCATGCCTATGATTCACAAACCTGGCTGAACATGTCACACCTGCACCGACCCCCCGGCTCCAAAGGAGGCTCCCGTGAGCGAAGCAGACATCAAGCAGTTGATGGCCGATA
>CAZPPZ010000098.1:0-11431 GCA_964588545.1 uncultured Myxococcales bacterium | reverse complement strand
CCCGCTCCGCCCCCCCCCGCGCCAACCGCCCCTGTGGCGGTGCCCAGCCCCACCCCCGAGCCCCCGCCGGTAACGAACGCATTTATCTTGGAAGCCTCCACCGCCGCGGCTCCTAACGGACCCGTTCGATGTAACGAGCCTCGGCAGGATCAACACGGATGAGCTCGCCCGACTCAACGAACTGCGGGACCTTGATCATCACACCGTTGGCCAGTTCGGCGGGCTTGGGTGAGGCCGAGGCGGTAGCCCCCTTCATACCCGGTTCGGTCTCTTTGACCTCGATCTCAACGAGCTTGGGAAGTTCGATACCTGTAGGCTCATCGCCAACATACTGGACATTGATCTCCATGCTCTCTTCGAGCCAGGCTGCGTCGTCACCGAGCAGAACATCGGAGAGTGTAACCTGGTCGTAGGTTTCCGAGTCCATGAACACATGGCCGTCACCATCGTGGTAGAGATACTGCATCTTGCGCCCATTAACGCTCACCCGCTCCATCTTCTCGGTCGACATGAAGCGGGTCTCGGTCTGCACCCCGGTCTTTATCCCACGCAGCTTTGCCTGCACCACCGCATTGCCTTTGCCTGGGGTACGGTGCTGAAACGATAGCACCCGGTGAGGCTGGCCGTTGTACATCACCACCATCCCCGGCCGCAGTTCGGTAGCCTGAACCTTTGCCATTGGCTGTCTCCGATGCGCTCTGCCATATCCAAGGCGAACGCAAATCTTGAACTCAAACGAACTTAGAGGGCGATAAAACTAGTCGCTGCACCTTAGAGGTGCAACCCGCACCTAAACAGTTCCAACCATAGGGGCATTAGCATAGAGTACGCGGCCGAAGCCGCGGCCTGGCTGCGCGGACTATTTGATGCACGCACTGCGCTTCATCATTCGCCACCCCTGGATCGTGCTCGCCATGGCGTTGGCGCTGACGGCGGCGTCGTTGGTCGAAATTGCTCAGCTGCGCGTCGACAACTCGATAGAGATGTGGCTGATCGAGGGTGATCCGGGGCTTCAGGCTTACTACGACTACCGACAGGAATTCCACAACGACGAGTACATAATCGTCGCCTATGCCACCCCCGACGGCATACTCAGCGACCGCAGCCTCGAGCTGTCGAGACGCTTGACCGATGCGCTCGCCGAGATCGAGGGCATTGTCGAGGTAAAAAGCTTGACAACGCTCGAAGAGATCCGCAGTGACGACGCCGCGCTCGAAGTCGGGCAGCTGATCGAGCCGCCGCTTTCTCCAGCCGAGCGCGATCGCATTCTCACTAAGCTCGCCACCGATTCACTATACAAGAACAGCCTCGCCAGCAGCGATGGCAAGACCGCGGCGATCATCCTCACCATCAACCGCATCGACAACCCCCAGCATCTAGAGCGCCGTTGGCAAACCATCAAAGACATCCGTGCCGTGCTAGACGCGGAACCCGGAACGTTCCATCTGACCGGCGGCGTGATGTTCCAGTTCGCGCTGTTCCACGTCATGATCCACGACCAGATCGTACTCATCCCGATGATGGGCGTGATCTTCGTCGTCGCCCTGGGCTTGCTCTTCCGCAGCCTACTCGGCGTGCTGGTGCCATCGGTTACGGTGGTGGCCGCGGTAATATGGACCTTCGGCGCCATCGTCGCGACCGGCTACACCATGAACGTGGTCTCGGCGATACTCCCGGTGGTGCTGCTCGCGGTTGGTGTGGCCGACTCGGTCCACCTGTTGAGCGAGTACCAGGAGCAACTCGCGCATGGTCGCCCCAAGAATGACGCCATCACTGCTGCTACACGCTCGGTTTTTGTCCCCTGCGTCTTCACCAGTGTGACCACTGCCCTGGGTTTTTGCGCGCTTCAGCTCATCCACGTTGCCCCGTTGCGCGAGTTTGGTCTGTTCGCTGCGATCGGCACCATGCTCGCGTTGGCCGCAACCTTCATCACCGTGCCCGCACTTCTCGTCATCGTCCGGGCGCCACGTGTCCAGCTCCACACCATCAGCGACGCCGGGATGAGCAACCGCTTGACGGCACGGCTGTTTCGCTTCGTCTCTGCACATCGAGCCCTGATGCTTGGGGCTAGCGTGTTGATACTGGCAGTCGGCATTGCGGGTATTCCGCGCATCCATACCTCGGCCAACTGGTACGACTACCTACAGCGCGACGACCCGGTAATCGTCGCAACCGATTTCGTCGAGAACCGTATCGGCGGAGTTTACACCGTCGATGTACTAATAGACACGCAGCACAGTGCGGCTGGAGATGAGCCGATCAAGAGCCTCGAGGTGCTCCACGATATCGAAGCCATGCAGGCCAGGCTCGACTCGGTCGACGGGGTTGAACAGAGCGTTTCGCCAGTAGATTTCATCAAGGCCATGAACCGCACCCTCCACGGCGGGGACCCGAGCTATGAGACTATTCCTGACAGCCGCGAAGCGGTGGGCCAGTACCTGCTGATGTACGAACTCGACGCCCCCGACGGAGAGTTCTACGATTTTGTAAACTTCGATTTTTCGAGAGGACGGCTGACCGCGCGGGCACGCATGTCGAACGGGCGTGGTCACGACGAATTGATCCGCAACGCCCGCAGCGCAGCCGCAAGCTTTTCGTCGATCAACGCCAAGCCTACCGGCCTGATGATTCTCTATCACGACGTCGAGGCGCACATGCTTAGCGGAATGCTTCTCGGTTTTTCCGTGGCTTTCGTTGCCGTCGCGCTGATGATGATCGTGCTACTGCGCAGTCTTCGCCACGGTCTGTTAGCGATGATACCCGGCGCACTGCCGATCCTGTTCGTAGTCGGCATGACCGGCTGGATGGACACCGCACTCGGCACCATGCCGGCGATGATGGGAAACGTCGCGCTGGGTATCGCCGTGGACAACGCCATCCACATGCTCACCCGCTACCTGCGCTTGCGCGCGCGTGGGCGGCTTCCTGCCGAGGCCATAGGCGAGGCCGTGGCCATCGTCGGGCGGCCTGTTCTGTTTACCAGCATCGTGTTGTGCCTGGGTTTTGCCGTGCTTGGATTTTCTGGGCTTACTCAGAGTCAGCTCTTCGGCATCCTCACCGCCATAATCCTCTTGGGCTCGCTGATTGGCTCGCTGGTAACCCTACCAGCCACGGTTCTCATCGTCGACGAGCTGCGCTCTGGCGGATCGGCCAGCAACGCGGACGAGGCTTGAACAAGAAGCGCCGACACTAGAGAATGCGCTGACTTGAGACTTGTCGCGACTGCCTGCCACTGCGGAGTAACCCATGTACGAACAAATCCTCTATGACGTCACCGACCCTATGGCCACGATCAAACTTAACCGCCCCGAGGCCTTAAACGCTTGGACCAACCGCATGGGTGCCGAGGTCAAACACGCAGTAGCCGCCGCCGAGGCCGACAAGCGCGTGGTCGCAATCGTCATCACCGGAGCAGGCCGTGGTTTTTGTGCCGGAGCCGACCTAAAGGGCTTGCAGGATATCAGTGCCGGCGGCGAACTCGATGCCGTCCCCGCTGAACTCGCCGACGCCAGCCCTGGAGACCCCGAGGCCGACGAGGACTTCCGCGGCACCTACACCTACCTGCTCTCAGTACGCAAACCGGTAATCGCGGCGATCAACGGGCCGATAGCCGGCATGGCGGTGCCCATCGCGCTGGCGTGTGACATTAGATTCGCCTCGGACACAGCACTGTTCACCACCGCGTTCTCTCGCCGTGGCCTGGTAGCTGAGTGGGGACTGGCGTGGCTGCTGCCCCGCCTGGTAGGCCCCGCCCACGCGCTCGACCTGCTGTTCTCCGCCCGCCGTGTCGATGCCGAAGAAGCCTATCGCCTCGGCCTGGTCAACCGCGTGCTGCCGTCAGACTCACTCATGAGCTTTGTCTGCGAGTACGTCGACGACTTGGCTCGGAACTGCTCACCGGCGTCGATGATGATAATGAAACGGCAGGTCTACGAGCAGCTAAGCGAACGGCTCGGGCCGGCGGAACAAGACGCGATCCGACTGATGATCGAAAGCTTCAAGCGGCCGGATTTTCGCGAAGGGGTAATGTCGTTCGTAGAAAAGCGCGACCCCAAATTCGACCGGGTTTAGTCCCCGCGAAAACGCGGGCGACGCTTTTCGAGAAAAGCTGAGATACCTTCACGCGAGTCGTTGCTGGAGCCGGTGGTGAGCACCGCCTCCATCTCTATAGCCAAGCCTTCGCGCAAACTCAGCTCACCACCGCCAACCACGGCTTTGAGAATCCCGGCCACCGCCAGCGGGGCCTTCGCCGCCAACTCGCCGGCAAGCGCACGAGCGGCCGCACCAAGCTCGTCGGGGGGATGAATCGAGTTCACCAAGCCTATAGCCAAAGCCTCGTCGGCCTCGATTAGCTTGGCGCGCAGCATCATGTCCAGCGCATGGGCGCGCCCGACCGTACGCGTCAACCTCTGAGTTCCGCCCCAGGCCGGGACAATACCCAGCTCGATCTCCGGCAGTCCCATACGTGCGCCACAGCTTGCCAGGCGAAAATGACAACCCAGCGCCAGTTCAAGACCACCGCCAATACACAGGCCGTTTATCACAGCTATCACGGGTTTGCCGAGATTTTCGATCGCCGCGATCACCGCCAAACGCTGCGCGATGAAACGCTCCAGGCCGATACTTTCGATGGCAACACCGAACTCTTTGATGTTCGCCCCTACCGAAAACGCCCGATCACCGCTCCCGGTAATAATTATGGCACGTACGCCAGCATCATCGCCGAGCTCAGCCACCAGGCGCTCTAGACTATCAACCATCGCCAGTGAGATGGCATTGTTGGGCGCGTCGTCAAGAACCAGGCTGGCAACACCACCATCTCTCTCGATATGTATCGACTCTTTCATGATCACTCGTCGAGCGAATAGCTCAAACCGATGGCTTCGGTGAGAAACGCCATCATCGGCGACAGCGCAACAAAGGCCCGCTCGACTTCGCGTATAAAATCCTTGCTGCAGACCAGGTCCGCATCAACGTGCTGAACGGCGAAGAACGATTTGCGTTTTAGATCTTCAATAAAGGGGTGATCTTCATCGAACCCTCGAGGCGGACGCTTGAGACCATCTCCGGTTACTCCGCCGAAACGCCGCTTGAAGGCCGCAGTCCGCGTAGCTTTCTTCCATCCCTGCTGATCGGCGTCGATCGCGGCGCGAATATCATTGAGGACCGGGGTCGGCCCGCGCCAGATGCCACCGCCGAAAAACACCTCGTCGGGCTCGAAGTGACAGTAGAAACCCGGGGCGTGGGCGTCTTTGCCCGAGATGTGGCGGAAGTGGCAGGCCACGTGTTCCTTATATGGTCGCTTGTCGTGGGAGAAACGCACGTCACGATAGATGCGAAACATCGAACCGCCGTTGGGGCGGGGATCAGCAACAAAACAATCCGAGACCTTGGCCAAGCGAGAATCCATGGCCGAGATGAAATCGCTCATCGGCGCAACAACGCTGAGCTTGTAGCGATCCTTGTTCTCGGCAAACCACTCACGGTTGTTGTTGGCGCTCAGTTCACGCACGAAGCCCAAGAAGTCACGCGGGAATCCAGGAAACCCAGACATCGTCGCTCAGACTCCTCGCTCGAAGGCGACCAAGGCCTGCTCCGAGACGAGCTCGGTAGCTCCGTGGCTACGCCCAAGCGTCAATGCTCGCTTGAGAAAGCAGTGGACGTCGTACTCCCAGGTAAAGCCGTTACCACCGTGAATCTGCAAGGTATCCTCGGCGATCTGCTGCGCCGATTCCACTGCGTAGGCCTTGGCCGCCGAGGCGACCATGGTGGCATCTGCCACCGAGTTGGCCACAGCCCAGGCAGCTCGATAGACCACCGCACGGCTCGACTCGGTGCGCATCAGCATATCGGCCATTCGGTGCTGGAGAACCTGGTAGACGCCAATAGGTTTGCCAAAGGTTTCGCGCTCACGCGAGTAGGCCACTGCCCGCGCCATGGCACTCTCGCACAACCCCAAAGCGTGCGCCGCGGCACCCAGAGCCGATAGGTCGGCAACTAGCTCTAGCAGCGAACGCTCGGCAACTCTGTTGGCTGGCCCGTCAAACGTCACTTCGACAAAACGCGAGGATTCCTCGAAGGTCTCCATCGCTTGAGTGGCGAAGGGCCCCTCGGCCACTACGAGATCAGGCCCCACGCTTACCAACATACGGTCGGCCGAGGCACCAAAGGGAACGAAGTACTTGGTTCCACTCAAAACGCCGTCGCTATAAGCAATGCTAGCTTGCTCGTGGGACCAGATGCGGTCAGCACTGGCAATAACCACGATCGCATCGCCGGCGATGATATCGGCGAGGAGCTGTTCGTTACCGCCAACGAGCTCTATAACCTTGGCGGCTATGACGACATCCAAATAAGGACCCGGCGCGCAGAGCTTGCCCATCTCGTGACAAACCACTGCGAGCTCCACCGGACCCATACCCTGCCCGCCTCGGTCTTCAGCAACGAGCAGGCCTATATATCCTAGCTCGGCGAGCTTCTTCCAAACACCGCGCGAGAAGCCTTCGCCGGGCTCCTCAGCGATTTGCCGAGCCTGCTCGAGCGGGCATTCACTGGCCAGAAAATCGGCAGTCGCCGATCTCAGCAACTCTTGATCCTCAGAAAGATCGAACTTCATTAGTTACCCCTGCGGAAGCTGTAGTACACGTTTGGCAATGATGTTGCGTTGGATCTCGGAAGACCCCGAGAAAATAGTCTCGGCTCGCGAATACAGATAGCTGCGCGCCCAATCGACTTCGCCACGGGCGTGGCGGTTGTAGCGCCGCAGCTGCGCGCCTGGGCCGAGAATTTCCAAGGCGGTCTTGCGAAGCCGCTGATCATACTCGCTCCAAAACAGCTTCTCGATCGACGACTCGGGGCCAGGCGCCTTGCCATCGGCCATGTTGGCCAGACTACGGAAGGCATTCGAGTAGAAGACCTGCCACTCAACCACCAGGCGCGCGAGCTTGGCGCGTGTAGCAGTGTCATCCAGGCCGAGCTCTCGGCAGCTCTCGACCAGAACACGCAGGCTCTCGCGCAGATGGGCGGCCCACTGAAGCGACTGAGAACCGCGTTCGTAGCCAAGTACGGTCATGGCGATCTTCCAACCCTGGCCGATCTCACCAACGAGGTTTTCGCGAGGGACGCGCACGTTGTCGAAGAACACTTCGCCGAACTCGCTCTCTCCGGTTATCTGCTTGAGCGGTCGCACCTCCACCCCTTCGCTCTTGAGGTCGATTAGCAGGAAGGAAATGCCACCGTAGCGGTCGTCGGGGTCGGTGCGTGCCAGTACAAAGATCCAGTCGGAGAACGGCCCGAGCGTCGTCCAACACTTCTGCCCGTTGACGACGAAGTGGTCGCCGTCAATCTCAGCGCGCAGGCGAAGCGAGGCCAGGTCGGAACCAGCACCAGGCTCACTGAAGCCTTGGCACCAGATCTCATCGGCGTTGAGCATGGCCGGAATGTAACGGCGTCGCTGTTCCTCGCTACCGTGATGGATCAGAGCCGGGGCACAGAGACTCAGCCCGAGCACGTTGGGAGTCTCGGGAGCGTCGGCGCTGGCCAACTCTTCGGCAAGGATGGCTTCCTCTACGCCACTGGCTCCGCGACCGCCCCACTCGCGCGGCCAGGCCATCCCCAGGTATCCCGCCGCATTGAGCTTTCTCTGCCACTCGCGGCGGAACTCTACCAACTCAGCCTCGCCGAAGGCTGGATCACGCAACACCTCGCTCCAGCTACGCTCAAGATTGGAATTGATCCAAGCGCGCACCTCGCCGCGAAACCGCTGCTGCTCCTCACTAAAGGCCAGATCCATGGTTAAGCTCCTTGTTTCACAGGTTGCGTTCGATCGGTGGCGGCAAAAAGTAGGGGTAACAGCGTCGGCGTATACGGCGCTGCCACCACCTGTCTACGCGGCGCGCCCACAATAAAAACGCGTAGGTACGAGCATCGTCGCGGTAATAGGCCGACACCTCTTCGGCGCTGATCTTCGGAGTAAAACCTAGCTTGGTGTTGGCATGCTCGAGGAACACCGGGATCAAGCCTTCGAGCTGCTCCTTTTGCAAGTTGCCGAGAAAATCCAGAACTTGGCCGTGCATGGTGTAGTACTTGTCGAGCAGCTTGGGCATTACCCAACGCCGCAGCGGCGGGCGCAGCAGCGCAGGCAAAGCACGCAGCAGATGACTCCAATCGAGCAGATCACGGCCTTCATCCGCACGGATGAAGGGCGAGCTGATGTCGGTGTAATAGGCCCGGCCATCGATGAACACCCAGTTCGACAGCTGGCCATCAGGCGCAAGCGTTTCACTAACCGCCCCAACCAGCAGATCGAGTATAGAATCGAACACTCGCAACGCCGCCGACTCATCAAGGTGGCGGATGTAGTTGGGACCGAACGCGGCCGCTTCTATACTCGGCTGTATGCAATAAACCGCGCACTCGCCGTCGTCTGCCTCGACAATGCGGATATCGGTATCGACAACCGCTACACCACTGGCCTCAAGCCTATCAATATATAAGCGGATTACCTCGGCGTAGGCCAAAGCCGCAGATTTTCCCGGGAGTGCTGCCAGACGTTTACAGGCTCTCGGGCCGGCCGCCGAGTCGAGCGCCAGTACGGTCGAAACCTCGCCGTAACCTAGGATCTCGATGCCGCCGTCGTCGGCACCGACCAAGGCTTTGCGGACTCGCGCTTCGAAATCCGCAAGCTCTGCCTCGGAGACCGAGACGACCGCGGCAAGTGGTATTGATCGACTGGTGTTCACGATTTCTCAGCCCGGCGAGGATCCCAAAAAAACACACGGGAGAATCTGCGGCAAGCGCGCCAGGGCGCAGCCCTCGCTCAAGCGTCGTGACCTCGCCACTCAGTCAACGCATTGACGCGTCGGTGCAGATAGCGCAGCAGCCAACATGGCATCGGCTAGACGGCGATCTCAGCAATTGGGCCGCTACTGCCCCGCCGCAGTGCACCGCCTAGTCCCCGAGCGCTGTAGCAGCCTAGGCCAAGCATAGGTACGAAAGTTGCAGCACAGGCTCAAGGGGAACGGCAACGATGGCCAGGTGGAAAAACAGTCAACGCGGTTCAGTAACGGTCGAGACCGCTATGGGCGCGGTGATATTCATGATGGTCACGATCGGAATCCTCGATTTTGGCCGAGTGCTCTACTACCGCTCCAACCTCAAGCATGCGGTCAGTCAATCCACGCGTTTCGCGATTACCGGCAACAGCCTCGAAGACCTCAGTTCCCCCGGACATTACCTCTCGCGTGAAGCGTCGATTATCAGGCGTATCCGCGAGCTCAGCGGAATCCAAGTAAGTGAGAGTGAGGTTGAAATCGCTGCAATCGATAGCGCCGGGAATTTTCACCGTGGCGCTGGCGGGCCCGGCGATGTGGTCACCGTACGCGTAAGCCACACCGTCAAGCTTCTCGCGCCTTACATAGACACCGTACTTCCCGATGGCCTGCTTACCTTCACCTGCACCACCAGCTTCCGCAACGAGGAGTTCGACTCCATAGCTGCAGGCAACGGCGGCAATGCAGCCTCGCTAGCCGGGAGAAATCGCTCGTGAAGTCCATCAGTGCTGCACGCAACTATCAACGAGGAACCGGGCTGACCGAACTCATCATCCTCTTACCCTTTCTGTTGATCCTCTTCCTCGGCACCACAGACCTCTCGCGGGTGATCTATGCACGCCAGACACTGTCCGACCTAACCCGTGAAGGCGCCAACCTGGTATCACGCGGTGCCAACTCCGAGCAGGCTCTAGCCGCCATGACTTGGGCCAACGACACCGTCGACGTTTCGGGCAGCGCCAGTGTGGTAATCAGCCGCATTCGCCGACGCAGCCGCAACGACCCGCGGCCGTTCGTCTACGAGCAGCAGAGCAATGGCTTCGGCACAGGTGCAAGTAAGGTGGGGCACGTAAACGGCTATGCCCAGATACCACACATCGCCGAGCTACCCGATGGTGTGGTCATCACGGCGGTAGAGATCACCACGCCATTCGCACCACTGTTCTCGCTGTCGAATCTGGGACTCGCACTCTTTCCCGAGCAGATCTACGACGCAGCTTTCTTCTGATGAGGTCACCCCACGATGAGAAACACAGCGCAACCACCCAATGAGCAGCGAGGTTCGATCCTGGCGCTGTTCACCGTCTCACTTGCCGCGCTATTCCTGATGACCAGCATGGCCGTCGACTTGGGCATCTCCTACGTGGCCTCATCGGGGCTTACCAAGGCTGTCGACGCCGGGGCCCTGGCTGGCGCCTTCAACACCGGCAAGGGCACGGTGGCCATGCGTCAGATCATCGATTCGGTTGCCCGCGCCAATCTCGCCTTTAGCGACACGCCGATCAACGCGAGCTTCTCGGTAAACATCGATTCACCTTCGACCGACACCGTGCGTGTTCGAGTCTCCGGGCGCACCCAAGCACCAACGCTATTCTCGCGGATTATCGGCACCACCGAAATCTCGGTGGATCACATGGCCGAAGCCACTCGCTACCCGCTCGACCTGAGCTTGGTACTCGACATATCAGGCTCGCTGGTCAGCGCCCGTGTGTTTGATGACATGCAGGAGGCTTCCAAGCGCTTCGTCAACGCCTTCGACGACCGCATCGACCGAGTCGGCATGGTCAGCTACATGACGATCGCGCAAGAGTTAATGCCACTGCAGAAGCAGTTCAAGGCCACCGGCACTAATATCATCAATCGGCTACGCGGTGGTGGTTGGACCAACATGGATGATGGCCTCAGGCTGGCCAAGCAGCAGATGGACAATGCACCGCAGCGCACAACTTCGCTAAAGATAGTGGTGCTGTTCACCGATGGCCGACCGACAGCATTTACCGACAGTCTGTGGATGGATGAGGGCACCAACAACTGCCAGGGAATGCGCAACGTTGGCGACGGCGACGGCGACGGCATCCCCCACTGCTACGTGGGCGCAGTCTCGCTAAACCGCCGACTCTACGAGATAGGCGCCGGCCGCAGAGTAATCGGCTGGTCGCGCGGCGGATCGATTCGGCTGGCACCACCCTACACCCGCTCACCAATGCCTATCCGTCTCCCCGACGGCCGGCGCGTCAGCAACGCCAACATTACCGCAGTATCGATCGCACAAACCGAGGAGTGGGCAACCGCCATTCGTAGTGCCGGCTACACCATCTACGCGGTCGCACTCGGAAACCCCTACGCGTCGCCCCAGTCCCAGCCCGACCTCGCACTGCTACGCCGCTTGTCAAACGAGAGAGGCCAAGTCAGCGCTTCGCAGCCCGAGGGCGAGATGCTGTTCGCCCCATCGGCCGCAGAACTCGAGGGCGTATTCGCCAAACTAGCCTCGCGCATCCTCACCCGCCTAACCCAGTAAGGGGGATAAGTCCGTCTTCTAAGTAGTTGATTTTGCTCAATATCGGAGTTCGGGACGAACTCCGATATTGAGCAAAATCAAC
>CAZPPZ010000097.1:0-11471 GCA_964588545.1 uncultured Myxococcales bacterium | reverse complement strand
TGCCGGGCTCTTGCGAGCGGGGATCAAAGCTAGCATTGCCTGCGCAACCGCTCACGGCCGAACTCCCAATCCGGCGTCGCCTGAAGAAGCGCGGGTTGCGCCTGCTGTCAAGCTTGGTGCCGACCATCTACCTCGCCTATATGCGCCTGGTAATCGCCACCAGCCGCGTTGACCGTTCGGCCGTTACCCGGCTCACCGAGGTCTGTGGCAACGGTGAGACCATCGCGCTGGCGCTACTCCACCAAGACATATTCGCGTTGCCGATGTTTTTTATTGGCTGGCGTCAGCTGGTAACCGTAGCCAGCGTCGGTGACGCGGGGGACGTCATCGCTTCGACACTCGAACGCTTCGGTTTCCAAGTAGCCCGCGGGGGATCGAGTTCGCGAGCCAGCCGCCAAGTGCCGGTGATCGCCTCGCTTGCGGCCGCAGCTAAGAAGATTGCCGCGCGCGGCCACGGGGGCGTTATCATCGCTATCACTCCCGACGGCTCGCGCGGTCCCGCAGGCGCGATCAAGCCGGGTGTAGCGGTAATCGCGGCAAGGACCCGGGCCTCGGTCTACTGCATCAAGTTCGTTTCCAATCGGGCCTGGTATCTCAAGACCTGGGACAGAACGATGATCCCACTGCCATTCTCCAAGCTCCGCGTAGAAGTCGCGGGGCCGCTGTGCGACCCCGGTGAGGCCCAACGCATCGGCACCGAGGCTACCCGTGAGCGCATCGAGGACTGTCTGCACAGCCTCCACAGCCGTACCTTCGAAGAACTCGGGCGCAAGCCCCTGCCCTCGCTACAGCGGCTCGAGCACTGAGCGTGGGCTGGAAGCAACACCGGCGGCTGTGTAGGCTAAAACTCGAGTTTGCTAGGGAGGATAAGTATGAGCCGCATCTTCGGAGAGATACGTCAGAATGGCTATGTGGTGAGCGACATAGCAGCAGCGATGGAGCATTGGACGAAGCGGCTAGGTGTTGGCCCGTTTTTCTTTGTCGAGAAGGCTCCTATCGAAGACTTTCGCTACATGGGTGAGCCCTCAGGCTGTGCGTGTTCAATCGCGCTGGCAAACAGCGGCGACCTGCAGATCGAGCTGATCGAACAGCTCAACGATGAGCCGTCGATGTACCGCGATTTTCTCGCCGCCGGCCGAGAGGGGCTTCAGCACGTCGCCTATTGGACCAAGAGCATGGATGAGGATCTCGAGCGGTTGGCAAAGCTAGGCTATGAGATAGGCCAGTCGGGCAAGGTGGGTGATGACGGTCGCTTTGTCTACTACCAGACCGAAGCCCATCCGGGCACGGTAATAGAACTAAGCGACATCAGTGGACGCAAGGGGGAACTCTTCGGGGCTATTCGCGACGCCGCCAAGAACTGGGACGGCAGCAAGCCCATCATCACCGTCAAGATCTGACGCTTCAGCGTTGGGCTGGATCACGACGCACAGAAACGTGGTGGCTGGCCAGAAAATACTTGCACTCGGCTATAGAGTATTCGCCGTAGTGAAATATCGAGGCGGCTAACACCGCGTCAGCCTTACCCGCGGTAAGCCCCTCGAGAAGGTGCTCGGGGCTGCCAACGCCTCCCGAGGCTATTACCGGAACACCCACGGCATCCGAGACGCTGCTGGTGAGCTTGATGTCGTAACCTCCGCGAGTGCCGTCACGATCCATACTGGTGAGAAGAATTTCACCAGCACCCAACTCTTCCATGCGTCGACACCAGCGAATCGCGTCGATCCCGGTAGGCCGTCGTCCACCGTGAGTGTAGATTTCCCAGCCTGAGTGGGTACTCGGATCCACCAGCAGCTCGGGGTAGCTCTGTGCCCATGGCGGAGCTTCGCTATCGCCGCGAGCTTGGCCGCCATGGCCATCGTAGTGACGAGCACGCGCATCCACAGCCACCACCGTACACTGGCTGCCAAAACGACGCGCCGCAGCCGCAACAAAGTCGGGGTCAAGAACTGCCGCGGTGTTGATCGCCACTTTGTCAGCTCCCGCCTTGAGCAACTCACGAATATCATCCTCGGCCTTTACGCCACCGCCAACCGTCAGCGGCATAAAAACTTCTTCAGCGGTCTGGGCAACGATGTCGAGTATGATTCCACGCTTCTCGTGGCTCGCGGTTATATCGAGAAAGCACAGTTCGTCGGCACCTTCGGCATCGTAGCGCGCCGCACATTCAACCGGATCGCCAGCATCGCGGAGCCCAACAAAATTCACGCCCTTGACGACACGCCCGTCTCTTACGTCGAGGCAAGGTATGATTCGCTTGGTAAGCATTACGCAGCCGCCAACATCTCGGCCAGTGTTACCGCGCCGTCGTATAGAGCACGGCCGACGATTACGCCCGCAATACGCCGCTCACCAGCCCTGGCCAAGCCCCTGATATCTTCGACCGAGCTGACCCCGCCGGAGGCGTAAACCGGAATACTCAGGACCTCGGCCAGCGCCGCCGTAGCCTCAACATTGACACCGTTGCCGGTACCGTCGCGGTCGATGTCGGTGTAGATGATTCCAGCTGCACCGCGCTCCTGCGCATCGCGCGCGAGTGCGTCGGCTTGCACCGCGGTACCCTCGGTCCACCCGGATACGGCCACCTTGCCGCGGCGCGCATCGATACCAACCCAGACACGGCCGGGAAAACAATCGGCGGCGCGGCTGACGATCTCGGGCTCGGCAACCGCGACGGTTCCGAGAATGACGCGGTCGATGCCCCTGCTGAGCCAGTGCTCCACCGTATCCAAATCGCGGATGCCGCCGCCAAGCTCCAGACACACTCGATCGTCCCCACCAGCCTCACTGCTCAGGCGCGCGACTTCGGCGACGATGGCGTCAACCGCGTTACGGTTGTCGCTTCGCCCGGAACGGGCGCCATCGAGATCAACTAGGTGGATTACCCGCGCCCCCTCGGCGACCCAACGCGCAGCCATGGCCGCTGGATCATCGCTGAAAACGGTCTCGCGGGCATAGTCACCCTGGACCAAACGAACACACCTGCCAGCGCGGATGTCTATGGCGGGAACAACTATCATGCACTACCATCCCAGCCAGCGGCAAGAGCGGCGAAGTTGTCGTATACGCGCAGGCCTATCGCCTGGCTCTTCTCGGGATGGAACTGGGTAGCGAAGATGTTGCCTCGCCACACGCTCGATACGAACTCGACACCGTACTCGGTGGTGGTGGCAACGGTCTCGGCACCTTCTCCGGCTTCTACGTAGTACGAATGCACAAAGTACAGATAGGCACCGTCGGCGACCCCCCGCAGCAGCGGCGGTCGCCGAACTATCTTGATGGTGTTCCAGCCCATGTGCGGGACCTTGAGCTGTCCATCGCTGGGTGAAAAGCGACGGACCCGACCGGGCAGTATCCCCAGTCCACCAACTCGACCAAATTCGTCGCTCTCTTCAAAGAGAATCTGCATGCCAACACAGATCCCCAAAAACGGCCGCCCCGACGCCGCGACGTCACGAACCACTCGGCACAGCCCCGCGCTCTCGAGGTTCTCCATACAGCGCCCGAAGGCGCCTACGCCGGGAAGCACCACCGCATCGGCGGAAGCAATGGCTGCCGCATCAGCAGTAACCGAGACCTCCGCACCAACGTGCTCGAGTGCCTTGGCTACGCTGCGCAGATTTCCCATTCCATAGTCAATAAGAGCAATCATCGCTAGGTATCTACTTGGTTAGCGTACCTTTGGTCGAGGGTACACCTCTGACCCGAGCATCGATGGCAACCGCAGTACGAAGCGCACGCGCCAGGGCTTTGAAAGTCGCCTCGATGATGTGGTGAGGGTTACGGCCATAGCGCTTGGTAAGGTGGAGATTCATCTTTGCCGACGTCATCAGCGCCTGCATGAAATCATTGACTAACTCGATCTCGAAATCGCCAACACGGTGATGACGAATCTTGACGTCGTAGACCATGAATGGTCGGCCACCCAGGTCGACCGTTGCCGCGACCAGAGCCTCATCGAGCGGGACTTCCGCGTGACCAAAGCGGACGATCCCCGCCCTCTCCCCCAACGCCTGATCGAGCGCCTGGCCGATAGCCAGCGCTATATCTTCAACCGTGTGGTGGTCGTCGATGTGGGTGTCGCCGCGCGCCTTTACTTCAAGATCAATGAGGCTGTGACGACCGAGTGCGTCGAGCATATGGTCGAGGAAGGCTATACCGGTGTCGATGCTGGTACGACCCTGACCATCGAGATTGCAACCAACTCGAATCGAAGTCTCTGCGGTGTCTCGGCGAACCTCGGCACTGCGCCCCTTGCTGCGCTTGGATCGCGTCTTCTTCTTCGCTACCGCCACCTTAGGCTCCTTGATCGGATCGTCTGCGACTCACCGCTCGGGCGTGACCATCTAGCCCCTCGCTGGCCGCCAACCGCTCGACCGTTGGCGCTAGCCGCTCTAACCCACCGCGAGTGGTTTCGATGATACTCATACGCTTGACGAAATCATACACACCCAGCGGCGACGAAAAGCGTGCCGAGCCCCCCGTCGGCAGTACGTGATTGGGACCCGCAGCATAATCACCCAGGGGTTCGCTACTGTACTCGCCGAGGAACACCGCCCCAGCATTACGGATCGAAGGCAGAAGCCGCCGTGGTTTGCGGATGAACAACTCTAAGTGCTCGGGAGCGATTTGATTGGCGAGTTCGACTCCGCGATCAAGCGAATCCACCACGACAATACTGCCGTAGCGCCGAAGCGACCGGGCCGCCACCGAGCGCCGGGGCAGTTCGGCCAGCTGCCGCTCGAGTTCCAGCGCCACTCCCTCGGCCAAACGTCGGCTGGTCGATATACAAAGCGCCGCCGCCTGCGGATCGTGCTCGGCTTGCGCGAGCATATCGGCCGCCACCAGCGACGCTCTGGCCGAACCATCGGCAAGGATCAAGACCTCGCTGGGGCCGGCAATCATATCGATACCAACCGCACCAAACACCAGCCGCTTAGCGGTGGCGACAAACACGTTGCCAGGCCCAACCACCTTGTCTACACGCGCTATGCTCTGGGTTCCGTAGGCCAGCGCGGCCACCGCCTGGGCACCACCTACCCGCAGCACGCGATCCGCACCGGCTATGCGTGCCGCGGCGAGCACCTCGGGGCTGATGCCCTGTGGCGACGGTGGCGTGACCACGGTGATGTCGTCGACGCCGGCAACTCTTGCCGGGACGATGTTCATCAACACCGACGAAGGATAGGCCGCACGGCCGCCGGGCACATAAACGCCGACCCGTGCGAGCGGCACCACCCGGATGCCAACACGGATACCCTCTTCACGCTGGTCGTAGCCCGAATCTACTTGATGACGATGAAACTTCGCGATACGCGCATGCGCCTTTTTCAAAGCGCGCAGCGTCGCCGCAGGCACCGCGGCCACAGCCTTGTCGATATCGCGTTGGCTGACGACAAAGTCGCGACGGGTCAATGCGACCCCGTCAAAGCGCTTGGTGTAGCGCAGTAGCGCAGCATCTCCCTCGCGCCGTACCGCGCGTATTATCGATGACACCTGACGCTCCACCGCAGCGCCTCCGCTGTGCCGGGCAGCGAGCTTGGCCAGGCGCTGTCGCGCCCCAGGCCGGCCATCGCTTAACACGTCCAACATCGATTTCTCCTCAGCCCTCGCCTACCGGCACTCTGTCGATTAAGGCCCCGAGCTCGCGCAGCTTATGTTCGATCCTCTCGTAACCACGGTCGAGATGATAGACACGTAACACTTCGGTCTCCCGCTCAGCAGCCAGTCCTGCAAGAACCAGGCTCACGCTTGCGCGCAGATCGGTGGCCATCACCGGTGCGCCCGAGAGCCGCACCTGACCGACGATCTCGGCATGGCCGCCAGAAACAGTTATATCAGCTCCCATTCTCACCAATTCTGGAACGTGCATGAAGCGGTTTTCGAAAATAGTTTCGCTAATTCGTGAGGTACCGCTGGCAATACTGGCCATGGCCATGACCTGGGCCTGGAGGTCGGTGGGAAAACCGGGATACGGCGCGGTACTGAGCTCGATGGGCCGCGGCCTGCACTCAACGCTGGCTCGCACCGCATCCCCGTCGATCTCCAAAGCCGCACCACAAGCCTCGAGAATCTCCAGCAGCGTCCCCAGATCAGCCGCTCGGGCCCCACGCACCAAGACCTCACCGCGGGTCATTACCGCAGCTATCAAGTAGGTACCGGCAGCGATACGGTCGGGGATGACAGTGTGGTCCATGGCCCCGAGCCGCTCGACTCCCTCGATCTCGATAATCGAAGATCCGTCACCACTGATGTTGGCACCCATCGAGCGCAGTGCATCGGCAAGATCGACTATCTCGGGCTCGCGCGCGGCATTTTCCATGCGCGTGGATCCGTGAGCCAAGGCTGCGGCCATCAAAACGTTCTCGGTAGCGCCAACCGAAGGCGAATCAAAGATCACGTGCCCGCCCTCGAGTCGGTCGCTACGAACCTCTACATAACCACCGCGCTGATCGACCTTGGCACCCAAGCGCTGGATCCCGGCGATGTGGATGTCGACCGGGCGGGTACCGATGGCACAGCCACCGGGCTGCGACACTCTGGCGCGCCCGAGCCGCGCCAACAGCGGTCCCAACACCAAGAACGATGCACGCATCTTGCGTACCAAATCATAAGGAGCGTCCCAGCAATCAACCTTGGCACAGTTGATCTCGATCTCACCATCGACGAGTTCGGAAACCTCGGCGCCGAGGGTCACGAGCAAACGTCTGGCGGTGTGTATGTCGGCGACGTCGGGAACACCATGAAGCCGACAGGGCTGCTGGGTGAGCAGGCTGGCAAACATCAGAGGCAAGGCCGAGTTCTTGGCACCGGCCACGGTTACTTCTCCGCACAGTCGCTGACCACCGCGTATGACGATCTTGTCCATATCTACTCAGCTCAGACCCGCGCACGCGCGGGACGCTGCGCTGCTAACACTCGGTCGTGTCCGGCGAGGTCACGAAAGACCTGCACGCATCGCCAGCCGCTCTCTTCGAACAGCGAGCGCACAGCAGCAGACTGGGTACCCACTTCGATCAGCAGCCAACCTTGCGGGCTCAAGTAGCGAGGCGCGCCATCGATGATACGCGCAGCAATCTCGGTGCCCTCGGGGCCACCGACGAGCGCACCCAGCGGCTCCCACTCGCGCACCTCGGGCTCTAGTCCCGGCAGTTCACTCTCGAGACAGTAAGGCGGGTTGGAAACGATCACGTCGAACGACTCGCCATCGTCAAGCGCGTCGAAGAGGTCTCCATGACGGAACTCAATACGCTCCGCGACACCGTGACGCCGGGCATTGCCTGGCGCGACTTCAAGAACCGCGGCTGAGGTGTCGGTAGCCATCAGCGAAAGCTCGGGCAGCTCCACAGCCAGCGCTACGGCTACCGCGCCTGAACCGGTACCAATATCGAGAACACGATCAGCGATGACCGGCACCTGGCTCGCTTCGCTGCGATCCGACAGCTCTCCGTTGACCGCCTTGAGCGCTGCCTCGACCAACAGCTCGGTCTCCGGCCGAGGGATCAGGACACGGCGGTCGACACGAAGATCGAGCGACCAAAACTCTCGACGGCCGAGGATATAGGCCACCGGCTCACGCGCGGCACGCCGTCGCAGCAGTTCACGAAAAGCGTCGACCTCGTTGGCCAACAAGGGCCTGTCGTAGTTTGTATAGAGTTCTACCCGGCTCAGCCCGAGCGCCTCGGCGAGAAGCAGCTCGGCGTCTAACCTTGCGTTATCTATACCTTTGGACTGGATGAACTCGATCGCCAGGTTGAGGTAGTCGAGCAACAACCGTGGCCCGGACGACGACGCGGCAGTGTCACTCACACCGAACCCTCAGACTTGAGCGCTTGGGCTTGAAAGTGGGTCGTTAGCGCCGTCACCATCTCGCCTAGATCGCCGGCGAGAAAGGCCTCGAGGTTGTACATGGTCAGACCGATGCGATGGTCGGTTATGCGACCCTGGGGAAAGTTGTAGGTGCGGATACGCTCAGAGCGATCACCGCTGCCAACCATGGCCTTACGATCCGCTGCCTCTTCGGCATGACGTTTGGCCCTCTCGACCTCATAGATGCGCGACAACAAGATCTTCATGGCCTTGGCCTTGTTCTTGTGCTGCGACTTCTCGTCCTGACAAGTCACCACCACCCCCGTGGGGATGTGGGTCAGACGCACGGCCGAATCAGTGGTGTTTACCGATTGGCCACCGGGTCCCGAAGAGCGATAGACGTCAACCCGCACGTCCTTGTCGTCGAGCTTGACGTCTACCTGTTCGACCTCGGGCAGGATCGCGACTGTACAAGCCGAAGTGTGAATGCGCCCCTGGGCCTCGGTCTCGGGGACACGCTGCACACGGTGCACACCGCCCTCGTACTTGAGCTTGCCGTAAACACCGGTGCCCTTGACCAGGGTGACGGATTCCTTGATGCCGCCCATGGCATTGGCACTGAGGCTGAGCGGCTCTAGCTTCCAGCGTTGCAGCTCCGCGTAGCGCGTGTACATACGCAACAGGTCCGCGGCAAACAGCCCTGCTTCGGCCCCGCCAGTGCCGGCCCGGATCTCGAGAATGGCGTTACGCCGGTCGTTGGGATCTTTGGGGATGAGCAGCTGCTGCAAACGCTCGTCGGTCTCTTTGAGGCCGGCTTCGAGATCAGCGATCTCGGCATCGGCCATCTCGCGAATCGCAGCATCGGCGTCCTCGCGAAGCTTCAGCGCGTCTTGGTGCTGCTCGACCAAATCGCGCCGGTGACGGTAGGCAGCAACAACCTCGGCCAGCTCCGAATGCTCACGCATCAGCTCGGCGTAACGCTCACGGTCAGCAGCAACGTTCTCCTGGGTAAGTTGCCGCTCGATCTCTGCAAACCGCGCTTCGACTTTATCGAGCTTCTCGAACATCGCTGTACTGCTCAGCTTAGCTGCCGCACTCCCATCCGCCTATACACAGGCCTGCACGACGTAAATTACACAAAAAAAAAGGCCGCAAGCGAAGCTCCGGCCCCAAAACGCTGGTGTGCACCAACAAGCTTTAGGAACTCTTGGCTTCGGCCTTCTGGTACCTGCGACGAAAACGCTCGACACGACCCGCGGTATCGACCATTTTCTGCTGCCCGGTGTAAAAAGGATGGCAGTCCGCGCATATTTCTACGTGGATACGCTCGGCCGTTGAACGCGTGAAAAACTTAGATCCACAGGCGCACACGACCTCAACGGTCTGATATTCGGGATGAATTCCTGCCTTCATTGTACAAATGCCTCGCGTGCTAAGCGCGGATCTATAGCAACGAAGCCTGGGGGATTCAACCGCTGTGGCTCCTGACGCGCTCAACCGCGGCCTTCCAGCCATCGTAGAGGGCCGCGCGGCGGGATGCTTTCATGCGTGGCTTGAAGATCTTTTGTGAGCGTCGGGCGGCTTCGACGTCACGCCCGCTCTTCCAAATCCCAATACCCAGGCCGGCCAGGTAGGCCGCCCCGGCAGCGGTAGTCTCGGTAATCTCCGGCCGATCAACGGCTACGCCGAGAATATCGGCTTGGAACTGCATGAGAAAATCGTTAGCCGTAGCGCCGCCGTCGACGCGCAGAATACGTGGTTTGCGCCCGCTGTCGGCACTCATGGCTTCGACGATGTCACGGCTCTGGTAGGCCAACGACTCCAGGGTGGCGCGAACGACGTGGTCGGCGCCCACCCCCCGGGTCAGGCCCACCAGTGCTCCGCGTGCATGGGGGTCCCAGTAAGGCGCTCCCAGGCCGGCAAAGGCCGGCACCAAATAGGCGCCGAGCGTAGAATCCACTCTCTTGGCCGCGGCTTCGCTGTCGGCCGCCCTGCGCAGCAAGCCCAGGCCATCGCGCAGCCACTGTAGCGCCGCGCCCGCAACAAACACCGAACCCTCCAAAGCGTAAGCCGGCTTACCCTGGGCCGAACAGGCCAGCGTCGTAAGCAGCTTGTTCTTGGAGCTGACCAGCTTGTCGCCAGTGTAGGTGAGGATGAAGCATCCGGTACCGTAGGTGTTCTTGACCATCCCCGGAGCGAAACAAGCCTGGCCGAAGAGCGCGGCTTGCTGATCGCCGGCAACACCAGCAATCGGGATTGGCCGTTTACCGACAACCCCGGGCGCGCTCTCGCCGAAAATTCCGGCCGAGGGCAGTACCTCGGGCAGCATCTCACGCGGCACGCCGAGGGCATCGCACAACGCGCTGTCCCACTTGAGAGTACGGATGTTAAAGAGCAGGGTTCTCGACGCGTTGGTGTAGTCGGTAACGTGCGCCGCACCGCCGGTAAGATTCCATATCAACCAGCTGTCTATGGTCCCGAAAGCCAGCTCGCCACGCAGCGCGCGGCGGCGGGCACCGCGGACGTTGTCGAGCAACCACGCTAGCTTGGTACCGGAGAAGTAGGGATCGATCAGCAGTCCCGTCTTACGGCGGATCTCCGGCAGCATGCCCTCGGAGGTCATTCGCGCACAGCGGTCAGCGGTGCGGCGGTCCTGCCAAACAATAGCCTTGTGGATCGGCCTGCCGCTGCTCTTCTCCCATATCACAACCGTCTCGCGCTGGTTGGTGATGCCGATCGCGGTCAGGTCATTCTTGCTGATCCCCGCGCTGCGGCAGGCCCGCGCGAGCAACTTGCGGGTTACCTCCCAAATCTCCACAGCATCGTGCTCAACCCAGGCCGGCTTGGGGTAGTGTTGAGTAAACTCCGAGTAGGCCCTCCCACGAACACGGCCGCGCTCATCGAAAACCATAACCGTGGACCCGGTCGTCCCTTGATCGAGTGCGAGTATATAGCGTGCCATGATAAGCGGGCCTCCTGGTTGTAAGAGCGTCTTGGCGAATATCGCGGCCAACAACGAGATTTTGGGTAGACACAAGAGGTATTGCAAAGCCGCCCGACAGCCCACCGCACACCGAGGCAAAGCGGTGACGCGGCGTATCTGCTAGACAACGGCTGAAGCTGAACGAGCGTAGCAATGAGCAAACCGAGCGCAGCAATCTTCTACATCACCGGCAAAGGCGGAGTTGGCAAATCGTTGGTGGCACGAACTCTTGCCGACGCCGGGGCACGACGTGGCCTGCGCACTGCGCGGGTGGAGTTTGCTGAAGCAGTAGCCGGCACCGAGAGTGCGAGTACGCTCGATGCCGGCGTCATTCGCCTCGTCATCGATCATCGCCGTGCGCTGCGACACCTGCTTACCAAGCTGCTGCGTTTCAATTTCTTGTCGCAACGCCTGCTCGACAGCCGCAGTTTCTCGGCTGTGGCCGCAGCCGCGCCGGGCATAAGAGACCTGGTGTATCTCTCGTGGCTCGGCGATCTCGCTACCGACGAAGATGCTGGCTTCGACCTCATCATCGTCGACGGCCTGGCCTCGGGACACAGCTTACCGCTGCTCGCGGCACCGGGCCGCATCCGCGACCTGGCCGCGCTCGGCCCGGCCGGCCGCACCGCCCCCGCAGACCACCTCTTACAGAGCGTCGAGCGCGCGACGGAGTCGCTGA
>CAZPPZ010000096.1:0-11514 GCA_964588545.1 uncultured Myxococcales bacterium | reverse complement strand
AGATCCTCGAGGGGAGCGCCCTCGAGACGCGCCCCCCGTGTCCTTTATCCGCGGCGTCCGCGGCAACCGCTGCATCAGCGGCTCGCCCTGTGCCAACATCTTCAGCGCCGCGACTACCGATGCCGATGGCTTCTACCGGGCCTACCTGCCCGCCGACGTCTACGAGGTGCACTTCCGTGCTCCGGGCACGCCCTTTGAGGGTGGAGCCTCTGCTTCTCCTAAGCACAACATCAACCTCAAGGCCGGCAAGACCGAGCTAATCGACGTAGACTTGCCCGATACAGGCGCCATTCGCGTGCTCGTCGCCGACCAAAACGGCAGCCCCATTGCCGGCAAGGTTTCGGTGGTTGGTTTTGAGGCAAGCCCCGATCCAATGTCGGTAGACAGCATCGTTGGCTTTATCGACAGTGTCGGCCGTTACTTCGGCTACGAGGTCGAGGAGAAGGACAACGATGTGTTTGGCATCAGGACCGACTTGTTTGCTGATCAAACCGGTGATACCGGCAGCCACAAGCTAGAGCCTGGGACTTATCACATAGTTGTCTCTCACGGTCCTGAGTACGATGTTTTCGATCAAGCGATCACCGTAACGGCGGGGGTTACCGAGACCATCAACGCTACAGTAAATCAGGTAGTGGATACGACAGGTTTTGTATCCATCGATACTCACGTCCACATGATCCAGAGCCCCGACAGCAACATCTCGGTGAGGCGGCGTATCATCTCGATGCTGGCCGAGGGCGTCGACTTCTTTGCGCCCACCGACCACGACAGTGTCCACGACATTACGGCTGATATTGCGGCGCTCGGTGCTACCGGCCTGGTGGCCGTCGCCCCGAGTAACGAGCTGACTACTTTCGTTTATGGTCACTACAACATGTGGCCTTTGACCGTGGATCCTGCCTCGATCATCGGCGGCGCCTACGACTGGGGCGACGCGAGTTCGCTGCCAGGCCTGGGCTTTCCCTCAGACGGCTCCTATGACGTGTTGCCGGCAACCTTCATGGGTGACTTCGATCCGGCGACTCAGGTCATACAGATCAACCACATCAACAGCTCCAGCCTGGGCTTCTTCAACAACCTCGGTCTCGACACCGAGGCGATTCCTCCGGTAACTTCGAGCCTGGTCTACCGCTGCGTTGGTGGTCCGCGCGCAGGCCTGCCTTGTGACGCCGAGATCTGCGTTGCCGGTAGTGCCGACGGTATAGATTGTCGGCCCAGTGGCGCCGCTGCGACCTGCACCAGCGGCGGCGGTACTTGTAATACCCAACCCGTGGGGCGCGACTGTCCGGCCGGTAGCTGCGAGGATTCAACGGCGAATCTGAGTTCTTTCCTGCGTATGGATCCCTCCGTGGCTAACCTCTACAGCGACAACTACACGGCTTTGGAAGTGTGGATCGAATCGAGCCGGGCGCAGACCGATCTCGCTTTGAACGACAACTTCGGCGATTGGGCTGGCCTGCTCAACCAAGGCTTGTTCAAGACTGGTATCGCCGATTCCGATACCCATCAGCGCACCGAGGTGCCGGCGGGCGCGCCGCGAACGTTTGTTGCTTCGCCCACCGACGACCCAGCGGCGATCTCAGCCTCGACCTTGGCGCTAAGCGTCAACGCCGGTCGGGCGCTGGGCAGCAACAGCCTGTTCATGAGGGTTTCGTTGGCGGGAGATCTCGGGGCGACGGCTTCGCATGATCTTGCCGACCCGATGACGGTGGCGGCTACCGGGGGAACGGCTACCGCCAACATCCATATCGAGTCGCCGACCTGGGCTGAGTTCGATACCGTTGAGCTCTATGTGAATTCAGTTCCCAGCTGCGAGAGCGGGTTTAACTTCATGGGTGTGGTCGATCGCGAATGCGACATAAGCCCGAGCATAACGCTAAACGCGGGCACCGATTTCAGCGTGACGACGACCACCGGTGTCAGTGGTTTCGGCTCGCGTCTGGTAGCCGACATCGCTCAGCCACTCACGATTGGCGCGGATACCTGGGTAATTGTTGTAGCTCGCGGTACCGATGGCGTTTCACGGCCGCTTTTCCCGGTGATTCCGGTGGATCTCATTGATAAGCAGTGTGTTGGCGGCTTCAACCCGGGTGCTGCGTGCGAGAGTAACGGTGACTGCATCTTCGGGACCTGCACCTCTGCCAATCCTACGCTGGCCGACTTGACTGATTCGGGAGTGTCGCCGCCGTGGAATCTTGGCGAGGATGGCGTTTTGGCCACCGCCTTCAGCAACCCGCTGTTCCTCGATTTCGAGGGCGACGGACTGTGTCACGCTGGCACTGCCTGTCCGTAGGCCGAGGGCGGTGGGTTTAACCCGCGCCCCTACTTCTTAGGCGCTTGCCTGCCTGCTAAACTGGCGGGAGTCACGAACGGCTCCCGCCAGTTTTGTTTGAGAGGAACAACGATACCATGAAGGTGCTGAAAGGATTGGCCCTTGTCGCCCTGCTGCTGTTGGCGACCGAGGCTCGGGCTCAGCAGCCCAAGACTTATTTCGACCACATAACCAACGCCTGGGCGGTTGGCTCGCTACAGCTGCAAGCGCCGCTGCGTTTTCGCGACGGCTTGGTGCTTGCCTATCCCGGCCACATACAAGACCTGGTGCGGGCGCGCACGGGCCGTCCGCGCTCGGTGATGATAGTTCACGAGCTGCATTCCAACGATGAGAGCGCACCCTACGAGGACGACGAACTAGTCTTCGTGCCCATCGGGCTATTGCCGAAGTACTCGTTCTGGCGAGAGAACCTTCCCAAGACCCCCCATCATCAGGTTCTTGGAGGGCAGCGTTATATTTTCCGTGGCGATGACATCGCCGCGGCCAAGCAGGTAGCCGAGGCTTACGCGGCTACTCTGGCAGAGGAAATGCCGGCGCGGATGATCGATCAGACCTCGGTCGTGGTTGCTGCGCTCAGTGCTGGCAACAAGGTTATCCGAGAAGACGCGGTTCGCTGGCTGGCCGGCTATCGAACCCTGGCTCGAGATCTACAGGGTGAGGCGATCTCAGGTGTCGGCGGCTTCTTGCGGGGTGATTGGCCGCTGGCAGACCGCAGCAGCGTTATTGCGACCATCGCCCGTGCGGGCATCAAGGAGTTGATTCCGCTGCTACGTGAACTCGCGGCTAGCGACAGCGAGATCGGCGCGGCGGCTCTATCGGCGCTGGTGCAGCTTGGTGAAAACCAAGACAGCGCCCAGCTTAGCGCGCTTCTCGGCGCCAAGACTACTGCAGTCAGGGCCTACGCTGCCCGTGAACTCGGACGCCGCGCCGCCAGTGACGGTATCGACGGCGTCGCCGAGATCTTGGCCTCGGAGCAGCCCGTCCAGGTTCGCGCGGCCGCTGCCCAAGGCTTGGGGCTAGCCGGCGAGCCCAGCGGTATTGCGCCGCTGCGCAAGGCCTTGTTTCGCGGTGATGGCGCCTCGCGTGCCGCGGCTATGGCCTTGGCCCACATCGGTGGCGCCGACTGCGTTGCTGCGCTCAAGGAGGCTATCGTCGATGCGCCCAGCGAAGCCATGATCGGGGCGGTCTTGGCCATGGTCGAGGTGCGCGGTGGTTGCGGCGAGGGGTGTATGGATTTCATGCTGCAGCAGCACCGCAGCCATCCCGAGGAAGCCATCCGCGACCTTATCGGCATAGCCCTGGAACTCGACCACAAGCATGAGCACTGAGACGGCAGCAACGGGTTAGTTAGTGACTGTCTCGTCGCTCTGCTTTGTTGTAAGATTCGCGTGTCGCGGGGTTTGACGTAACCTCGCAACGGAGGATGCGGTGAAGTCGTTCTTAGCCTATCTTGTGGTTTTGCTGGGGGTCCAGGTCTTGGCGGCGTCGGCGGGTTTCGCCGACGTACAACCCGGCGACGTAATAACCAAGGCCAACCTCGAGCAGGCTCAGGAATTCCTCCATCCGGGTCTGGAATGGTGCATCAACAAGGGCCTGGAGATGGAGATAGTGCCTTACCGCGAGGCCACCTATCCCAAGGTCTATCGTGAGGCCACCGAGCGTTATTCCAGCCAGGTCGAGATTTCAGCCGACGGTCGTTCTCTGAGCAACTATGTGTCGGGCCAGCCTTTTCCGGTTCTCGACCCTAGCGATCCACAGGTTGCCCACAAGGTGATGTGGAATTACTACTATAATCCCTACCTAACCGACGATTTTACCGTCCGTTATTTTGATGCTGACACCGGGCCTATTACCTCGAGGGGCATGCGTATCGAGAAGCACTTCGTCATCGAACACCTACGACGGTTGATGTACAACGGTCGTGTTCACGTAGATCCAGTCCCCAACTTCGAGGATAACCCTGAGGGCTATCGTTACCGTGAATCTCTGCACCCGCTGCTCGAGCCTTTTGACCTGAAGGGCGTGGGCTCGTCGCTGGCTCGTTACCTCGACCCGAATCGCCAGGATGACACCTGGCTCTATCTGCCGCAGTTGCGCCGCGTGCGTCGTCTCTCGTCGGCGCAGCGTTCCGATGCGTTGTTCGGACAAGACATCGACATGGATAGTTATGGAGGTTATGCGGGCAACCCGGCTTGGTTTGAATGGCGGCTGTTGGGGCAGCGTACCATCTTGGCTGCGGTGCATGGTAAACGTTGGCCAGCCCACTGGTGCGAAGGGGAGGGCGACTTCGTCTTTTGTGACGTTTGGGAGAAGCGGCCAGTGTGGGTCATCGAGGGACGCTCGCGCTTTCCTCAGTATGCTTACGGTAAACGGATTCTTTATATCGACAGGGAAGCTTTCTACACGCCATCCACAGACATGTACGACAAGAACATGGAGCTGTGGAAAATCTGGATCAACGGTATCAACGTCGGCCACAAGCCCTTTCCCGAGGCCAAAGTCTCGGTCTACGACTACGAAACCGGCTTCATCCCCAACATCACCATGGTCGACATGCAGCTCGAGCACGCCACCCGTGCCGCGCTTCCGAGCCACGAGTTTCCCGGCGAAGAAGGCTGGTACTGGAACATGGGACCGACGGTGGGGCTGACCCCCGACTTCTTTACGGTCGCCGAGCTCATACGCGGCGGCCGCTGAAGGCTGAGGTGGGAGAGCCTAAGCTACGCGGGGTTAAGGCCGCGGAGGCCATGCTCCGCTTTGAGCGTCTGCTCTGGGACTTAGGCAAGAGGCATGTCGCCGGCGTCGACGAGGCGGGTCTTGGCCCTCTGGCTGGCCCGGTGGTTGCCGCTGCGGTGGTCTTTGCTGCTGACCCCGAGGAAATTCTCGAGGTCGACGATTCCAAGAAGCTGAGCCCCGGGCGCCGTGAGAGTCTAGATTTGCGTATCAGGGAGGTGGCCGTGGCGGTATCGGTGGGTGTTCTTGGCGCTGACGAGCTCGATCGGCTGGGAGTCTACCGCGCCGGTCTAGAGACCATGCGCCGTGCCGTGGTCGGGCTCGATCCCCAGCCCGACTACCTGCTGGTAGATGCGCGCCATATCCCCGGACTGGCGGTCGGACAGACTGCCTATAACGGCGCCGATGGTTTTGTCTACTCGGTTGCGGCGGCATCGATCGTCGCCAAGGTCTACCGAGACGCCATCATGCGTGGACTCGACCGTGACTATCCCGGCTACGGTTTCGCCCGCCACATGGGCTACGGTACCGCTGCTCACTTGGAGGCGTTGTCGCGGCTCGGCCCCTGTCCGGTGCATCGGCGCTCCTACCGGCCGGTGCGGCGGCTACTCGGGGGGGATGGTGTCTGATGAAAGAACAGCGGCTGATGTTGGCGATTCTACTGGGTGTCGTGGCAGGATCGGTGTTTGGCTGGGCGGCGGGCGAGGCGGCGAGCTCGGTGGCCTGGATCGGCGATTTGTTTCTCAATGCGCTGAAGATGCTGGTTCTGCCGCTGGTGTTTTGCTCGATGGTGGCTGCGGTAAGCGGCCTCGCCGGCAGCGGCGGACTACGCCGCATGGCGCTGTTCACTTTTGGCTACTACCTGCTGACCACGTTGGCGGCGGTAGTAGTCGGATTGTTGCTGGTTAATCTAATCGAGCCCGGCGTGGGCATCGCGCTCGGCCAAGGCGCGGTGGCTCCAGCGCTAGCGCCGACCGGCATTGCTGCCATCGCTACTAGCATCATCACTCCCAACGTTGTCGAGGCTGCTGCCCGCTTCCAGATTCTGCCGGTGCTGGTTTTTGCTCTGGCGCTGGGCGCGGCTCTGGCCGCGGTGGGCGAGCAGGCGCGTGAGGCCATCAGCTTTTTTCATGGATGCAACCAAGCGCTGCTAAAGCTCGTTGATTGGGTGATGTACTTGGCGCCGCTGGGGATTGCCGCGCTGATAGCCGCGCGCATCGGCGCAGCCGGTGGTGGTGATGCCTTCGTCACGGAACTGCAGGCCGTGGGTTACTACTGCTTGACGGTCATTACTGGCTTGGCGCTGCACGCGGTCATAACCCTGCCGCTGCTGTTGCGTGTTGGCGCCGGCCGTTCGCCGCTGCGCTATGCTCGCAACCTCGGCGAAGCCTTGGTTACGGCCTTCGGTACGGCTTCGAGTTCCGCCACCTTGGCGTTGACCATGCGCCTTACCGAGGAGCGCAACCAGGTGCGGGCGCAGACCGCGAACTTTGTCTTGCCGCTCGGCGCCACGGTAAACATGGATGGCACCGCCCTGTACGAGGCGGTGGCGGCGCTGTTTATTGCCCAGGCGGCCGGCATCGAGCTTGGCTTTGGTGCCCAGGTGCTGGTTGCGCTGACGGCGACGCTGGCTTCGGTGGGCGCGGCCGGTATTCCCCAGGCCGGGCTGGTAACCATGGTAATCGTGCTCGAAGCCGTAGGCCTGCCGCTCGAAGGAATCTCGCTCATTCTTGCGGTAGACTGGTTTCTCGACCGCTGCAGGACCAGCGTCAACGTCTGGGGCGATGCTACTGCGGCGGCTGTGGTTGATGCCCGCGTCGCAGGTAAATTGCACCCGTAGCAGAATTGTTCTAGGTTTCCCCGGTTAACCCGCCTGAGGTCATGTCGCCTAACCGGCCGGGAAGAGGAGTGAGATGATCCTTTACGACCATCCGGACTGCCCCTATGGGATGAAGGTACGGATCGTGCTAGCCGAGAAGGACTGGGACTACGACCTCGTGGCTGTAGATCTCAAGGCCGGCCAGCATAGACAAAGCGAGTTCTTGAGGCTTAACCCTTTCGGGAAGGTTCCCGTGCTGGTTGATGAGGAGTGCGTCGTTTATGACTCCACGGTGATCAACGAGTACCTAGACGACGAGTATCCTGAACCGAGCCTCAGACCCCCGGATTCCGATGACCGTGCGCGTATGCGGTTGTTGGAGGACTACGCTGATTGTGCCTTTACACTGCCGGCCATGGCTGTTGAGTTAGAGCTGGCCAAGAGCACTCCCGATCGCGAGGAACAGCGGCTGAGCGCGGCTCGCGACGTTGTTGCCAAGGGCCTGGCTATGCTCGATCGCGAACTCAGCGGTCGCGAGTGGCTGGTCGGAGAGTTTAGTTTGGCCGACGTAGCCTTTGCCCCCGCGGTTCTAAAGCTCGAGAAACTCGGCATCGCCGTCGATCCGGCACTCACCAACGTTAGGGCGTGGATCTCCCGGCTGAGCGCACGACCGAGTATAGGTGCTGTTCTCAAGCTAGTGGCGTGAACATGGAAGGGCTGCGGTTCATCGCTGGGGTTGGTTGGCTGTGAGGCGGCCCGAGGAGATGTCGCTGCGGGAACGGCTCTACGTTCCCGAGTTGTTTGCCGGAATGTTGATCACCGGCGGACGCTTCTGGCGTAACCTGTTCCTACATATTGCCCACGGCTTCGGTTTGGCCAAAGACAGCTCAGCCGCCGTTACTATCGACTACCCTCGTGAGTACCAACGTTACGGGCCCGATTACCGAGGGAGCCATCGGCTCACACTCAAGGATGACGAGTCGGTGCGCTGCACGGCTTGCTATCTGTGCGCCACGGCCTGTCCGGCGCGCTGTATTCACATCGAGGCGGGCGAGCATCCCGACATTCGCTTTGAAAAGTTCCCGCTACGTTACGAGATTGATACGCTGCGTTGCATCTATTGCGGCATGTGTGTCGAGGCCTGCCCCTGCGATGCGATTCGTATGGATACCGCTGTTCATCCGAAGATCTGGGGATACCGCCGCGAAGATTTCATCGAAGACAAGAGTATTCTTATAGGACGCTCGCGTACGATGCGTGACCACGGTCAAGAGGCGCTCATGGACCGTATGGTGGATGAATACACACGGGCGAACGCGGGCGAAGAAATCGCCGGGTGATATTCTACTACCTCTGGAAGCGCGGTCTATCCGCAAGAGCTGACTCCGAGACTCTGCGGTTTTTTTTCGGTCTCGCACCCAACCCGCTCTACCTATCGCGGCGCTGGCCGCTGGTAACTTCTGTCAACTGGGCGCGAGCTCTGTTGTCTCCGGCGTACGCGAAGGCGGTGGTCGGCTGGCTGAACTATCGTATTGAGCTCTACGACGGTCTTCAGGGCTGACTACCAAGGACGGCGCTTAGCCGCTACAGTGACTTTGGCGCTCGATCGCGCCGCTTGGGAGAGAAATCATGGCCAAGACGTATCAGCAGCTTTTGGATGAAGCCCGGCAGGCCGTGCCGGAGATGTCGGTGGAGCAGGTCAAACAGGCTCTGGCTTCATCTGCACCGCCGGTGGTCTTAGACGTTCGCGAGAAAGAAGAGTTTCGCGAAGGCCACCTCGACGGAGCCTTGAGCATCCCCCGCGGCTTTCTCGAGATGCAGGTCGAGGGCAAGCTCGCCGACAAGACCCAGGCGGTGGTTGCCTACTGCCAAAGCGGCGTTCGCTCTTTGTTTGCGGCGAAGGCGCTCAAAGACATGGGCTACGGCGACGTCCGTTCTATGGCTGGTGGCTACGGTGCGTGGAAGGGCGCTGGCAACTCCTGGACCAAGCCGTTTCAATTTAGCGCGGAGCAGCTCAATCGCTACAGTCGCCACTTCTTGCTGCCCGAGGTCGGTGAGGGCGGCCAAGCAAAACTTCTGCAGGCACGGGTGCTGTGTTTGGGGGCAGGGGGCCTGGGTTCGCCGGCTGCCTTCTATCTGGCGGCGGCCGGAGTCGGCACCATCGGCTTGGTCGACGATGACGTCGTCGACCTTTCCAATCTCCAGCGTCAGATCCTCCACAACAACGACCGTGTGGGTATGCCCAAGACCGAGTCGGCGCGGCTGACTCTGAGCGCGCTAAACCCCGATTGTAACGTGGTTGAGCATCGTACCAGACTTGACTCCTCCAACGTTCTCGAGATCTTTGCTGACTACGACATCATCGTTGATGGCTGCGACAATTTTCCTACGCGCTATCTGGTGAACGATGCCTGTGTGATGACCGGAAAGACCAATGTGCACGGCAGCATCTTCCAGTTTGAAGGGCAGGCGACGGTGTTCAAGCCTGGAGCTGGTCCCTGCTATCGCTGTCTGTTTCCGGAGCCGCCGCCGCCGGGCATGGCGCCGAGTTGCCAGGAGGCGGGGGTGCTCGGTGTGCTTCCCGGTTTGGTCGGTTGCATCCAGGCGCTCGAGACGATGAAGGTCATTCTCGGGGCCGGAGATCCCTTGATCGGTAGGCTTGCTCACATCGAGACGCTGGGTATGGATGTGCGCATACTCAAGCTCCGGCGCGACCCCGCGTGTCCGATGTGCGGAGATACTCCGACGATTACCGAACTCATCGACTACGAAGAGTTCTGCGGGTTGCGCAGCGGCGGTGGCGCAGAGTCGAAGGTCGATGCCGCCTGAAGCCGAGGCTGCACGGACGATCTTGCTGATGCGCCATGGCGAGACCGAGTGGAACCGCGAGCGCCGGGTCATGGGTAACGCCGACGTCGAGCTCAATGCCATGGGTAGGGCGCAGTGCGCGCGGGTAGCCGCGGTTTTGGCGGGCTTTTCGATCGAGCGTATCGTCAGCAGTCCGCTACGCCGCGCGCTCGAGTCGGCGCAGATCCTCGCCGCGCAGCTCAAGGTGCCGATCGAGAGCGACGATGATTTAGAAGAGGTACACTTTGGGCGTTGGCAGGGCCTGACCTACGATGAGATCGTCGACGATCCTGACTACCACGCTTTTCTTGAGGATCCGGCGGCGAACTGCACCCCGGGGGGCGAGACTATCGTTGATGTTCAACGCCGTGGGCTGGCTGCGCTTATGCGGGGCGAGGGGGCGGTGCGCACTCTCTACGTCTCCCACGGCGATATCATTCGCAGCGCCATCTGCCATTTTATGGCGATCCCGGTAGAGCAGTTCCGACGGATCCGCGTCGACAACTGTGGCCTCAGCGCTTTTGCCCGTGCCCGGGGTCGCTATGAGGCCAAGTTTGTCAACACCCTAGCCGACCCCGAGCGCGCTTGGGACCCCCTGCATTGGGGGGGCGCGACGTGACCAGGGGTCTTGACTCCGACCCCGGGGACAGGCACGGTCCGGGCAGCAATGCGATCGATTGAAGAATTGGAGCAGATCTCCGCCGATCTGCGTATTTCAAGCCTCAAGATGATCGCTCGGGCTGGCTGTGGTCATCCCGGGGGATCCTTGTCGAGCGCTGAGATTATCACTGCCCTGTACTTCGCAGTGATGAATTACCAGGTCGGTGAACCCGCTTTTCCAGGCCGTGACCGCTTCATCATTTCCAAGGGCCACGGCGTGCCGGTGGTCTACGCTGCACTCGCGCGTGCCGGATGCATAGAAGAGAGTGAACTGGAGACGCTGCGGTCGATCGAGAGCCGCCTGCAGGGCCATCCCGACCATGTTCGGCTTCCTTATATGGAGGCTTCTACCGGTTCTCTGGGACAGGGGCTATCGGTGGCTGTAGGCATATCCTTGGCCGAGCAGCTCGATGCCGACAACGACTATCGCGTCTACTGTTTGCTCGGTGATGGCGAGCTACAGGCTGGACAGATCTGGGAGGCGGCAATGTCTGCCGGCAAGTATGGTCTTGGCGGGCTTACTGCGATCGTTGACTACAACAAGGTCCAGCTCGACGGTCACGTGCGCAACATAATGGACCTCGAGCCGCTCGCGGCTAAGTTTGATGCTTTTGGTTGGCATGTATTGGAGATTGATGGTCACGACCTACGAGCGCTGCTCGCGGCCTTTGCCGAGGCGGCTGCCGTCGAGGATCGGCCGAGCGTGCTAATAGCCCACACGGTAAAGGGCAAGGGGGTGTCGTTCATGGAGGATACCCATGCTTGGCACGGCAAGGCACCCAATACAGAAGAACTCGAACGCGCGATCGCCGAGATATCCGGCGCCGCCGCGAGCTGACGGAGAGCGAGATGGGTAAGGCCACACGAGCGGCGTTTGGCGACGCTTTAGTCGAAATTGGTAAGAACCACGATCGCGTCGTCGTCATTGATGCCGATCTGTCGTGCTCTACGCAGACAGGAAAATTTGCTGCGGAATTCCCCGAGCGTTTCATTCAAGCGGGTATCGCCGAGGGCAACATGGTGGGTATTGCTGCTGGAATGGCTCTGGGGGGCATGGTCCCATTTGCAGCGAGCTTTGCCTGTTTCATCACCGGGCGTTTTGAGCAGATTCGTATGTCGA
>CAZPPZ010000095.1:0-11520 GCA_964588545.1 uncultured Myxococcales bacterium | reverse complement strand
GGCGCTGCCCAAGGTTGCCGAGGCACGACCACGGCCAGCCGCGGTTGTGCCTCGGCCCGTCGCGGCGCCCGCTGTAGCCGCTCGGCCGGCGCCGACTCCCGCCCCTCGGGTGGTGGCGCCAGAGCCGCGGACGGCAGCTGCGAGTGCGGTAGCAAAGCCCGTCGTTGCGCCACCTATCCGCGCTTTGCCTAAGTCGGCTGCGAGGCCGCAGGCTCCCGTCGCCGTAGCTGCAGTGCAGCGCAATCCGGCAGCGGCGCGTCCGGCGCCCGCCAAGGTGGCAACGGCAAAACCGCTGGCTCCGGTGGCGATACGCTACACGGTTCAAGTCGGTGCCTTCTCGGTTCGTGCTAACGCCGAGGCGCTGCTGGCCAAGGTGCGCGGTAGCTATCCCGACGGACGCATCGTTGTTGTCAGCTCGGTTGGCAAGCAGGTGTTCCGGGTAGTCAGCGGCGCCTTTGCCAGTAAGGGCAGTGCTGACTTGCGGGCTCGCGCCCTCAAGAACGGAGGCTACAACACCTACGTACGGCAGCTCACGCGCTAGAGGCGCGGCGGAGTTTTCGGCCGGGTCTCTAAGCCTGTACCGTGGTAACGACGTCTTGCCACCAGTCGTCGTCGCTGCCGGGAACATAGGGCAGGTAGAGCGAGATACGCTCGAGTAACCCGTCGTATTTGCGCCTTAGGAGGTCGCCGATGTGCTCGCGGCGACCGATCACGGCCAGCTCGGTGAGCATCTCGTCGCTGATCAGATCGGCCATCTCCTCCCACTTGCCCTGACGTGACAAGGAGTTAAGACGTGGGCCTACCTCTTCCCAGCCATGTGCTGCTAGGACCGGCGCATAGGTTCTGGTCGAGGCGTAGAAGGAGATCTGCTGCTTTATAGCGCGTGCGGCAGCTTCCAGTTGTTCATCGTTGTCCCCGGTAACGACAAAACAGGAACTGGTCAGCACTAGCTCTTGCGGATTTCGGCCGCTTCGCTTGGCGCCCTCGGCGAGCAAGGGCCGGATATACTCGCTGATATACTTACGAGTATGCAAGGGGTGAACATGAAAACCTTCGCAGAGTTCGCCCGCGAGGCGGCACATATAAGGGTTGACCCCGGAGATGTAGATAGGCGGCTGAGGCCACTCCTGAGGCCCGGGGTTAAAGAATGGGGTCATCAAGTCAAAGTGGTAGAACTCTCCATTGAACTCCAGCGCCGTGCCATTTTGCCAGCAGTCCCAAATCGCATGTAGCGAGAGGATCAGTTCGCGCAGTCGCGGTCCCGGGCGATCCCAGCTAACACTGAAACGCCGTTGGTTGTGTCCCTTTACTTGGGTGCCCAGTCCTAGCAAGAAGCGGCCGCGCGAGTAGCGCTGCAGATCCCAGGCGGTGTACGCGGTTACCATTGGGCTGCGTGGAAATGCCACGGCTATACCTGTCATCAAATCGAGACGATCGCTGTGTTCGGCGGCTACCACCAAAGGCAAGAAGGGCTCGTGTGCAGCCTCAGCTGTTACTAGCCCCGAGAAGCCTAGGGCTTCAGCGCTGTGGCTAATGGTCTTTATCTCCTCAATCGAGGCACCGAATAGGCCGGTATCCATTATGGGCATTGGCTAGTTCTCCTGGTGGCGGCAGCTGCGCCACCCATATCTAGCCGATGCGCCTAGGCCGGTTCAAACGCGACACGCCCCGCAGCGTCGTTGTCTCTGTTGGGAAAACGTGCATGCGCGCACTGCCTGGCTGCCAACTGGCGCGGCTGCACTTTCGACCCGCACTGCTGCTATGCGGCACTACCCGGCACAAGCGCAGTCACACCCTGCGAGCAAGCTCGCACACTTGGATACTACACTGATCATCAGGAGGGCTGGGGCGGGGGGAATTGGCGCTCGATCTCGCTGCAGCGGTGATGCGGCATGGCACTCAGCATAAGCACCTGGGGCAACGTTGCACTTGGCACTCAACTTGCCTTCTTGTCCGACACTTCGGCCGAGTAGCCAAGCAGGAGAAAACACAGACCTCATGATTATCGACGACGAAACATTTACACAGATTGCCCTACACGTTCGCCGCGCCTCCGACGGTCTACTCGGTGCCGCCCGCCAGATGGCAATCCTGTGTGATCCCGAGAACGGCGGAGACTTGCGCAAGGACGGGTTGACCGAAGCCGTAGAATCGCTGGTGTCCATGAACGAAGAGTTCATCGTTCTCGAACGCATCCTGCGTGCGATATGGGAAGCCAATCGCGTTGAGCGAGAGTTGCCCTCCTGAGGACAACTCTCAGTAAACACCACTGTCAAGCAAGAGGCGGACGATCAAACGATACCGGGCACCGACTGGATCATGACGTAGCTGAGGTATATGACCAGCAACGCCAACCCCATCCATCGAGAGAATTTGCCCGGCCCTACCGCTAGCAGCGTGAAAACGCGGAACGCCGCGAGCACCAGTATCATCGCCGGAAGGTGCAGTACGAGAAATAGCTCGGGCGGTTGCGCCGCGGGGTCGATCAGCGGCAGCGGTACCGCCAGGGCTGATGCTCCGATGACGAAGAGCACGTTGAGTATGTCGGCACCGATGATGTTGCCAACCACCAGTTCCAGCTGACCCTTGCGCACCGCGGTAATGCCGACGATCAGCTCGGGCAGCGAGGTTCCAAAGGCGACGAGGGTGGCCGCAATAACGACCTGGGGCACTCCGAGGCGTAGCGCGAAAACGGTCACCGCATCAATGAGAATATCGCTGGATACGGCTAGTACCGCCAGCCCCGCGACAATCGCAGCAGCGGTGGTGGCGCTGCGCCAACTGAACCCTCCGACGCTGCCTAGCGTGTGATGGCGACACTCCTCGGCTTGGTAGCTCCTGCTCCAGCTTATCGAGACCCGCATATAGACCAGCAGCAATGCCAACAGCACCAGTCCGCTGGCGCGTCCCAGCGTAGCGGCGGGGCCCGACACTGCGAAGCTCACATAGCAAAACAGTGCCAGTAGCAGGCCTGCGCCAAGCTGCACGCGGCCTTGGCGCATGAGTAGGAAGCGGTTGGCGGGCAGCGGGGCAAGCAACGCGCACAGACCAAATATCAGCCCAGTGTCGGCGAGCACCGACCCCACGGCATTACCCAGAGCCAATCCAGCTTTACCTGACCAGGCGGCGAGTACCGAAACCGCGAACTCGGGCATGGTCGTGCCGAGGGCGACGATGGTGGCGCCGACGATTACACTGGGCATGCCCAGCCCTTCGGCCAGCGCAGAAGCCGACTCTACCAGGCGGTCCGCGGCCTTGGCGAGCACCGCCAGAGCCGTGCAAATCACCAGCAGCAGCAGTGGGGTAGAGAACCCCTGGAAAAGAGGCTCGAGACTCAGCAACTATAGTCCTCGCTTCAGGAGGGTCGATTCAGGTTTCAAAGTTCACGATCGACGAGGTCGGTGATCAGTTGGTCGAGACAATCACGGTAGCTCGAGGCCGGCAACGATCGAATACGCTCGGCAGCAAACCTCGCGCTCTCTACTGCCCGGTCGCGTACGCGCTGAGGGATGTCGCTGCTGCGTATCGCCGCCAACGCTTCCTCGACAAGCTCTGCGCTGGACTCCACCTGGCTGAAGGCTTGCCGGACGGGCGAGAGTTGCAATCCCCACACCACCGGCAGCGAGGGATTGCCGTCGCGCAGGTCGGTGCCCAAGCGTTTGCCGATCTTGCTGACGTTGCCCTCGACATCGAGCACATCGTCGATCATCTGAAACGCCATACCGATGGCCCGCCCGCAAGCATCCATGTCTTCGACACGAGAGTCGGCCATACCCGCCAGGTACGAGGCGATGCGTGTGCCGGCAGCAAATAGCGAGGCGGTTTTTCGATTGATTATCTCGAGATAGTCGTCCTCTACGACGTCGTGGTTACGACGGAAGCGGCCCTGCATAATCTCACCCTCGGTGAGCTGCACGCAGGCATCAGCCGCCCACGAGACAATCTTGGCCTCGAAACGTCCGCAAATTTCGAAGGCACGACTGAACAAGAAATCTCCGGTGACCAGCGTGTCGGCGACTCCGAAGCGTACCGGCGCGGCATCCTTACCGCGGCGGGTGTCATTGGAATCAATGATGTCATCGTGAAGTAAGGTCGCGGTATGGATCAGCTCGAGTGCCACCGATAGATCGACCATGTCGGTGATGTCTTTGCCACCGCAGGCACGAAAGACGAGCATTGCTACGGCTGGCCGGATACGCTTTCCACCAGCGTTAATCAGATAATCGGAGATATCGGTTAGACGCTGCTCGCGGGCGTGAATCACCTCGACGATGCGGGTTTCTACGTGGCCGAGCTCTTCCGCTACCAGGTTCAAGCCGCTTGCAGCGAGAACCGAGCGATTATCGGCGACTGTTCTGGACGTGGTCATCTATTCGTCTGTGGGACGCTCACCCTCGAGCGCATCGGACATTGGTAAAATTGCGAGCAAACCCGCAACGATGTCAAGGCCTGTAGACTTTACTAGGCGGGCCAACCATGGCAATTTAGGACGAGGTGGTGGAGGACAACCCTCGATGGCAACAAAGATAACTGAAGAATGCATCAACTGTGGGGCTTGCGAGCCGGAGTGTCCGAATACTGCGATATATGAAGGCGGTATTGAATGGGAAACCGCCGACGGCAGCTCCCACGACGCTCTGTGTGAGGATGTCTACTATATAGTGCCGGAGAAATGCACGGAATGCGTAGGCTTCTTCGACCAAGAGCAGTGCGCTGCGGTTTGTCCGGTTGACTGCTGCATTCCTGATCCTGATCATCCTGAAACCGAAGAGGAGCTTCTTGTTCGCGTCAAGCAGATCCACCCGGATACCGACATCCCCGATCCGCCGCCTTCACGGTTTCGCACCTGAACGCGGCTAGTCTAGAATTTTGAACCGCCGTTGGCTCCATATCAGCCTGGGCGTCGGTCTGTCCGTGGTTTTTCTCTACATCGCCTTGCGCGGTGTAGATTGGGGCGACGTCTCTCGCGCCATGGCCGATGCCGACTACCGTTGGCTGCCGGTGATGGCGGTAGTTGGTATCTACGCTATGTACGCCCGCACCCAGCGCTGGCGACTACTGCTTGAGCAGGCGGTGGCCAAGCCCTTGGCGATCACGCCTATTTTTTCGGCCAACGCCATTGGTTTTATGGGCAACATGCTGCTGCCACTGCGCGCCGGAGAGATCGCGCGTCCGTTGCTGCTGAGCCAGCGCATGCGCTTACCGATCGCTTCGGTACTGGCGACGGTCGTAATCGAGCGTCTTCTCGATTTGATGGTACTGGTCGTATTTGCGGTGTGGGTGGTATCCACTTCGGAGGTTCCCGAAGAGGTCCGTGCCGGCATGTTGACGGCGGGAGTGCTGTTCGTTGCGATGGTCGTGGTGCTAATCGTCGTTCACCTCAATCGTGAGCGCTTCCTACCTTTGGTCGATCGCATCTGGAGTCTGCTGCCAACGCGGATAGAACGTCTCATACTCGATACCGAGCATCGTTTTCTTGATTCTCTGGCTACCGTCGGCGACCTGCGGGTCTTACTACGTGCCGTGCTCTGGTCCTTCTACATATGGATGGTGATCGCGGTCGGTTTCGCCCTAGGATTTCTCGTCGTCGACATCGACGTTGCGTTCCTGTCGGGAGGAGTCAGCGTGGCAACGGTAGTCGCGTTAGCCGTAGCCGCACCGGCAGCCCCGGGTTTTGTCGGAACCTTCCAGTTTGCCTGTCGGATCGCCCTCGAGCAGATGCGTGGCGTCGATTCGGCGCTGACTCTGGGTTACTCACTTACTACCCATGCCACCCAGTTTGTTACCCAGGTGGTGCTGGGGCTTGTCTATCTAGTGCGTGAGGGGCTAAGCTTAGGAGAACTCGGGCGCATGAAGGACGGTCGTCCCGAGTCAGGATAATCAAGTGGAAATCCTCCGCGGCAAGAAGCTGTTGCTATGTGTGGGTGGTGGCATCGCGGCGTACAAGGCCTGCGAGGTCATTCGCCAGATGGGCGCCGCTGGGGCTGAAGTCCAAGTGGCCATGACCCGAGGCGCGGCTGCTTTCATTACGCCACTTACTCTTCAGAGCCTGTCACGCAACCCGGTGGCCAGCGACCTGCTAAGCGCGTCTGAGGATGCGAGTATTGGCCATATTCGTCTGGCGAGCGAGGCCGATGTCGTTTTGGTCGCGCCGGCCACCGCCAATCTGATCGCAAGACTGGCCGCGGGCATGGCCGATGACATCGTCACCGCTGCGGTGTTGGCCACCAGTGCTCCGGTAACGGTAGCGCCGGCTATGAACACGGTGATGCTCGAGCATCCGGCGGTGCGCGCTAACCTCGCCACTTTGCAGAGCTACGGCTATCGCATCGTCGAGCCCGATTACGCGGAGCTTGCCTGCGGGGTAGAGGGGCGTGGTCGTCTCCCCGACGCGGCCGAATTACTGAGTGAAATAGCGACGGCCTTGTCACCTCAGGACTTACGCGGATGGAATGTGTTAGTCTCGGCTGGTCCAACGCGTGAGCCTATTGATCCCGTACGCCACCTCAGCAACCGCTCCAGTGGCAAGATGGGCTACGCCGTAGCCGCTGCGGCTAGGCGGCGCGGGGCTAGCGTGACGTTGGTTTCAGGACCGAGTGCGCTGCCGCGGCCGCGTGGCTGCGCACTTGTCGGCGTTGAAACCGCCGCCGAGATGGCCGAAACCATGCGTTCGCGGGTGGTCTCGGCCGATGCGGTGATAATGGTAGCCGCGGTTGCCGATTATCGACCCTTGCAGGCGTCGGCGACCAAGATCAAGAAGGACGGCGCTAGCCTGAAGCTCGAACTCGAAGCGGTTGAGGACATATTGGCAGGATTGGCTCAGACGCGGGGGCAACGCGTGATGGTCGGGTTCGCGGCTGAGACCGACAACGTGGTTGACAACGCCCGCAAGAAGCTCGCGGCCAAGGGCTTGGATCTGATCGTCGCCAACGATGTCAGCGCAAGCGGCAGTGGTTTCGATGTAGATACCAACTCCGCCTTGTTGATTGAAGGTGACGGCAGCTGTGAGGCATCAGGGCTGATCAGCAAAGACGGCCTAGCCGACCTCATACTCAACCACGTAGTAGTGCTGCGACAACGCGGCCAGCGCGCTGCAAGTTGAGCTAAGCTGCTTTTGACGTACGCGCGACGATGTCGGGGACCAGCAGCTTGCTGAGCAGCTGGTCTTCAAGCCCCGCGGGTAGGCGGTTGTCTCGCTTGAGAACGCGAAGCTTACGACGCAGCGCCATCGCACGGCGAAGCATCGCAGACCCGGTAGGATCCTCTTTCTGAGTGTACGAAGATTTACCGCGTTTGAGCAGGTCGGTCGCCGAAGCGATTGCCGCCACGTTGTAACGGTCAACGGTCTCTCGGGTGAGTTCGTAACGCGAACGGTCGTTGACGGTCTGCATGAAACGCTGCCAGCGTTCGAGCTTGCTCAGCGCCATAAGCGAATCGAAGATACGTTTGTTGGTCTTGAAAGAAAACAGCGTGTGCTCGACCACGCGCGAGACCAGGTCATCACACTCGGGGTAGTCGGCCTCGAGAATCTCTCGTAGGCGCCAGCGATAACGCTTGTCCTGCAGCCCATCAGCCCGAGCCTCCCAATAGGCGTGTCCCGCGGTGCGCGCGTCAAAGCTGCGCAGGAGATGAGACGGGACAAAGTGATTGTGCGAGACCACGTCCGCTCCGAGGTGGGTCATGTATCCCCAGGCAAAGGCCTGTTCCTCGTCGCTGTGGGCGCCGCTGACCAACCGCCATGCCAGCGGCCAGCGGTGGCAGTGTGTTGCCAGGCTCTTGGTGTAAGCCTTGGCCTGAATGATGTCGGCACCGACACAGCCGTAGAGATAATAATCGACGTTGTTGGCAAGTATGGCCTGTAGGCTTGCCGGTAAGCAGCCGAGGTTGGCCAGAATCGTACTGCCGTGGACGATGTGAGTTACCGGCCCCCAGGCCAAAGCCTCGGCGGGGAGCAGCAGCAAAGCCACCGTCGCGGCGCAAATAGTGGCTAAATACGCGAGCATCTTGCCCAGAGGACATTTGCGCAGCCAAGGGCTGTACACCCATGCAGCGCTCGGCTACCCTCCAGTACAATTATTGTACCGTGACTGATGTGGAGTCTCAATCAGCACTATCGGCAGCCTGCAGCGAAGCGCAGGGCATCGTGCATAAGGCCAAGGCTTTCTTGCGCCGCGAGATCGAGCTTGGGCTCGAAATGGTCCCGGCTCGTGTGGGGGCTGATTCGGCGAGGAGCCCGGTGATGGCGGCTGAGGACAAGCAAGTAAAAGCAGTTTGCACTGCCGCTAGCGTGGCCAGCGAGCAGCGACCGCTAGTCGCCGAGCTCTCCGGTGTGCTGGTAGAGGAGCCGATTCGCGTGGCAACCGACCTCGAAGCGCTGCGCGATGTACTCGCCGACTGTCAGCGCTGCAAGCTCTGCAGCGGGCGCACCAACATCGTCTTCGGCGTTGGCAACCCCAGCGCCGAGCTGATGTTTGTAGGCGAGGGACCGGGCCAAGACGAGGATATACAGGGGCTTCCGTTTGTTGGCCGCGCTGGGCGCCTGCTGACCGACATCATCGAGAAGGGCATGGGGCTGGCTCGCGATGAGGTCTACATCGCCAACGTGGTCAAGTGTCGGCCCCCTAACAATCGCAACCCCGAACCAGATGAGATTGTAGCTTGTGAGCCCTTTTTACACCGGCAGATAGCCCTGGTTCGTCCCCGAGTGGTAGTCACTCTGGGCGCCTTTGCTACCCAGGTGCTGCTGCGTGACCGCACCGCGATTTCCAAACAGCGCGGCCGTTGGCACGATTACCAAGGGGTACCGGTGATGCCTACCTTCCACCCGGCCTACCTCTTGCGCAATGGCGGCGACAAGCGCTTAGTGTGGGATGACATCAAGATGGTCATGGAGCGTCTTGGGATACCAGTTCCTTAAGCGCGTCAGCCAAGCTGCGCTGTGTATGCGCTGCCTAGCTACGGTCAGCTGCGTGCTTGTGCTTGGCCTCGGGGCTAGCAGCGCCACGGCTGAGCAGATCCACCGCATAGTCATCGACGGCCCGATAAGCCCGGCAAGCTCTGACTACATTTCATCGGCGATACAGAGTGCTGCCGCGGCCGGCAGTAGCGGCTTAATCATCGAACTGGATACACCCGGAGGGCTGCTAAGCTCTACACGGACCATCGTCAAGAGTATCCTGGCCGCGCCCATCCCGGTGCTGATCTATGTGGCTCCAGGAGGTGCCAGCGCGACCTCGGCCGGAGTATTCATAACACTGTCTGCCCACGTGGCGGCGATGGCACCGGGAACCACTATCGGTGCGGCCCACCCGGTGGGCTCCGGCGGGGGAGATATTCAAGGCGACATGCGTAAGAAAGTAGAGAATTACGCAGTGTCTTTCGTCGAATCGATAGCTGGCAGGCGAGGGCGCAACATCGAGTGGGCGCAGTCGGCGGTGCGCGAGAGTGTTTCGATCACCGAGACCGAGGCAGTCGCTCTAGAGGTGGTTGATTTGGTGGCCGCGGATATCGGCGAACTGCTCGAACGCAGCCTCGGTATCGAGGTCGAGGTCGCGGGCGAGAAGCGCCTGCTGGATTTTTCCCGAATCGACGCCAGCCCCGGAAGCAGCGACATCGTCGATATCGACATGACGCTTCGACAGAGAGTCCTCAACGTAATCACCGATCCCAATATTGCCTACCTGTTGATGATGGCCGGGATGCTGGGATTGTACATGGAGTTTTCTAATCCGGGCGTCGTATTTCCAGGCGTTGCTGGGGTGATCTGCCTGCTCCTGGCACTGCTCGCCGGGCAGGTGCTGCCGATCAGTTCGACCGGGGTATTGTTGATAGTCGTGGGCATGGGCTTCTTGTTTGCCGAGGTATTCTTGCCGAGTTTCGGTATCCTCGGCTTCGGCGGTCTGGTTGCACTTACCCTGGGTTCGCTTTTCCTCTATACGCCGGAGTCAAACCTGATAGTGGATCGTTCCTTGATTACGATTACCATCGTATTGTTCAGCGTCGCGGCTGCCGTGGTCGTGTTGCTGTTGCTGCGTGATCGCCGCCGTCCGCCGGCCACCGGAGCCGAAGGCTTGGTTGGCCAGCTGGGTGTGGCGGTAACGGCGGTGCATGCTGCTGGCAAGGTTCAAGTTCATGGTGAATTCTGGAACGCGACCAGTGCGGAACCGCTAGAACGAAACTGCCGCGTGCGGGTAGTCGGAGTCGACGGACTGACACTGCGCGTAGCCCCGCAAGAGGAGTGATCAGCATGGCATTTATCTATATTCTCCTGGCAATTACCGTCGCTATCTTCAGCGGCGTCAAGATCCTTCGTGAGTATGAGCGAGGCGTGATCCTGCGCCTCGGCCGCCTGGTCACACACCGCGGACCGGGTCTGATCTACGTCATTCCCGGCCTGGAACACATGCTAAGGATTGACACCCGAACGATTACCATGGATGTCCCGTCGCAAGACGTCATCACCCGCGACAACGTTTCGGTCAAGGTCAACGCGGTACTGTACTTTCGTGTGGTTGATCCCAACAAGGCCGTGGTTGAGGTCGAGAATTACCTCTTCGCCACCTCACAGCTGGCACAGACCACCTTGCGCAGCGTCTGCGGTCAAGCCGAGCTCGACGAGCTACTGTCTGAGCGCGATCGTATCAATCAGCAGATTCAGGAGATCCTCGATGTTTCAACCGACCCCTGGGGCATCAAAGTAGTATCGATCGAGGTCAAACACATTGACCTGCCCCAGGAGATGCAGCGCGCCATGGCCAAGCAGGCCGAAGCCGAGCGCGAGCGTCGCGCCAAGGTTATTGCCGCTGAGGGTGAATTTCAGGCTAGCGCGCGTCTCACCGAGGCCGCTAGACGGATGGCTGCCGATCCCATGTCGTTGCAGCTGCGCTTTTTGCAAACTCTCGGCGAGGTTGCCTCAGAACATACCAGCACAATTGTTTTGCCCATCCCGGTTGACCTGCTCACGCCACTGATGGGCTTGGCCAAGCCGCCGGCGAGTAAAGATTCCGAATGATCGAGGCTTCCGCTTCGTGCCCGGAGCAGGGGTTTTGGCACGGACCCATCGACTACCAGCTTCCCCCGGAACTCATCGCGCAGCACCCGGCCGCCGAGCGCGATCAGTCGCGCTTGATGGTGGTTGATCGTCACAGCCAGACCATTACTGACGCCAGCTTTGCCGATCTTGGCCGCTGGCTAAGCCCCGGAGATCTGTTGGTTGCCAACGACTCTCGGGTGATGGCCTCACGGCTCTACGGACACAAGTCCAGCGGTGGCCGTGTCGAGCTGTTACTGCTCGGCCAGGGCGAGGGCCCGGTGGCAGCGATGTTTAGGGCGAGTAAGCCGCCGCGCGAGGGGCAAGAACTGGTCTTTGATGGTGGCTACCGCGCTCGCGTACTGGGACCGGTGGCTCAGGGGCGCTGCCGCCTAGATTTCGGCAAGACCACGGTCGAGGAGCTGCTCGCCGCTATTTGCCAGTTGTCGCTTTCGCCTTACATCTCGCGCCAGAGCGGCACGTGATCCTCG
>CAZPPZ010000094.1:0-11559 GCA_964588545.1 uncultured Myxococcales bacterium | reverse complement strand
CCGCCCCCGGGGCCGGCCCGGATCGTCAGCCCGAAGTTCTAGAAGCAATGTTTGCCGCTTATGCCATGGACGACGCGACCTCGGCCCGCCGCTCGCTGCAGAGGTTGGCTCAGATGTTACAGCGCGAATTCCCACGTGCGGCCCACGCTCTGCGTGACGGACTAGAGGAGACCCTGACGCTCAACCGCTTGGGGCTTTCCTCTCGCGGTGTCGCGGCCGGCTCGCGCCCCCCGCGTCCGCTACGTGCAACAGCGCGCCGTAGTGCTTCTTCGGCCCGCTAGCCTGTAGTCTTTCGCGGCGACGGCTTCAGTGGGGGATAAGTCGGCGCGGCGGGGTAAGGCTTAAGGTCATAAATTTTTCCGAGGTCGTCGCGGCACACACCCGAGCTGCCGAGGCCCGCCCGCTCAAGTGCGAATTCGCAGCGCATGGTGTTGCCGGAGTCGCTGGCAAGCAGCGCTAGTGCTAGCGCGTGGTCGTGTTGATGCGGGCCAAGCAGTTGGCGTTGCTTGTGGCTTAGCGCACTGACGCTGGAAAAGTTCGCGCGGAAAACAGTCCCGCTGGCAAGTTCAATGCTCAAGACTCCTGAACCGCCGGCTCCACTAGGGGGTAGGTAGACAACCACTCCTGCCTGGCCGCCGTCGCGAGGGATGGCGGCATAGTAGTTGCCGGTTATCGCCGAGAACAGAGCGACCAGCACCGTCATGATGGCGCTGAACAGCCAGATAACCGGTTTGATGAGCAGCAGTGGAGTCACGTCGTGTTTCCCTTATAGACGTATTATACCATCAGCCGTGCTCTTTGGCGGCTCACTTGCCGCAAGCTGATTTGCCACTTGTCCAAGACCCATTGCTGAATCTGCGTTGCCGGCCAAAACTATAAGGGCTCTGCTATGCCATCAGCGTGGGAGATTGGATGAACAAGGATCGCAAGCTTAGAATTTGCCTGAGGATAGTCGTCGTCGCAGCAGTGACTATGTGCTTCTCAGGCTCCCAGCTTGGCCGCGACGCGACGCGGCATGGGCTAGGGCAGGCGGTGATCATATATGCCGACCCGCTTACTGGTGAGATAATCGAAGCCGCGGCCGCGGTGAATCAACCTCCCAGCCTGTCGCTGCGACGCGACCCCGCACAACCCTCTAGCCAGCCGCTGCCTGGCGGTGGTTACAAGATTGACGTGGGCGATCTTGCCCTCAGTTACGCGGTGGTAAGCGTCGATTCCGAGGGCAGCGTGCACAGCGATTGCGTCCGTGTACAAGCCCGGCCTCGAGGCGAGGCTAGGCAGTGAGACTCTTGGCGATCGCGACGGTGACGGCGACTCTGCTGTTTGTCTGTTTTGTGGCCTCGGCGGCCGTTGCTGCGACGATTACGGTGGTTAATCTCGACGGCGCGGCTGAGGGCTTCAATGATGCAACGGTGGCGGTTCCGGTCGGTGGCAACAGCGGCACGACACTTGGCGAGCAGAGGCTCCTGGCCTTTGAGTATGCCGCGTCGATCTGGGGCGCGGAGCTGGTCAGTGGGGTCGAGATCCGCGTCGGCGCGAGATTCGACCCGCTGTTCTGCGAGTCTTCGCGCGCGGTTCTTGGTCAAGCCGGGCCCGCTGTCTATGTTCGGGATTTCGCCCAGGCGCCGCTTGCGTCTACTTGGTATCCGGTTGCTTTGGCCAACAAGATCGCGGGAAGCGATCTTGATCCGGCCAGCGATGACATCAGCGCCAGTTTCAATTCCAGCCTAGGCACCAGCTGTTCGTTCCCCAAGGGTTGGTACTACGGGTTGGATGCAGCACCGCCGGGAGCAGAGTTGGACTTTGTTACGGTGGTCCTGCACGAGCTTGGACACGGACTTGGTCAGGTAAGTACCGTCGGCCTTACCTCAGGTGCCAAGATGCTTGGTTTGGATGATGTATACATGCGTCATCTCGAGGACCACGATAGCGGCACTCTCTATCCGCAGATGAGCGATGCCCAGCGGGTTGCGGCCAGTACCAACAGCGGCCGTCTGCATTGGGTCGGTGCTGCGGTTGCAGTTGCTAGCGCCGGCTTGGTCTCAGGGCGTGATGCCTCTGGTCATGTCGAGATGTATGCGCCAAACCCGGCGCGCTCGGGCTCATCGGTTTCCCATTTCAGTACCTCGTTGTCTCCCAATGAGCTAATGGAGCCTAACTTCACTACTGAACTCCACGACGTTGGGCTTGCGCGCGCGTTGATGAGTGACATCGGCTGGGGCGGCAGCGACTGCGGCAACGCTGTGCTCGATGCTGGTGAAGACTGTGATGATGGTAACGCGCTGGGAGGGGACTGTTGTTCCTCTCTGTGTATGTTTGAGAGCAGTGGGTCGGCATGTAGCGATGCTGACCCCTGTACCCAAGGAGACCAGTGCAACTCGAGTGGTGGTTGCTTGGCGGGAACCGCTGCCGATTGCAATGACGGCAACCTTTGTACTGACGACTGGTGCGACTCATCGCTAGGCTGCGTAAACGCGGACAATACACTTGCCTGCGATGACGGCTTGGCGTGCACGCTCCCCGATTCGTGTCTACTTGGTACTTGTGTTGGCGCCTGGAACGATCAGAGCTGTGCCCTGTCTGCTTTCAAGGCCTACAAGAGTCGCCGGCAGCGTGGTGCCGCAAAGTTTGGTAAGACTACGTTGGTTGTTACCAATGACTGGGAAAGCAAGCGGACGGTGTTGAGCAAGCCGGCTGCTTTGGCGCTGCCGGTGGACAACAACGGCGGTGGGGTCGGCGTGGCCGAGATCTCGCTGCAGTGTTACAAGGCGAAGGACGACAAGTCCCAGGCCAAGTTTGCTGGACGCCTGGTCGAGACGGTCGACGAACTGGGCACGAGGCAACTGTTGCTGGGCCGTGCGCGGCAAGTATGTGGTCCCGCCGCCGCTGATCCCAGCGCTGCGCCTGCTGCTCTGGCGCCTAACCGCCGTGATGCATTCAAGTGTTACAAAGCCAAGAACCAGGGGCCAAGGTTTCAGAGAATTTCCTTGCAGCTCGCCGATCAGCTCGAGATTAAGACCACGCTGGTGGTTCGTCCCGAGATTCTGTGCACGCCGGTGGATGTTGATGGCGGAGGAGTCTTTGATCCTGCTACGAACCTGCTCTGCTATAAGATCCGCGACGAGAAAGGGCAGCCTGCATTTTCTCGAACCCCGATGTTTGAGACCGATGTGCTGGCGACCCTCTCTCTGGAACTCAGTAAGCCCAAGTGGCTGTGCTTGAGCGCGAGCCTCAGTGATCTCGGAACTCCTTGACCGGAGGCAGTGGTCCCGTGCTTTCGGTCCCTAAGCGGGTGTGGTAGAGGGGGCTATGCTCCCGAGTCTCCCCGCTGCCCTCAGTCGGTCTTTGGTTTTGGGCATGGCTGCTCTAGCGGTGTTGTTGAGCAGCTGTAGTTGTAGCAACAGCGCCCACGAGGCTGCGTCGGCAGGCGTGATTGATTCGCACGCTAGTGGCGCCAACCAGGCCGGCGCCGGTATGGTCGTTTACCGGGACCCCCAGAGCGGCGAAATCATCGATTCTCCAGCCGGTGAAGGCGATGCGAGAGTCGATAGCGTAGAGCCACCACCGGGGGCCGAGCGGCCACAGCCGCAAGCGCTTCCTGGCGGCGGGGTGATGATCAAAGCCGACGAGAACATGCAGCCCTACTGAGCGCTACATTTCGCTCCACTAATCGAAGGTCTTGGCTCGGCGAACGTCTTAACTAAGTAAGGCGAGACTTCCCGCTACTGTCGGGTATCTGTTGCAAGACCGGCTTTGGATGCCGCTGCCAGTTCTGGCCCTTCGGCCAGAACAATTGGGAATTCAGTGTTTTACGCTGTTCGTAAATGGTGAATTTGGTTAGACAGGATAGCCGTGGAGATGTACGATTCTGTACGTGGCATGAGGGCGGGGTCCTTTTGCTCACTTTCTAGACGCAGCCAGCCGAGGTTGTGGGTGTGCTTGGGTGGTCGTGAGCTTGGTTGTTAATGTTCGAGCTAGTCTGACGAGATAGGCGGCCGGTCGCGGCTGTTGTGGCATTGACGCGTGGCCTTCGTGCTCGTCATCTGATGAGGCGTTGGCGGAGGCAGGGGCTGAGTGGATAGTTGATGCAGGTGTCATGCGTATGCGAGAAATCCTTGTCGGTTGCTGTCGAGCCACTGACATTGCCTCTTCGGTTGCGAAGTGTAGGCGCGAGGCCTGATAGCACTTTAGGCCGACTCATGCCCCCTGAGACTTCGGCAGGAACCTTGCATTAATGCCTGCTATGAGCCGTCAACGCAGACTTACTTCTCCTACGCGTATTGTTGTAGCACTTGTCGTGTCGATGTTGATGCTCACCGCTGGTGAAGCTGTGGCCTATAAGGCCAGCGTCGGATGGCAACCGGTTTCCGATGCGGCCGGCTATCTTCTCTATGTTCGCTATGGCCAACAGGACTTTGCATCGCCGATCGACCTTGGTCCGGTGGAGCCTGAAGCCGATGGTCTGGTCCGCGTAACCGTCAGCGGACTGCCCATCGGACCCACCGCCAGTTTCGCGGTTAAGGCCTATGACTTACAGGATTCCGCCAGTAGCTTCTCCAATGAACTAGCTATCTCCTACGCGCAGGCCGCGACGGTTGTCGATTCCGATGGCGATGGCCTAAGCGACGCCGAGGAGGACCTGAACCTCAACGGCGTGGTTGATGTCGGAGAAACCGATCCCAACAACCCCGATACCGATGGCGATGGCATCAGCGACGGAGACGAACTTGCGGCCGGTCCGGATCCCGGTTTCGATCCTCCTACTGGCTCGAGCAGCAGCTACCTGCCCGCGGCGACCTACCCCTTGTCATTGTTCAATGGGACTATGATCGCCGACAATCGCTACGCCGACGGAGACGATGACGATCCCTTCGCCGATAGTCTCGTACCCCTGCTGGTGCATCCTTCAAGTCCCGATAGCACTTTTGCCGGTGGTAGTGGTGATGAGGTTGTCTATACCATCACCCTGGGCGAAAGCGCGGTGTGGTGGTTGTGGGGGAGGTTCTACTATCCAGGCTCTGGTAACGATGCTAACTCGTTTCTTGTCAGCGTTGATGGTGGAACCCCACGGAAGTTCGGTAACAATCGTGATTTCTTCCAGCGCTGGCACTGGGATGGTGATGGCGCCGCGCAGTCAGGGCCCGGAACTCCCCTGTCCCTCGGGTTTCTGCAGGCCGGGACCCACAGACTGGTCGTAGAGAAGCGCGAGTCTGGCGACTTGCCGCCGCGTCTCGACGTTCTGTTCTTGTCTGCCAATGGGGCCGAGCTGCCGTCGGACTCGGCCGCGATGGCGGTTCTCGACATCTGTCCCGGTGGCGTCTGTGAGGTTCCCGTGGGTAACGTCGTATGCGGTGATGCTTCGGGAAACGGTGAAGTGTCGATAGCTGATGCCTGGACGATTCTTAATGCCGGCGTTGGGCTGGCCCAATCATGCAGCTTCGCGGTTTGTGATGTAGACAGTGACCACGCGGTCACCGCCACCGATGCTGTGCAAGTGCTGAATACTGCGGTGGGGGTCGATGCCGGTCTAAACTGTTCTCCGACTATAGGGTTCTCGGTCAACGCCGCTAGTCGACTCGATTCCCTGGAGTTTGTCGTCGACTACAGTCGTGCCGAGATTGAGATGCAAGATTCTCAAGGAGACGTTCACTGCGCTCCGGTTCTCACCTCAAATACCCGAGAAGTGGTTGCCGTGAATGATCCAGTCAACGGTGTTCTGAGGGTTACCGTCGAGTTGCTGCGCCCCATAGACGGTGACGCCAGAGTAGCGGAGTGTAGCTTCTACAGCGCTCCAGGGATGCTGCCGACTCCCACCGCGATTCGCGTTGAAGTGTCGAGCTATACCAGTCCCACCGGTGTCGGCGACGAACCTGCGCCGACGATGAGTTCCGCTGCGCTGAATCCATAACAGTTGATACTTGCGGCGAGTTCCTTGGAATTGTCGTCGGGGAGTACCCACTCGAGAAGACGGGGCCGCTCGTTTTTCTGCGCCGTTGGAGAAATTCCCAGTCTCTCACTCTTGTCCCGCACTGTGGCGTGGGTTCAGCCTTGCGGCTAGTATTTACAGAATCGGGTGTGAACCACATCTTTTTGGTGGAGGCACCAGTTGCTGACGACGAGGAGACAATAGCAAGCATGTCGAAGAAACCCCCCAGACCATTTACCGCACGTGAGGAAAAGATCGGCCGACCTTTGACCAAGCTCATGTCACAGCTGAATCGCTGGATATACCAGCTGTCGGGGGGCCGGGTAGGTGGCAAATGGCTCTACGGTGCGCCGGTTATGCTACTGACGACGATCGGGCGTAAGTCGGGCAAGCCTCGTACCACGCCGCTCCTATATCTTGCGGATGGCGAGAACGTGATAATTGTCGCGTCGTTGGGCGGGATGTCTAAACACCCGTTGTGGTACCTCAACCTTGAGGCCAATCCCGACTGCCATATCGAGATAGGCCGTCGCGCGAGTGCTATGCGAGCGCGGCGGGCCAGTGAAGACGAGAAGGTAGACTACTGGCCGCGTCTGACGGCGATGTATCCGGACTTCGATGATTATCAGGCGCGCACCGAGCGCAACATCCCGGTGATGATTCTTTCCCCTAGGAGCTGAGAAGTTCTGGGCTCGGTCCGGGGTTACTTATCGGGCTGCTAGGGCAAATCGCAGGTGCTGGTTGCGAGGTTGCAGTAACTGCCGTTTGGGCAGGTGTCCAAGCCTCGACAGTCCCCCTGGTTGCAGACCTCGCCGCTAGTGCAGGTGTTGGCGTCGTCGCAGCTGATACCGTTGTTCGTCCGCGGGTCATTGGAGCAGTAGCCGCTTGTGCAACTATCGGCCGTGCAGAGGTTGCCGTCGTCACACTCGGCCGAAGAGGCGCAAGGAAAAGCCGCCGGTGCGAACGCGGCTAGCGAGTGCGCGTAGCGGTTTGGGCGCGAATGGCTCCACCCCATCTGAAGCTGAGAACTTGCCGCCACTGGCGTCTTGAAGGACGCCGCGCTGCTCGAGCTTCCGCACGATTGTTTCCAGAGCAGCGATTGCGTGGCAGATGCCGGGGTGAAATCACCGGTGTTCCCCTGAGAGATGATGTCTAGGACCAGTGCCCCGGGTGTCAGCGGGGTTATGCCGTTGGTTACGTCGGCGGCGCTCGGGTCGGCACCAGCAGAACCCAGGGCTTCTGCCGGCAGCTGGGCGGCGTTATACAGCAGCAGCGCCGCGGCCTGGCGGTTGTTGATCGCGCTGTTGTCGGTGGTGGGGAACTCTATGCGCAGATCAGCCGTAGTCGCGGGTGGGTTGAGCAGGTAGAAGATGCCGTTGCAGCTACGGAAACCCGAGTTATCTGAGATCGCCGACACTACTTTGGCCATCTCGATGTTGCCGTAGAAGGCCCGCGCGTCGGGGTGATCGAGATCGCAGTCCGCGTTGTTTTCCTCGGCTGCGATGGCCGCGACGAGTATGCGTCCTGGCAGCGGGCCGACGCTGAGCTTGGCCAGTGTCACCGTATCGCCGACTTGGGCTTGGCAGACGCTCAACGCCGAGCTCAGGTCTATTGCTATATCTGCCCGTGCTGCATTGCAGCCAGTTCCCAGCTCGTTCTGGCAGCTGGGGTCACAGCAGTCTCCTCCGACGCGGTTAGCGTCGTCGCACTGCTCGCCCAGAGCAGCTTGGATGATCCCGTCTCCACAAGTCTCTATGCGGCAAGCCGAGCTGCAACCGTCACCGTCGTTGAGGTTGCCGTCGTCGCAGAACTCCCCGGGGTCCAGGCTCCCGTTTCCGCATTCTCCACCAGCCGGTGCCCAGGCAGCCATGGCGTGAGCGGCACGATTGGGCCGCGAGTGGCTCCATTCCATTGTGGTGGCACCAGCGGCTGAGATAGTAGCGGTGGAACTCGCGCTGGCGGAACTCGCGCATGACTGTTGCCAGCTTATGACTTGTCCGGGGCCAGGAACCAGGCTGCCGGTGTTGCCGTAGGTCGCTATATCGATTGCCAGGCCCGACGGTGTTAGGGCAGAAAGTGTGCTGAGTATGGGGCCGGAAACCGGATCTCCTCCGCTTGCCAGGACCTTCTCCGGGCCGCTCTGGGCCGCCCCGTAGATAACCATGGCACCGCCGTGGCGGTTGTTGATAGCCGTGCTACTGGCAGCTGCGGGGAAGAGGATGTCTACCGAAGCAGCACCGCTTGGCGGATTTGAGAGGTAGAAGATGCCGTTGCAGGTACGCCAGGAGTTGCTATCGGAGCTGGCAGCGATGGCAAGAGTAAGTGGCAAGCCTGCGTAACTGACTGCCGCGCGGCTGAGATCGCAGTCTGCATCGTTTTCTTCGGCACCGACCTCAACGACCAACACTCGGTTGGGCTGAGTACCGACCGAAACCAGCAGCTTCAACGAGTCCGCCGGTGTGCCGTCGCAGCGGCTCGATAGCGACGTATTGTCGATGATTATGCCGCCGGTCGTACAGCTGGCCGAATGTCGGCAGGTTGCCGCAACACAGCTGTCGGCTGTGCATACGTCGCCATCATTGCAGTCTGCGTCAATCATACAGGCAGGCAAGGTCGTCGTGGTCGTGGTCGTGGATGTAGCCGGTGGGGGCAGAGGCAGGGTCGTCGTGGTCGTGGTCGTGGACGTAGCCGGTGGGGGCAGAAGCAGGGTTGTAGAAGTCGTGGTAGTGGTAGCATCCACCACCGGCGCAAAGACGGCGAGCACGTGCGCGGCGCGATTGGCCCGTGAATGCGTCCAAGACATGGTCATTTCGCCCGGCCCCGAGGCTGGCTTGGTAGAAACGGCACTAGATGAGCTGCCACAGGAGCTGGTAGCGACTAGCGTCTGTCCGGCTGCCGCAGTCTCGGTTCCAGTGTTGCCGTGGGTAACCGTATCGATGATCAGAGTGTTGGCGCTTGCTGTGGCGATCGCAGTGGTCAGCGGGTTCGCGATGGGGTCCGCTCCGGCTGCTATGCTTGTCAGCGGACCGGATTGACTCGCGTTGTATGCGACGACTGCCGCCGCGTGGATGTTGTTGATGGCGTTGCCGGTGCTGCTCGGGAATACAACCCGTAGTTCGGCCGTGCCAGTGGGGGGCGAGGGCAGGTAGAAGAGTCCGTTACAGGTTCTCCAGGTCTGAACATCCGATGTTGCTGCAACTGCGCGGATCATCGTGCGGCCGGCGTAGCTGACGGTGGCGAGCTCGAGGTTGCAGTCGGCGTCGTTCTCCTCTGCGCCAACGCCGACCACAAGCATGCGATTGGCCTGGTTGCCTACGGTTACCGCGAGGCTCAGCGTGTCAGAGGGCACGCTTTGGCAGGCTTGGGTTATCGAGGCTGAGTCGATGTGGACAGGGCTAGTGGCGCAGTTCGACTCGTTCATGCACAGAGCCGAGCAGCAGTCACCGCTGCTGGTGTTGCCGTCGTCGCACTGCTCGCCGAGCGAGGTCTGGAGGATGCCGTCGCCACAGACCCCGACGCCGCAGTTAGTGTTTGGCCCAGCACAGGGATGTCCGAACAGCATCACGGCTACATCTGACGTTGCGCCGCTGCGGCCATCGGGCTGCGAGAAGACAGCGAGCACATGATTATAGCCGCCGCCGGGACTCGAATTGGTCAGTATCAATGGGAAGTCAACGTTTCCACTGTCGGCGACGACCGCAGTAAACTCACGCACTCTAGACACCGAGTTGGCTTCGAATGGCCCTACGTCAAATCCTCCGCCGGGTGCGTCGCCAGGGTCGAACAGGGCTTCGAGCAGCAGTAGCCTAACGGCCGCGCCAGGGGGGCCGCTTATGCGGACTGTCTGAGAGGCATCGTTTACCCGCGCAGGGAGTGTTGGCAGTCCCAAAACCTCGATACCAGGTGCTGGTGCTGCGCCCGGAGCGATGAGGACCTGTGATCCTCCTTGGCTACCGGGGGTTCTAAACAGATTGCCGGTGATAACGCTGCCATCGGAGAACTCGGTGGTCACGGTAGCGGCAGACATTTCCAGTCCCGAAACCGATGCTGCTGGCTCCGCATTGCCGCGTGTCGATCCCTTTACGCTGGTGGGGTCGTTGTCTACCGAAAAAGACAGAGATTCTCCCGGATCGAAGTGCGAGAAGCTGATCTCGATGACATCGAAGCCACCGGCGTTCGGTGAAAAGAAAGGATCGACGCACTTGTCAGCGTAACGGGTCAGGCCGGTTGCCCTCGCATCTGTGCCTATCGGTGTAAAACACTTTGCAACTGGATCCCCCGCGAGTCCGGCGGGATCGAAGACCAGGTCTTGGAGGACGGCTGAACGTAGATCGATGCGCAAGCGAAGGATTCGCTCCCCGGCGCTGGAAAGATTGGTGATCCGAAAGGATCCTCTCCCAAAGGTGCTACCGTTGATATGTGTATTGGGAGTGATTGATAAGAACGCCTCCGGCGTTGCGCGCGCCGGAGCAGGATTTGCCAGCAACAGCAGCGGGGTGAGGCAGAGGATCAGACGACGTGGGATTCTCATCGAAGCTGTGCACCCGGTTTCTCCGGGCTGCGGCCGATCGCAGCAAAACTAGTCGCGGCAATGGTGCTCGATTAAGTGTGTCTGCTGTCAGTGGCGACCGCAATAGCGGGAGCGCGGCGGTCGGGAGATGGGGTGGACGACTTGAGCCACGAATTGCTCAAGTCCTCCACTATCAATATTGGTGACGGCGGTGACTAGCGGTGGTTCTAGAAAAACTCTGAGACTAGTGTCGTCGTCGTGGTTGTCGTGGTTCTGTTCCCAGCGCTGGTCACAGAGCTAGGGCAAACCAGTTCAACCGGCAACTGAACGATACTTCTCATTAGCATAAGGGTATCTGTTGCGCTCACGGCACCGCTGTTGTTGACGTCACAGATGCATACTGGGCAGGCTGAAGATCCGACTGCGGCTTTTAGGGTTAGCAAGGCATCAACGATGGTGATCTCGTCGGTCTCGTTGTCGACGGGGTTGCCGCACAGACTAATGCAGCGGCCGACATCACAGCGCTGGCACACAGGGTCGCAGGCTGGCGTGTCGATACAGGCTCCGTCTACGCATATTGCGTCGAAGGTGCACATTCCGTCTCCGGGCTGGCCGCAGCTCGAGCCCTGATTGGCAGGTGCAACTTGGCATGCCTGCATCTGTTCATTGCATGTCGACACAGAACACTCGGTGTCTTGTGAGGCACAATCGAGCGGGGCAGGGCCCATTTCGCAGCCCCGTTGGAGATTGCAGACCTCGGCCCCATTGCAGAACAGCCCATCGTCACACAGCAGGTTGCTTGGGCTGTTGACGACCACGTCTGCCGCCTCGTCACAAGAATCCACGGTGCAAACCACTCCATCATCGAGCACCACTGTGGGGCCTGCCTGGCAGCCTCTGAGCTGGTCACAGCTCTCGGCGCCGTTGCAAAACAGGCCATCGTCGCACAGAGCGCTATTGGGAGCGTGGACGATGGCATCCGCCGCCTCGTCGCAGGAGTCTACCGTACAGGCAACACCGTCGTCGCTGCTTGGCGCGCTTCCAGCCTGGCAGTCGGCGGTGGCGTCACAGCTCTCGGCGCCGTTGCAAAACAGGCCATCGTCGCACAGAGCGTCGTCTGGGC
>CAZPPZ010000093.1:0-11720 GCA_964588545.1 uncultured Myxococcales bacterium | reverse complement strand
TATCGCGCACTTAGAGGACGGACTTATCCCCCTCAGTCGCAGACCATCGCGCCGTTTTTGAAGCGGCAACGGCCTCTGCAGCACTCGGCGTCACTGGTGCACAAGGCGCCGTCGGATCTGCAGACCGCACAGGCCGCGCCGCCAGCGCAATCCGGGTCGTCACAATCGGTTAGTCCATCACAGTCGTCATCCACGCCATCGGCGCAGTTGACTTCTGTGCTCGGTGCTACGCCGCAGTCTTGCTGGCAAGCGCAGCGGTTCTCAACTGCCGCACACAGGCCATCGCCACAGCAGGGAACAATGGGATCATTGAAACAGCCTCCGAGCGAACAGCTGTCGACGGTACAGATGTTACCGTCGTTGCACTCGGCACTGGTCGTGCAGACACCGCAAACATCAGCGGCCTCGTTACACGCTTGCGCGGAGCAGGGAGCTGTCCCGGCATGGCAGCCAGCCAACACGTCGCAACTCTCTGCTCCATCACAAAACAGACCGTTATCGCATATAGCCGGGTTGGCGATGTTGCGACACGCGCCCGCAAGCTCATCGCAGCTGTCATCCGTGCAAGCGACAGCGTCGTCACAGCTAACCTGGGCTCCGGCCTGACACACTCCGCCGACGCAGGTCTCAGCGCCGTTGCAGAACACGCCGTCCGCACAGTCAGCGTCAACAACACAGCCGGCGGCGCTACAGTCGACCCCACAGGTGCTCGCCAGCTCCGTCGCGCCACACACACCGTCACCGCAACACGACCCAGCAACGGGCACGGCACTACATGCGAATCCAGCTTCACTACAACGCGCATCATCACACCCTACCGGGTTCTTGCCTGCCTGCAGGTTGCCACAACAAAACGCTCCTTTGCGCTTGCCGGCACAATCAGCGGGGCAGCGCTTACAGTTCTCGCCACGGAAGCTCTCGCAGATACCGTTGCCACAGCGTGCGACGATCGGAGCACCGCTAATGCAATCGGCCGAGCAGCTGTTGCAGTCCTCGCCAAGATCGCAACTTCCGTCACCACAGCAAGGAACTATTGGAGTGGCGACACAGGCATCGGCAAGCGCATCACAGCTGTCGGTGGTACAGAATATGCCGTCGTTGCACGTCTCAGGTGCACCAGCCTGGCATCCCAGCGTCGCACTACAGCTCTCCACTCCGTCGCAGAAGCGGCCGTTGTCGCAGATAACATCGTCAACCAGGTTCTCACACGCTGCCGTGGCATCGTTACAAGCGTCCATCGTGCACAAGATGCCGTCATCGCAGCTAACCGGGCTTCCGCTTTGGCAGGCTCCGCCGACACAGGTCTCATTGCCGTTGCAGAACACGCCGTCAGCGCAGTCAGTATCCACCTGACAATCGACGCATAGGTCATTGAGTTCGTCGCAAACCTGGCCGGGACACGGATCGACACCCGCCAAGCACACCGAGGTCAGGTCGCAGCTTTCTACGCCATCGCAGAACAAACCGTTGTTACAGTCCGCATCGATTCCACAGCCGAAGCCGCCGAGATAGACGAACGCCGCTCCTTCATTGGCTTGACCGGCATCATAGAAGCCGACGCCCATTATTACGTCGGCAAAACCATCGCCGTTGACATCGCCGGCACCCGCGACGTCGAAGGCGGCTTGGTTACCGAGGTTGGCCGCGCCCGCCTGATTTGATCCGAGCCTTACGTAAGCATCGAGCATGCTGCTGCCGACAACCCCGGCGGGGCTCCCGCGAAGTACGTAGGCTACGCGCTCGTTGTCGAAGTTACCGGGATAGACGCGGCCGGCAACGCCGACATCGCCGTAGCCGTCGCCATCAACATCTCCGAGACCCGACACGCTAGCGCCCAGCCACTCGGCAAGCATACTGCCAAAGAATGCGGTGTCGGCCTGGGTACTATCGCTAGCACCGAGACCTACGGTGCTGCCGTGGAATACAAACACCGCCCCCTCCTGTCCGGAGGTGAACGGTACCAGCTCACGAAATGGTGAACCGGCGATTACGTCGGCAAACCCATCGCCGTTGACATCACCCGCACCAGCCGCACTGAAGCCGAAAGGATTAAACCCCATTGGCCCGCCCGGTTGAACGCGAGAGCGCGCCATCGATAGATCCGCGCCAATGATACCGGCTGCGCTACCAACAAACAGCGCGATCTCCGAGCCGCCGAGCACAACGTCGTCGAACCCGTCACCATTGACGTCACCCGCGCCCGCAACCGAGCCGATTCTGCCGTAGATAGTGGGGTTGGGAAGACCAGTGTCCTGATACGACAGCAGCACCGCATCGGCATCATCGAAACCCGTTCCGGTAATGCCGACCGGGCCGCCGTGAAACACCAGCGCCGCCCCATGGTTCCCCGATCCCTGGTTGGCGGGAATATTGGGGGGAAAAGGCGTGCCATGGTTAGGCACACCGACGATAATGTCATCGAATCCGTCACCGTTGACATCACCGGCTGCGTCAACGAACAAACCAAGATCGGAGGCCAGCTGGTTGCCACGAATGAAAGCATCGGCAGTCGCCGGGCCGGTCCCGGTGATACCGCTAGGGCCACCATGAAAAACAAATGCCGCGCCATCCACGGCGAGGGTGCCACCCGCTATCGTACCATCATAGAAATGCGCTCCGACTATAATGTCGTCAAAGCCGTCAGCGTTGACATCACCCGCACTGGTCGCGCCGCTCAGTTGCGCGCCAAACTGATTGGACTCAATACGTGCGTGAGCCGTGGCCGGATCACTTCCAACAATCCCAGTGGCGCTGCCGAGAAATACAAATGCCGCACCCTCGTGAGGATCTCCCCCGTCCCAGCCGGGAGCACTGACGACGACATCGGCATAGCCGTCACCGTTTACATCTCCGGCGCTAGAAACAGAGCCGCCAAAAGCCGCGGGCTTAAAACCCGCAGGATCCGCCTGGTTGGATTCGAGCATAGTATCCGCCAGCGCGGTCAGCAGGGGATCTATCAGCACCGGATAGCTGGCCCCGGTATCCTCGACTACCAATCTAATGGTATGCGGCTCCGGTACCTCGAGCCGTGACGGAAGGATCCGTCCATCAGCGTCCTTTGCTACAAGCCCGCTGTAGCGCAGCCGTCGCCCGGTCTCGCTCAGCAGAACAACCGACTCTCCCCGCAGTGTAGCCCGAGCGTGCTCTACGCCAAGTGCCAGCACCAGCGGCCCCGCTCCTTCGGGACTCGCTTCGAGCGTGAAGCCCTGTTCCAGGCCTCGACTGTCGTTGTCATACCATTCCACCAGCCCACTGCGGCGGATTTCCACGCGCGGCCCGTCGTGAACTACCTGGCCCGCAGCTACCGCAGCCAGCGTGTCACCGCGTCCCATCGCAGTCAGCGACAAAGCGGTAAGCTGTGTGTCGCCCACAGCACTACGGTCGCTTATGCGGATCCCCTCAGGATCAAAATAGGTGCGAAGATCATGCGCCCGGTTTGGCGCCTGAAGACCCCTAGAGCTTGGGCCCGGGAGATACTCTGCCTCGCTAAGAGCGTGCTCAACACGGCTCCACCACTCGCTATCTGAACCGCCCCGTTGAGCCTCGGCGACAGCCGCCGACGATACCGCGATAAGAGAAACAAGGACTACGATACGGGCGGCTGAACTCATCATTAGCGCGCCCTCCTCACCAGGTCGTTCATTTTGCCGCTGGCGGACCGGTAGTAACGACACCGCAAGATCCATGCCCAACTACAGCGGGCCTCTATGTCGCCAATTACGCTCTCGCGCGGCGCCGAGCAGCTGAGGGCTCTGCCACACCTGGTGGGTGATACCCCCCGCTAGAGGGGTGATGGCGGCGCGCCCGTCGTCCGCAGACCGAATGCCTCGCCTAAATTCGATGACGGCACCGACAACACACTCTCGATACAGGCGGCTTCGAGTTATTCGCTCTCAGCCAAGAAAGGCAACTCGGCGGACACAAAACGCGTCATCCGCCAGATCGCAGCGCGCTCGTGATCCGCATTGACGTCTGGATTGGCGTAGACCCACGTCTTCTGCCCCCCTGGTGTCACCTCGAACACGTAGCCACGGTTAGATTCAGTAATCAGCGTGTTGCCGTTGGGGAGTCGCTGACTGCTACCCCGCGTGCGAGAGAAGAAGTTCTCGCGCGGTGCGTAGCTCCACACTATCTGTTGGCTATCCGGGTTCAGCTCCAACACCCGCGAGTGCTCAGTTCCGTTATCGAAGATCAGAATGTTGCCGTTCTCCAAGAGCGTTGGATGATGCTGGTAGGTGAGATTGCTCGGCCCCCACAGCCAAAGTATCTGCAAACTCTCGCCATCGATGATTACCACGGCGTTTATGTTGCGAAGCGACAGCAAGATGTTCCCCCTCGCGAACAGCCGGTTCTTAGCCGCCAGGTGTCCGTCGAAAACCTCAATGTGGTTGGTGTGAAGAAGATCTAGCTGTCCACCAGCTTGATCGAGCGAGCGGAGGTGGCTGACCACTGGTAGGAGGTAGCGATGAGCCGACGCCTTAAGCAACCCGAGTACGTCAATTTCGCGCAGCACATGGCCCTCGGGGTCAAACACCATGACAACATCCACCAGTGACTCGATCGTCGGGTGAACCCACGGCAACACCCTGCCCCTACGCACCAAGGTCCAAATATTGCCCTGGTCATCCACATCAAGATCGTGGTGGAAGCGAGCTCTGTATGTCCATAACTCCCTAGAATTCCGGTCGAGCCTGAGCAAGCGCTGGTCCTTTACCAGTGCTAACACGTCACCATTGGGCAAGAGCTCGGCGTGTTGCCAGGGCCCTCCTCGGCTCAACCACGCAAAGACTTTCTCACCGTTCATGTCCATGAGTAGGGCACCATGAGCCTTGCGGGAGTTATAAAAATTGTAGCCGTTGAAGGCCCTATCTCGATCGTACTCGATCACGCCCGAGCGCTGGTAATCAGGGTCGTAACTGCCCTCTACGTAGCCGAGCGAGCGCAGCCCCTGCACATTGAGCGCGGGAGACTGAGACAGCACGATGCGGCGCTTTGATGGCCGCTGGCGCCGCGCAGGCTCGGGCGCGCTGTGGCACGACGCCAGGAGCGCCACTGCCAGCATCAGCGCCAGGCCACTGCCGAGCTTCCGGTCAGAGCAATTTCCGCGGACATTCGCCATGGCCAACCCAATACGACAATAGGCTGCCGGTGCAAAACACGGGTACTCGGGCCGGGAGAAGAGCCCAGCAGTGTCCCGGTATCATCGGCCGGAGCGCAGAACGAGCTGCGCAGCACAAGGACAGCAGGTGCCAGTTTACTCGCGCTTTCGTCCCTGTCGACAAGCTCCGGCCCCCTGCCCTCCGCAATCCCCGTAGCGCGGCACCCTTAGGGTAAACCCTAAGTCAGTGGTTCGCCCTAGACATGACCGGTGTAGCTTGCCTAGTATGTTCATGCCGCAGTCCCCAGCCACATCGCCGTATCGGCCTGCGATTGCGCTTGCTCGCGTCCCCTGTGTTGGCGTTGGCGCGCGCAGCACCGCACGGCAAGCGGTCGAGTGCGCGCAGAGGCAGGGGGCACGATTCTTCGAGTGCATGGGCGAGGTCGAGCAGGCGCGGGCGTTACTGGCCGACCCGGGCGTGAGCGCGCGAGATGAAATCGAAGCGTCTCTCGCCAGAGCTATGGTGCTGGTTGAGGAGACCGGCGGCCGAGTGCTCGAACCACAGATCATCGAGGAACGAGCTCGTCTGGCAACCATGCGAGGCGACACCACCATCGCCACAGAACATCTACGCGCTGCTCTGGCGCTCTACCTTGAGATCGGCGCAACCGGACACGCTGAACGCTTGGCCAACGAGCTAGAGGGGTAACCGATGCGCGATACCGGCTAGGCTCGCGCTCACTAGAATGATCGAGCCTCAGCGTTGAACCAGGTCGGTAACAGCCATTACCACGTCAACTTTGTTAGCATTAACGTCGGCTGCATCTAATGGCGAAAACGCGAAATCTGTCGCAAGCAGATTCTCAGAGGTCTTGAACACACAGGTGACAACAGCAATCGGGGTGTCAAACCCATCCACATCGACCAGAGCACAACGAAGCCCACCGCCACCCAGATCATTGCACTGGGCAAGCCCCACCGGCACCTCGAAGGAGCAGTTAACCGATCCACCTGCCCCCTGCCATCCGCCGCTACAGCCCGTGAAGTCGACGTCGAACTGCAACGCGCCGAGTAGCCCCGACTGAGAAATTACACCAATCTGAACAAGGTACTCGAGCACCGGCCCAACGGCGGCGCTCCGATCACAACTGTCGCCGCCACCACAGGAAGCCACGGAAAGCACCAGCGCCGCGCCAAGCAGCAAGACTCGCCAGGCTCCATGCGAAGCCCGCGCTGCATCGTTAGTGCGCTCACCTAGACTAGCGCGTAGCCACCTCATGTATCCAAGGCTAGGACTTCACCCCAGTTGTAACAAGCCCCGGCTGCGCCGCGCTACTATTGCAGGAGCTATCCTAAGGACGGTTGAAGTTTGTCAATGAGTTCTACCAGCTCTGCCGGCGCGGCAACCTGGGCGTCCTCGGTAGAGTCCTTTTCGTGCTCGAAATGTAGAATCCCTATCTTCTCGAACTCGCCTCGCACCCGTGGCGTAAGCAGGCCCAGCCGCTTGAGATTCGGTACGATCTTCGAAAATAGCATCTGACGAAACCCCGTCATAAACGGAGTATTGCGCGACCACTCGACCCAAAGCGGCACATCCCAATCCATGCGCTCGAAGACCTGATCCATCAGCAGGCGGTCGCGCATCAGATAGGTGGCCTCGATGACAAACTCCTCACGCTCACACAGCTCAGACGCGGTGAGCTGGTTTCGGTAGATGTCCTCCAGCGAGAGCACCCCGAAGGCAACATGCCGGGCCTCGTCCTGCATGATCCGCGTGGTGATGTCTTGGATCAAAGGCTCGTCGCTCAGCTGCGCCTTCATCAGACCGAAGCCCGCCAAGGCCAAGCCCTCGACCATGATCTGCATTCCCAGGTAGGTCATGTCCCAGCGCGAGTCGGATACAATCTGCTGGAGCAGCGTCTGTAGGTGGGGGTTGATTTCGAAAGAGACGCCCAGCTTCTCGGTCAGGTAGCGGTGATAGACCTCAACGTGGCGCGCCTCATCTTGGACTTGATTAGCAGCGTAGAACTTAGCGTCCTCGGTCGGCGCTTCCATCACCACCTTGGCGGTCGCTACTAGCGCCCCCTGCTCGCCGTGAAGAAACTGCGAGAGCATCCACGCGTTGATGTTGAGGTTCATGTCCACGGCTTCCTGCTCGCTGAGCTTGCGTGGCGGCGCGAGCAACTCGAACATGGCTTCGTTACCCCCGGCGGCGGTGCGCTCGGCAGCCATCTTCTCGATGTCCACAGGCGTCGACCAGTCTAGATCCGAGGCATTCCAACTAGCCGCTTTGCCCTTCTCATAGAGCGCCATGAGCTTTTCCTGGTCGAGCGCATACTCCCAGTCAAAACGCGTATCGAAGGCCGAGGCGACGGCCTCAGTAACACCGCTGGGTGGGATAGGAAGAGGATTATGCTGTTTGTAGTCCATGAGTGCTCCGTGGTGAAGGTGAGAGTGATGGCGTCTCGGCTATTCAATACGAAGTGAGCCGCAAGAGCCAGTTGCTCGGCACCGCCAAGGCCTAGCCATTATCCAACACCCAGCTGAAGGCTCGTTTTGACTCTCGCAAACCGATTTTCTCATACTAGAGACCATGAGCCAGGAAGATCCTCTCCGGCCCCCAAGAGATCATCTGTTAGAGAGCATCGCGTAGCTCATTTCTCCCACGCCAGAAGGTCGCGTGCATGTCACGTGGCATACTCCCGTTGGGATGCAACATTTCCCCCAAGCCAGGCCAACGCTCGCAATCCGAACGAAACCTTGCCGGGCTCAAAGTTTTAGATCAAGTCAGCCAGAATCGGCGTCTTCGTGGCAAGATGAAAGAACACCACCTATTGGTGAAAAAGATTACCGTGGACGACCAACTACTATCCAGACATTCGGCCCGACTACCTTGAAGTGGTTCGTAACGTGTCGTCTCGCCGTCGTCGCCTACAACACTGCTCGCTACGCTCACACGCGCTGGCGCAACGGCTGGAGCGCATCGGTCGCCTCCAACCGGACAGCTGAGCGACCGGCCTCCCCGCGAAGCCAGACACTCGCGGCCTCCTAGTCTGTGGAGCGCTCGTGCAAACGAACCGCTACCGATGCTTTCGCGTCGCGTATCAAGGAGATGATCTGGTCGGCGCTACCGTACTTCGCTGCCATGAGGGCATGGACGCGATCACGTGCTTCGTCGGTTCTCACCGCTTCTGCCACGAATGCCTGGGTCTGACCGCCACGCACGAGTTGGATCGTTGGGTGTTCAGCAATGTGTACCAGCCATGGCTCGTGGGGCATCCCCGCACGCAACCAGGTTTCTCCGGCATCATCGACAACCCATAAGCGGGTACTCTTGATCGAGCCGTCAGCACGTGTGCTGAGCACCGTAACAACTTCGCCGCCCATCTCGGAGATCGCAATAATGCCCCCGACCAACATCGCGGCAACGCAAATCAGCGCGATAGTGATGGTAAGCAGCTTTTTCATAATATCGGGGGAAGCGAAAGACCTCTCGTTCCTATGTAGCCTACTGTAGGCCGTCAGCCGGACTGAGCAAAGTTGCTTGGATTTCGACCTTGGGATGGGTTGCACCAAGGAGAGCCCGGCCGCGAGCGAGGGAAATCGAACACGAGTGTAGGGATTTCCCTAATGGACGCTTGGTGTTCAAATGTAATAGAATCATCCGGCTAGAGAGACCGGGAGGCGCGAAGGCGTCGCGTTAGGAGCCTTTGCTGATAACAATGGCCGGGGATCCCAGCTAGACCTTGACTGTTCGCGCTGCAACCGTCTGGGAAGAACGTCCGGGCATCGCGCCTACGCGGAGGAGGATCTATGGACTCGGCCCCGCCGTCAGACAGGTCCGCGGACGCGCTGGAATGGTCGCCACGTTTCAGTGTCGGTGTCGCGGCGATCGACGACCAGCACAAGCGAATCGTTGACATGATCAATGCGGTGATCATCCGTTCGGCGTCTACTACAACCCGAGAGGTGATCTCCGAAGCCCTGGTCGACATGATCGAATATGTAGACGTTCATTTTCGAGATGAAGAAGCCTTGCTAAAGAAACACGGCTATCCTGGATGTAAAGAACAGGAAGATCTTCACCTAGAGTTCACAAAACGAGTCGTCGAGTTGTGCTCCACATACCGGGACGACCATGAAACCACACGGGTCGACCTCCTCTCATCGCTGAAGCAATGGTTCCTCGACCACATTCGGATAGAAGACATGAAGTTCAAGGAGTTCTTACACGACAAGGGAGTCAGCTAGCTGGGGGGGGGGAGTGCTGCCGAGCGATTCTTTACAGGGCGCTTTTTGTGCAGGGGTGGATTTTCCACAACTCAGTTGCAAGCTGGCGGTGGTGGAGTAAAATTTTTTTGAGTGGTCCAGAGGACGCAAAAGCAACTCATTGATGGCATTTCCGCGCTGCTGCTAACGTTCCTGTTCTTCGGTGCTGCGGACATGGTCGCCGACTTACATGCCGGCGTAACTCCCGTGCATATGCTGGCCGAAGTCACCGTAATTGTCGCGACGGCTATAGGTTACCTCTGGGTCGCCACTCGACTGCAACGACGGCGACACGAGCGCAGACGTCACCATCACTCGTTCAGGTCTTCGTCTAGATGACCTTTTTCCTGTAGTCATGCCCTCGTCTCCTCTATCCATGGTGCGGGGTGTGGCACCTAGAGCTGTATCAGCTGTGCGTCTTGACGCGCTTTGGCTCACGGCTCACTATACGCGCTTGCACGGCCGCTAAATACTACGTGCGTGGGGGGGGGGCCCATGGGGCGTTCTAATGCTTGCTCGCTAATTGGCACTGCCGCAACGGCAACAGTGGCAGCAGTGATGATGTCGTACGTCTGCGGCTGCGCCCCCGCCGCTCCGCCCTGCGTATCTGGAGTCCGCGGAGGCGGTGCTTCTGATTAAGACCGTAGCCGTGCTTCCACCTATAGATGTCGGAGCAGATGTTCAAGCAGAGGGCCGCTCGAATCCTGATTGGCCAGCGCTGCGCGAGTCGATGCGCGAGAACGTAAAGGACAAGCTCGAGATCTACGGATACACGGCTATCGATGCCGAGTGGTCCTCCGAACCCCCGTCGGCCATCGTGCCACCCTACGCCGAGGCACTAGCGTCGCTGCCCGCGGGTGCCGATGCCGTATTGATCTTGGAGATCACCGACTATGAAAAGAGCCTGCTGCTCATCCAGGTGAGGCTTCGCCTGGATGCGAGGGCCTATCTCGTGGACTCTGCGGGGACACGCCTGTGGCAGGACAGCGGCTCTGGTATATTCCTCGGTGGCGTCCTCATGCCAACCCTATTTCCCGACTCGGTCGCAAACGACCTGACGTGGAACTGCGCCTTCGATGTCTTTGAGCATTTTCCGCGAAAAACCCCGCTCGGACGCCAGTTCAAACAACGCGAGCGCTACCGAGCCCCGCATCGTGTGCCAAAAAGTGCTGATTGAGTAGAGGTGGGGCGCTGACCTAGCACGCGAGCGGATACTGTGTCCTGAGACACCCCACTACGGGATTACCCTAACGCTAGGTTAGCCTCCTAGCGAGAATCGATGAGCCACCACTGCGACCTAGTGTGCCAATTCCGGGGCAACGCTTTTCAGAGGTGCACCCGATCGCTACAGTCTCTGTCGAGGACAGAACGTGGCATCATATGCTTCTCGAAGCCGCTGCCGGACGAGAATGGCCTTTCTCGCAGGCCTTTCGATTCTCGTAACGTTAGTCTCGTTTGAGGCCACCACCTTTGCCTTCCAGGGGGAGTGTCTGCAACCTGCTAGCACTGGTGCAGCCCCACGTCTTGGCGATTGCCTTTTCATACTCCGGGCAGCCATCGGCCTGGAGACGTGTGAACCCGAGTGCATATGCGCACCCAAGGGAACGCTGCCGGTCACCGCACAAGATGCCCTCCTCTGCGTCAAACATGCCGTTGGACTCAATGTCGTCCTTGACTGCCCATGCCCGACGACCACCACCACAGCAACCACGACGACAACCACAACAACGACTACCACCACACTTGGAGCAAGACGGTTCGCGGGAGCCTATCGTGGTGTCTACTGGGGCGAGGACCTTGGCAAAGGAAATATGCAAGTTTCACAGACGGGAGAGATCACCGGATCTGTACGCTCGCTCTTCGAAAGCTCCTCGGTCTCGATGTTCGGCAGCGTATCCGCCAATGGCGCGTTCACGGCAACGGCAGGATCGGCGAGTACGGGAATAAGGCTATCCGGCACGCTATCAACGTCGGGCTTCGCCTCTGGCAACTGGCATAACTCGCGCTTCGGCACATCGGGCAGCTGGCAGGGGTGTAAGAACGGTGTCGGGAACAACGCCACGGGTGCCTACAAGGGAACCTACTCCGGTGATGATTCGGGCGACATGCTTGGTGTCATTGATTGCGAGGGCGACATGAGTGGCGTCGGCGTTAGTAGACGCTACGGCGATGTGTTCGACGTGTGGGGTAGCGTTTCTTCCAGCGGCTCGTTTTCGGGCTCCGCTTCGACGGGCGCTAACTTCGACGGCACACTCAGCAGTTCCGGACGGGGTTCCGGTAGATGGGCCAACTGGGTCTTAGGTATGAACGGTCGGTGGTCGATGAACCGACAGTAGCGATTCGGGCTGCGGGC
>CAZPPZ010000092.1:0-11766 GCA_964588545.1 uncultured Myxococcales bacterium | reverse complement strand
GGGGGGGGCTCGGGGTCGAGGCGGTGGAGAGCCCGGACCAGCGTTTGATCGATGGGCTGGTGGTTGCCCGTATTCTCGAGCGCAAGCCTCACCCCAACGCTGACCGCCTCAGTATCTGTGAAGTCGATGATGGCAGTGAATGCAGGCAGATAGTCTGCGGCGCCACCAATATGGGCGCCAGCGACCTCGTCGTGCTTGCACGGCCGGGCACGGTGTTGCCCGGCGGTCTGAAGATCAAGAAGTCGAAGATCAGGGGAGAGGCGTCTCACGGGATGCTGTGTGCGGCTGCGGAACTTGGCCTGCACAGCGGCGACGAGGGGATTCTCATCGTCGCTGCCGATGAGGCGAAACCGGGCGACGCTGCGGCTGAACTGCTAGGGCTTGATAGCTGTGTACTGGATATCAGCGTGACGCCTAATCGTGGTGATTGCTTGAGCATCCGCGGCTTGGCACGCGAGAGCGCGGCGGTGTGCGATCTGAGCCTGAGTGAGGATTTTCATCGTCACGCCTCGCCACGCGCGCATGGGGGGCGCGTAGAGCTACGCGTTGAAGCGGCTGAGCACTGCGCGATCTATCGTGGTCTCGAAGTGCGTGGCTTGCGCGTGGCGCCGTCGCCATCGTGGATAACCGCACGTCTGGCCGGTTGCGGGCTGAGACCGATCAACAACGTCGTCGATATAACCAACTTGGTGCTGATGGAATACGGTCAGCCCCTACATGCTTTCGACGCTGATTTGCTCGTCGACGCGCGGATCGTAGTGCGATTGGCTGGCGAGGATCGGCAAATCGAACTTCTCGATGGACAGCAGGCCAAGCTGATCGAACGCGACTTGCTCATCTGCGATGGCCTCGGCCCGGTGGCGCTTGCCGGGGTCATGGGTGGGGCGCGTAGCGCTGTGAGCGAGGCGACGACCAACATCTTTCTTGAAAGCGCGTTGTTTGCTCCGACCGCGGTTCGTGCGACCTCGCGTCGCCTTGGCTTGATCTCAGAGTCTTCGTATCGTTTCGAGCGCGGGGTGGATCCGGACGGAGTCGAACAGGCCCTGTTACGTGCCGCCGAACTTCTCGAAGCGGTCGCCGGCGGCAAGGCTGTGGATGAAATGGCGGCGGCAGGTAGGGGAATCCCCGCTAGGGAGAGCATCACGGTACGCAGCGAGCGCATCGAAGCGGTTCTTGGCGTAGCCGTCGAGGCTGAGCAGGCCTCGGCGATACTGCGTTCACTCGGGGCCGAGGTGTCGGGGTGTGAAGCCGGGCTCGTCGTGGTGCCACCGGGGCCGCGCCACGATCTGGCCCGCGAGGTAGATCTGATTGAAGAGATTGCGCGGATACGCGGTTACGATGCTATCCCCGAACGAGTGCCACAGGTACCCATGCTCGAGGTTCAAGCCCCGCCGCTCTACACCCTCTACGCCGAGCTTCGCCAGCGTCTTTCGGCGCTAGGCTTGTCGGAGATCGTCGCGTTGGCGTTTGCGTCGGATGACATCAACGCAGCTTGTCCCGGGTTGCATCCTCAAGGCGCCCAGTCGGTGGGGTTGCGCAATCCGCTGCGTAGCGACGCTCGGGAAATGCGCCGTAGTGTCGTGCCGGCCTTACTCGACAGCGCCAGTCTCAATCTACGCAACGGTGCCTCGACCGTTGATCTGTTCACCCTCGCGCGAACCTTTGCACGCGACACAGAGGAGCTGCTCGAGCTAGACGTGCTCGGAGGTCTGCTGCTCGGTCCCAGGCGTACCCGTGGGCCTGCCGACCAAGGTACGCCCGCGTTCTGGGATGCGAAAGGAATCGTCGAGAAGATCGCCGCGGTTGTCGGTGCTCGAGGCGATCTGCGTTGGCTTAAGTGTGACTCGCGCCCCGACTGTCATCCGCGCGCCTGCGCCGTCGTTGAGCTCGACTCGCGGGTGTTGGGCTATGTAGGAATGCTCCACCCCGATCTTGCTGATCGCTTCGAAATCCCCCAACAGACCTGTATTTTCGAGATTGACAGTAGCCGGTTGGTTGAGTATTCTTCGCCGCGCTCTAGACTTGAGGCGATTCCGCGTTATCCGGCCAGTAGCCGTGACGTGTCGTTGATCGTGCCCGATTCTTTGCTCGCGGGTGACGTAGAGGCTGCCGTAGCCGCTATGGGCGAGCCTCTTGTCGAGAGCATCGCGGTGTTCGACGAGTATGTGGGGGAGGCTATCGGCCAGGGCCAGCGGGCACTGGCCTTTTCGATCGTCTATCGTCACAGTGATCGTACTTTGACCGACGACGAGGTCGCCGAGCTGCATGACAAGGTAGTAGTGCAGCTGGTTGCCGTTCTTGGCGTGACGGTGCGCATTTAATCAGGGCCTGGACTTGAATCAGCCGGGAAGGTGGATAGGCTAAACGGCGATGGTGAGCTTTATAGGAGCACTTCAATGACGAAAGCCGATATTGTCGAGCGCATCTACGAGCGCGTCGGTTTCTCCAAGAAAGAAGCGGCGGATGTCGTCGAGTCGATTTTTGAAGTGATCAAGGCTCGCCTAGAGGACGGCGAGAAGGTCAAGGTTTCTGGTTTTGGAAACTTTGTAATCAACGACAAACGGCCGCGCAAGGGTCGTAACCCCCAGACAGGCGAGGAAATCACGATCACCGGACGTCGTGTCTTGACGTTCAAGCCTAGCCAGGTTCTCAAGCGCACGATCAACCTGGGGAGCTAGCTACTCTCGCCGTAGGAGGTGGAGGGGTGTTGCAGAGCAGTGCGATTCCGCCCGAGAAACTTTACTTCAAGATCGGCGAGGTAGCCAAGATCGTCGGCGTTAAGCCCTACGTTCTACGCTACTGGGAAACCGAGTTCAGCGTGGTCAAGCCGGGCAAGACCAAGTCCAAGCACAGGTTGTATCGGCGCAAGGACGTCGAAACTCTGCTGCGCATCAAGCAGTTGCTTCACGACCAACGTTTTACCATCGAGGGAGCACGCAAGGCTCTACGCAAGGATGGTGGCGATGCCTCGGCCGACAAGGTGAGTTCGCCAACCGAGCGGCTCGGTACTCTGCGCGAGATCCGCGACAAATTGGTCGAGCTGCGCGACAACCTCTCATGAATTGCCGCGATCGTCTATACACCTGCGGTGGTGTCAGTCAGCCGCCAGCAACACCGAGGAGCGAGACTCTGGGTCGTCTTTCCAGGCTAGTATCCGCGGTCTGGTCGACTCAGGTGCGAGCCCAAGAACCGAGCATACGTTGTTGAACGAGAACGGCGATTCCCAGTCTTCGCTGCGGATCCAGTGCTCGGCTTCGCGAGCGAGGATGCGCGGGTCTATGCGACGGCGCCGTCCGCGACCGAGATAACACATGATTGCATCATCGAGCACAGCGCGCATAAGTGCGGTTTCTGCCGGGGGAAGCGCGCCGCTGCTAGTTGTAGCACCGGTGCCAGAAAGCGGGTTGCCGCTGCTTGTCTTGGGGGTCGAGGTTTTGGCTTGTTGCTGTGTTGTTGCCACGCGGGATAGCTAGAGCAGGGACCGTGCCGCTATGCGCGACGCTGCGGCAGTGCTGCGAACCCCAATAAAACCAGCCGCTGCTGGCTGTGTGGTTGCGGTGCGGGGTGGTGCCCGAATGGCGGTCACGCTATTTGCGGCGGCAATCAGGCGCCGCGACAAGGCGGGGCGCACATGGCTTGCGAGGTGATCTGCCGGCGTTAGCCCAGCGACTAAGGGGAGGAAACATGAGGTCAATGTTGAGAATAGCTGGCGGTTTTGCCGTGGCGTCACTGCTGCTTTGCCCGGCCTGGGCATTGGCGGGCGAGGCGGGTGCGCTCGATAGTGGCGACACTACGTGGATGCTGATGTCGTCGGCGCTGGTACTGCTGATGACACCCGGGCTCGCGCTCTTTTACGGCGGGATGGTGCGTAGCAAGAACCTCCTGTCTACGCTCATGCACAGTTTCTTCGCCATGGGGCTGATGACCGTGCAGTGGATGGTAATCGGCTACTCGCTGTCGTTCGCCGAGGGCAACTCGTTCATTGGTGGTCTCGACTACGTGTTCCTTAGTGGTGTTGGTAACACTCCGCTAGATGGCAGCACGATTCCGCATAGTGTCTTCATGATCTTCCAGGGGATGTTCGCGGTAATCACGCCCGCGCTTATCAGCGGGGCTTTCGCCGAGCGAGTAAAGTTCAGTGCCATCGTAGTCTTCATGCTGGCCTGGGGCACATTGGTGTATGATCCGGTTTGCCACTGGGTGTGGGGGCCAGGAGGCTGGTTGGGCGCCATGGGTGCGCTCGATTTCGCGGGGGGCACCGTAGTTCATGTGAACGCTGGAATCGCGGCGCTGGCTTTTGTTCTCGTGCTTGGCAGGCGTATCGGTTATCCGCACCAACCGATGAAGCCGCATAACCTCGGGATGACCGTGCTCGGCGCCGGACTGCTGTGGTTTGGCTGGTTCGGGTTCAACGCCGGAAGTGCGTTGGCCGCCGATGCCTCAGCCGCCAACGCTTTTGTTACCACTCATATCGCAGCTGCGGTGGCCACGGTTTCTTGGTGTCTGGCCGAGGCGTTACATCGAGGCAAGGCGAGCATCCTTGGCGCTGCTTCGGGAGCGGTGTCGGGACTGGTTGCTATCACTCCCGCCTGCGGCTTTGTCTCTCCCGCGGGAGCTCTTTGTATAGGCGGCGCGGCCGGCGTGATCTGCTACGGTGGGGTGTTGCTCAAATCGCGTTTTGGTTACGACGACTCTCTCGATGCCTTTGGCGTCCATGGCGTCGGTGGCGCCTGGGGGGCGTTGGCAACCGGGATCTTTGCCGTTGCCGCGATCGGTGGCAGCGCCGGACTGCTGGAGGATGGCAGTCTCAACCAGGTTGGGGTTCAGTTGCTTAGCATCGTCGCGACGGTGGTCTACTCTTTGGTCGTTACTACGGCCTTGGTGTTGATCATCGACAAGACCATCGGGCTTAGGGTAAGTGAGGACGACGAGCGTACCGGGCTCGATCTTAGCGAGCATGGTGAGGTTGCTTACGATATGTAGCTCGCGGGTCCGGTCACTTTGCTGACGGGGTTGATTTCGGGCCGGTGCTCGACGAGACTACGATTCTGGAAGATAACGGGGCGTGGCGCAGCCTGGTAGCGCACTCGCTTGGGGTGTGAGTGGTCGCTGGTTCAAATCCAGTCGCCCCGACCATCGACAAAAAAGGCCGGGAACCCACCGCATGGGTTCCCGGCCTTTAGCTTTCGGTCTCAGCCGCAAAGCTGGCTCGCGACAGCGCGGGTTAGGATCCGCGGACAGAAGCCTTGCCCCGTTTGGTTACTGACACCATTATCTGAAAGTGCTGGGCGGCACCGTCCCTTACAACCTGTGGCGTTATGGTAGCGTCGCAGCGATCCAATCCACCCATCCTCAGCGCGGCGCCCGATAGAGCCTGGCGCACCGCGTCCAACATCCCCCGATGCGACTTTGCCACCACCGCGACAGGGTCACTGTCTTTAACTCGGTATGACATAGTCTTCTCCCACTTCGTGCGGGGGGGACTGTAATGCGCCAGGCTTCCGCTTGTCAAGGAATCTCAGGGTCTAGGTGAAAAAAATAGGCTAAGCATCTACCATGCTTAGGACCATGGTCCCGGGTCGAGACCCGGGTAGGCTCGTTTCCCTCGCCGCTGGTCTTAGACTCAGCTCTAACTACTGCTTAGCGAGCTAAGCTTAAGTAGCGCTTTAAGTCCCGTTTAGCCCAAGTTACGCACAGCTTTGTCACTGGCTGTGGATAGAGCCTCGCTACTTGACCTCCGTCGCGCCAGGCGGGATCATCAACGAGCGGTGATACTGGTTTGTAACGACGATGGGATCCAGTCGGAGGGGCTGACGCGACTGGCGCTCGCCGTCGAGACCGTCGACAGTATCGTGGTGGCTGCGCCCGACCGAGAGCGTTCTGCCGTGAGCCACGCCCTTACTTTGGGGCGGCCCCTGCGGGCTGATGAGGTCAGACCGTGCTGGTTTGCCGTAGATGGAACACCCACCGATTGTATCAACCTAGCCATCAATGGCCTGCTCGACGAGAAGCCGTGGTTGGTGGTCTCGGGGATCAATCGCGGTGCTAATCTCGGTGATGATGTTACCTATTCGGGCACCGTGTCCGCCGCCATGGAGGCGGTGCTGCTCGGGATTCCCGCGGTAGCGTTTTCTCAGGTCGGACGCGCAGCTTTTGATTATGCGGCGGCCGGGGAGTTTGCGGCTGCATTGGTCCGGGCTCTGCGTGACAGCCCGTTACCGGCCGACACTCTTCTCAACGTCAACGTTCCTGAAGGCGCCGGGCCTAGCGCTTACTCGGTGACCAAGCAGGGCAAACGGCGTTACGGGGATGCTATAGTAGAGAAGACTGATCCGCGTGGGCGTAAGTACTACTGGATAGGTGGTGACGACCTGGGTTTCGATGACGAGCCCGGGACGGATTTCGCCGCGATCAAGGATGGACTGATCTCGGTGACACCGCTGCACCTCGATCTCACCAATTACGACTCACTGGCGGCGGTCGGACGGCTCAAGATAGACTGGCCCTAAACGGGCTTGGCCCGGGCATAGCGAGGAGAGGTGGGTGGTGAGAACTGTGGCGTGGTTGGTGTTGTTGACGCTGGTGCCGACGCTCGAGCTTAGGGCGTCTATCCCCTATGGCATCGTCGACTCCACGCTGAGTGCGCCGCTGGTCATCGCAATCTGCGTTGCCGCCAATATCGCTTTGGCTCCGCTGGTGTGGCTGTTTGTTCACAAAGGCCTAGCCTTTTTCCTGAAAGTGGCGTGGATAGAGAGGCTCTACGAGCGCGTAGTCGGCCGAGCACGAGAACGCCTGCACCCTTACGTCGAGCGCTGGGGCACTTTTGGCTTGGCGTTGTTTATCGGGGTGCCGCTGCCGGGTTCCGGGGTCTACTCCGGAGCCTTAGGCGCTTATCTCCTTGGCTTTGATTTCCGGCGCTACATGCTCGCTTCGGTGGCGGGCGTGGTGATTGCGGGGGCGGTGGTTTCGGCGGTTATGCTCAGTGGTACCACGGCCTTGGATTTGTTCCTCAAGCACTGAGTTGGGATGACGGTGGTGAGGAAAAGCTCGGCAGGTCTAGTGAGTCGCGTAGTATTGCTGGGCCTGCTGCTGGTGCTGGGTGCGGGCTGCGCTGCAGGTGTTAACCATCGTGTTCGGCCGGGCGAGAATCTGTATCGGATTGGCAAGGCCTACGGCTACGATTACAAGAAACTGGCACGCATCAACGGTGTTAGGTATCCCTATCTCATCAAGGTAGGACAAAAACTCTACATTCCAGGCGCGACCCGTCAGCTACCGGTTACTCTGATTACTCCGCGAGCGGTAAGCTCTGCCAGGCCCAAATCGCGACCACCAGCTAGCACTAAGCGTGGCGTGCCCGCGTCGACACTGACGTTTGCGTGGCCGGCCAAGGGCAAGATTACCGCGGGCTTCGGTCTGCACGATGGCAACCACCACGACGGGCTTGATATCGGTGCGCCTCGCGGCGGCGGGGTCGCGGCGGCGAGGGATGGCAAGGTCATATTCAGCGACCGCTTGAGCGGCTACGGAAACGTGGTAATTCTCGAGCACAACAAGGGGTTCACCAGTGTATACGCCCATAACGCCACCAATCTCGTTCGCAAGGGAGCACGCATCCGTCAGGGGCAGCGCATTGCTACTATCGGTGCCACCGGACGCACCAACTCTCCTCATTTGCACTTTGAGATTCGCAAGGACAACGTCGCACGCAATCCCCGATTCTACCTTCCCTAGCCGGGTGGCTTGCGGCTTATGGATATAAAGCGCCTGGTCCGCGACGTTCCGGATTTTCCCAAGCCGGGGATCGTCTTCAAGGACATCACCCCGGTTATTTCTGACGGAGAAGCCTTGGCTTGGATTACCAACCAGATTGCCGAGCGCTATCGTGGCCGTGTCGATGTAGTCGTGGGCATCGAGTCGCGTGGCTTCATAGTCGGCGGCCCGGTGGCTTATGCGCTTGGCCTTGGGCTGAGCGTGGTGCGCAAGCCGGGCAAGCTGCCCCACACGATTCATTCGGTGTCCTACCAACTCGAGTACGGCCGCGACGTCCTCGAGATGCATACCGACGCCCTGGCTCCCGGTGCTCGCGTGCTGGTTGTTGACGACCTGCTCGCTACCGGTGGCACGGCTGCTGCTACGATCGAGTTGATCGCCAAGGCCGGTGCCCGCGTGGTCGAGTGTGCTTTTATCATCGACCTGGCCTTTCTCGGTGGCGCCGCCAAGTTGGCACCAACCCCGGTGTTTTCCTTGGCACGTTACGACGGCGAGTAAGCGAACCGTCGTTCCTTGTGTCTGGCGCTGTGATCGCAGAAGATAGCGCTGCCATCTCACGCTTCGACTACAAAGAAACGCCTAGCTTCAGCGACATGATGAATGACGTTGTTGCCTACGGCTCGTGCTGCGAGTGCGGTAGCTGCGTACTGGTCTGCCCGCATAACGTAATCAAGTATATCGACAGCAAGCCTAAGCAGGTTGCCAAGAAAGATGGGGCCTTTGACTATTGCGGCATCAGCGAGGGGCTTGGCTGCGATGTGTGCGCGCAGGTCTGTCCGCGTCTGGGACCGCGAGAGTTCATGCTCGAAGACGAGTTTGCCCGATCTCAGAGCGGCGAGGTTTATCGCGGTGGCTTTGGCTCCTACCAGCAGATCTATGTGGCTCGCGCCAAGGACCCGCGGGTTCTCGAGCGCGCACAGGACGGCGGGGTTGTCACCACCATGCTCGTCTACGGGCTCGAGCAAGGAATCTTCGACGGCGCCTGTGTGTCTACTCCCGACCCCGAAGCGCCGTGCTCACCGCTGCCCAGCTGTGAGACAACCGTCGAAGGAGTAATCGCCGCTGCGGGTTCGTGGTACACCTACGTTGCCAATGATCTCGCTCTTGCCGACGCCGTCGACAAGGGCTGTGAGAAAGTGGCCTTCGTTGGCGTTCCTTGCCAGATCACGCCTACCCGTAAAGGTGAGCTGCGTGACCCGGGTTTCATCGATAACGGCCGCAAGAAACCCAAGCATGTGGAGCGGCAGCTTCGCAGCCTCAAGGCTCCGATGACTAGTATCGCGCTGCGCATCGGTCTGCTGTGCTCCGAGGTGTTTGATTTCGAAGGACTGATGCTCGGCAAGATTCAAGGCGAGATGGGAATCGCGCTGGAGGACATCAAGAAGTTTAACGTTAAGGGCGAGGTGCTGATCTACACCAAGGATGGTGGTTTGGCCAAGATTCCTCTGGCCGAGGCTCAGAAGTACGCGCGCCCCGAGTGCGAACACTGCGGTGATTTCTCGGCCGAGCTAGCTGATGTATCGTGCGGTGGGGTAAGCGCCATGGGCTGGACGATTACGATAACGCGCAGCGACGCCGGGACCGCGTTTATGAATGGCTTGATCGCCGCGGGACTGTTGGAGGTTCAGCCGATCGAAAATTTCGAGGGTTCACTCAAGACTCTACTGCGCCTGGCGCGCCGTCAGCACCAGCGGGTACCCCCTGCTGAGGCGGGCCTATCGGCGGTACGGCCGCCATGGTTTATGCCTCCACGCGAATCTTGAGCTGGGCGGAGACGCGGCTATACGCGGACTTAGCCGAGGCTGAAGTTGCTGCAGCGCAGCCGAGGCCCCCGAATGGGGCACGCGCGCCATTGACCCTTGACATTGGCGCCTCCTGAAACGTAGAGTCGGGAAGATTCGCCAGAATTGTCACCGATTATTGGCTCTTCAGATATTTTTTGAGGTAGGGGATACTATGAAACTAGGACTGCGCGTAGCCGCCGCGACTCTGCTCGCGATCAGCTTTGGACCCTCGGTCAGTAATGTCGATGCTGCTTGTATCGCTGGCGGAGTGGTTAGCAACATCAACGACTGCCTGCAGACCTCGAAAGGGTCGAAAGACTGCCTGATGGCCTGGGCCGTGGACTTTGACGGTGCCGGCTCTCCGCCACCGAGTGAAAAGAAGATAGTTTGCCAAGACGGCGCAGCTTGCGATCGTGACGGGCATGTCAATGGGTCGTGTACCTTCCACGTCGGAGCCTGTGTAAATACCGGTGTGGCGGGTTGCGCTACAGCGACGCTGGCCAACCTGACTTTCAAGAAGCCCTCGCTCAAGAGTGCGACAACCAAAGCGGCGAAAACCCCCGATGCCTACTTCGCGCGCCGCGACCTGCTAAACGATGTCTCAGCTTTGGTTCCAGCTGCGGCCGAGAGCTGCTCGCCCGATGACATCGAGATCCGCGTACCGCTGAAACGCAAGGGTGGCAGCTGCAACAGCCCGGCGGCTACCAAGTGCAACAACGATCAAGACTGTGATGACTACTGCGTGCCGACCTACAAGAAAGGCAAGTCGTTGATCAAGGCTACCGCCGACGATGGCGCTTCGCTCAAGGACAGCGACTCGCTCAAGTTCTTCTGCCTCCCGGCTCCGGCGGTCACTCCCGACACCTGTGCTGAGGCTTTCCAGGTAACCAACCCCGCTGATCTCATCGGCGGCCCGGTAGCCCAGGGCCGTGTAGGCGATTGGATGCTGCAAAACGGCCAGGTGCGCGTGCTGGTTCGTGACGTCGGCCGCGCCCACTCTTTCATGCTCACCTATGGCGGCCACATAATCGACGCCGACCTTCGCCGCGCCAATCCTGCCGACGATCGCGACAACTTCATGGGCCTGCAGACCATGGTGCATCTGTCGGCTACGCAAAACACCCAGTCGATCACCGTGCTAAACGATGGCGCCGACTGTGCCCCGGCCATCCTGCGCACCAGTGGGCCTGACGACCTTCTCGACGTGCTCTCTCCCGAGCTGGCGATCTTCCAGGCTGGCAACACCCTGTCGATTCCCCTGGACACCATCGACAACAACCTGCCGTTGACGCTGACCACCGATTACATCATCTCGCCGCATACCAACTACGTGGAGATCGCGACCACCTTCGCTAACTCCGGCGCCACCGACCTCAATCTTCTGGTTGGGGACTATGTAAACGGCGCAGGCACCGTAGAGATGTTTGGCCCTGGTGTTGGATTCGGCGAGCCCCTGCTGAGACTTGGGGCCCCCGGTGTCTCGGCCGCGCCTCAGGGACTGGACTTCTTGAGCTGGAACGGTGTTCGCGAGGCCAAGGGCGTGGCCTATGGGCTGGTCCTTCCTCGCCACATCGGTGCCGACGACAAGGGCAAGCCGGTTGATGGAACCTTCTTGACCGGTGCTTTCATCCAATCGGGTGTTGGCACCTGGGTTGACGGTCAGCAGCTTCTCGGTGTGCTAAACGCGCCAGCCACCTCCAAGCCGGTTCCGCCGTTCTTGGTTCCTGCCGGCGGCGAGAACGTTCTGCGCCGTTGGTTCGTGGTCGGCGAAGGTGTCAACGACGTAACCCGCGCCCGCGAGGATCTGTTCGGCCACAAGGTCGGCCTGGTCCAGGGTATAGTTACCTCAGGGGGACAGCCCGTAGACGGTGCCCGCGTGGCCTTTATCCGCGGCGGTCGCGGCAACCGCTGCATCAGCGGCTCCCCCCGTGCCCACAACTTCCGCCCCCCCACTCCCCGATCCCGCGTGTCACTCGCACTGCCAATTCCCCGAAGCACGCCCAGCCGGTCCAGCACGCCCAATTTCCGGGATTTTGCCACGTTTTCCCGGGCGTCATTTTTCACGGCTTCCCGTAACCACCGGGTCAGCAGCAAGGCCCGGGCTTCGTGTCGAGCGGCCGTCTGCACCAGACAGGCTCGGGAAAGGTCGGTTTTCTCGCCGCGTGCCTCCCGGTCGGCTTCCACCCCGCGCCGCAACTGCGGGACCAAG
>CAZPPZ010000091.1:0-12010 GCA_964588545.1 uncultured Myxococcales bacterium | reverse complement strand
GTCACCGGTGCCGGTGATGCGTTCTCAGCGGGTCAAGACATCTCCGAGATGGCGGCCATTGATACCTCGGATGAGAGTTCTGACAATGGCTTTCGGGCTCTTATGGATTGCTTGTGTGTGTTCGACAAACCTCTGATAGCCGCAGTCAACGGCGTTGGTGTGGGTTTTGGGATGACACTGCTGCTGCACTGCGACTACGTGTTGATTGCACGTGGCGCGCGTCTGCGAGTGCCGTTTATTACTCTTGGTGTAGTTCCCGAGGCTGCGAGCAGTTACCTGTTTCCGCTGATCCTCGGTTGGCGCTGCGCGACGGATCTGTTGTTCGAATCCGACTTCGTCTCTGCCGAGCGGGCTTTTGAGGTCGGCTTGGCAACACGTCTGTGTGAGGGTGAGCAGGTTCTCGAGCTGGCGCTCGCCCAGGCCCAGCATCTATCGCGTAAACCTATCGGCGCGCTCAGGGCTACCAAGCGCTTGCTGCTGGCCTCACGAGACGAGCAAGTACGCGCGGCACGCCGCCGCGAGGATGCGGCGTTTGTCGGTCGCATAGGCTCAGCCGAGAATGTCGAAGCGGTGAGTGCTTTCTTGGAGAAGCGTGAGGCCGATTTCAGCAACGTTTCGCCCGCGGACAAGGATCAGAGCTGAGCGGAGGTTAGCGCTGTAACGAGGCCAGCATTGCTTCGAGCTCCCAGTATGCGCGCAGCGCGACTATCTTGCCCTGGTCATCGACGCAATAGGTAAACACTCCTTCAACGCGAGCGCGGCTGCCGTCGCTCAAGCGAGTAGTGATGCTGCCGACGTTGGCCACCTCGTTGCCACAGGCAAACGACTTCTCGATCTCGAAGCTCAAGCTTACCGGCTCAATGGCCGCGTCCCAGAATTCGCCGAGAGCTTGCTTACCGCGGTGCCCTCGTCCGTGAGGGTCGAGGGGGGAGGGGCCGATGGGGTCTTCTACGACCGCGTCCTCGGCGAACAGCGCCAGCCAGGCCTCCTTGGCGCGCTCACCCTTGGCTTCGACGATAGCCATCGACTTGCGGGCCGCTTGACGAGCGGGGTGGTTGATACTCATGACTTAGCGAGCTTGCCGGTGGGCGGCCCAGACTCAAACGGTGATGTCTAGCTCTTCGATCTTGCGATAAAGCGACGAGAGGCTGATACCGAGTAACTCTGCCGCTTTGCGCTTGTCACCTTCGAGCCGCTCGAGAGCGTTGGTTATGTGGTGGCGCTCGTAGACCCGCATCGCACCCTTGAGGTCGTCGCCTACGTAGTCGGTCTCAGAGTCGGCGTTGGCAGAGAGCCGCGCAGGTAGGTCGCCAGAGGTAATCCAGTCGCCGGAGCCGAGGATCATGGCGTGTTCTATGACGTTGTCGAGTTCGCGCACGTTGCCCTTCCACGGCATGCTCAGCAGCAGTTTCATCGCTGCATTCTCGACGCCTTTGAAGTGGCGGTTCATGTCGGTGTTGTGACGTCGAACCAAGAACTCGACCAGTAGCGGGATGTCCTCGCGTCTCTCGCGCAGCGGGGGAATGTCGATGCCGAAGACGTTGAGGCGATAGTACAGGTCTTCTCTAAAACTACCTTCGTTGCAGCATACCTCGAGGTCGCGGTTGGTAGCGGCGATGATACGAACATCGATCAGCGCAGGGTTGACCCCACCTACCGGCATCACTTCCTTTTCTTCAATCGCCCGCAGTAGCTTGACCTGTAGCCCCAACGGCAGCTCACCGATTTCATCGAGGAACAGAGTGCCGCCGCGGGCGCGTTGGAACAGTCCCTCTTGGGGCGTTACCGCGCCGGTGAAGGCGCCCCGCACGTGACCGAAGAGCTGGCTCTCGAGCAGGTTCTCAGGAATAGCGCCGCAGTTTACTGGGAGGAATATTTGGTCGGAACGATCACTCTCGCGGTGGACGGCGCGAGCCACTACTTCTTTGCCGACACCGCTTTCGCCGGTGATTAGAACGGTTGAGTTAGTGGGGCCAACCTTGCGGATGAGTTCGACGATGACGCGCATGGCCTTGGACTCGCCGATGAGGTTCTTGAAATCGTAGCGCGACTCGACCTCGCGGCGTAGATGCTGGATCTGCCAGGCCAGCTCCCGCTGCCCGAGCAGGCGGGCTACCTTGGTGGTGACATCGTCATAGATCAGCGGCTTGAGCATGTAGTCGTGGGCGCCCTGATGCAGCGCTTCGACAACACTATCGACACTGGCATGAGCGGTGACGAGGATGACCAGGGTCTGGGGCGCGATAGTACGAATCTCGCGCAGCAGCCCAAGCCCATCAAGTTTGGGCATGCGCAGGTCGGTTATGACCAGATCGAAATCACTTGCCTCAATCGCCGCCCGGCCGGCTTCGCCATCGTTAGCCGAAGTTACGGCATAACCTTCTTCACGCAGAACATCGACCAGCGCTTCGCGACTGGCCTGTTCGTCATCAACAACTAGAATAGAGGCACCCATGGTCGGGGTAGTGTAGGCAGGCTGCTCAGGTTCGACAACCGGTACCGACCGCTCGAATCTGTACAACGTTCGATCTCCCTGCCGCTCCGCGATTTAGTACGTTCCGGCAACACCGACCGAGCTCAGCCTTTTGTCTGCTGTTCGTGCGGCGATAGACGACTTGACTCGTCTCGGCGGGTCGAGATCCGTGCGCGGCGGCTGCAGCGAACCCCACCTCATCTTGGCAACTTTGCTATCGAGGCGGGCAGTAACGCGACGCTCGTCCGGGGAGGCTTGCGTACCGTTCCATTATGACGGTGAACCGCGTTACCACCCGCCTCGATAGCGGGCCCGACCAGTCGATCGCGGAATGCGCCCGGTTGCCGCTTCCCTGGCGGTATTCCGGCGACCGACTCGTACGGGCCGTCTTCTCTACTGCAACTTGCTTGCCATCATTCCGTCCGCTGTCGGGGGTTGAAATATAAGGGTTTTTTCTCCTGGACGCTGAGCCGCTTCCTAGTGCTAGGAAATTCCTATCTGCTTTATTTGCGTTGGCCGGAAGCCAGGAGGGGAGGCGCTTGGGCGACTACTTAGTGTCCGCGGCTAGAACTTGAGCTGGAGCGGTGGTGCCGCTGCGGCCCCTGGGGCTTGTGCTGGTAGTTATCGAGTCTGGTACCATGATCGTTGGCCGCATCGATGCCTTTCTCGACCACCCGCAACAGCCAGTAGACCGCAGGCCTGGATAGCTCGACGACGTCGCCTGAGAGCGTGTTCAGCTCGGAGGCCTCGATGGCCTGGGCCAGTTCCAGGGCTTCGGCCGGGCCTATGCCTTCGCGTACCCGAGCGTAGGCAGAGTCGAGAGTTTCACGGACGGAGTCGATACGGCTGCGCATTTCGACGAGGAAGGGGCCATCGTCTTCGAGTACGTCGTGGCTGGACAGCAGTGCAGAGAAGATACGCGCATGCATCTTCTCGTCGGCCGCCATCTGCTTCCACAGACGGCTGACCTCTGGTTCCCGGGCATGTTGGCCAGCCAGTTCTTCGTAGATCTTGGCCACCATTTCTTCGAGGTCGCGGCAGCTCATCATGGCTTCGCGCAGGTACATGCAACTCATTCAGAGCACGAGCCGTGCCAGTGTATGCCGCACCGCGCTGGGCGGCCCTAGGGGCCCTTTGCTCAGCGCTTTCTCAGCTCCGGCAAGCCTTGGGCGGCTCCTTCCCGACGCTGAGAATCGGCATAGCAGATTAGGATGCGGGTGTTACTGCTCTGCGCGCGGGGTCAATCAACATCGCTCTGACCAGATCGACGATGTGAGGCGGAGCTTTGTCGGGCGACCCCGCGTCAAAGGGCGGCTCGGGGTCATACTCGATCGCCAGTTGCAGGCCTTGGGCGTAGTCGTCGCCGGCTTCTATGCGCGCCAGCTCCAGTGCCATGTCGATACCGGCCGAGACTCCGGCCGCCGTGAGTATCTTGCCTGAGCGGACGACGCGCTGGGAGCGGGGGCAGGCTCCCCGCGCTGCCAAGCGCTGGTAGCTGCTCCAATGGGTGGTGGCGTCGAGACCGTCCAGCAGCCCCGCGGCGGCCAGGATGATAGATCCCGTGCACACCGAGGTAGTCCACTTGCTGCTCTGGTGAATACTGCGCAGCCACTCTAGCAAGCGCTCATCGCCGGCTGCAACTTCATCGCCAGGCCCGCCCGGTACTAGCACGATGTCGGCGCTGGGCATGTCGGCTAGCCTCAGTTCGGTCATTACCGCCAGAGCTCTGGTGTCGGATCGGATCAGGCCGCCATCGGCCGAGACAAAGTGGAGTTTGGCAGCGGGCAGACGGCTGAGTACCTCGTAGGGGCCGATGGCATCGAGGGCAGTGAAGTTGTCGTAGAGCAATATGGCAATTTTCATGTCGGGTGTTCTCCTCGGACTAGTCCCCATTGCTGCTGCTGGTGCTCTGGAATCTGTGCCGGTAGTCGCTTGGCGCGACCCTCAAGGTGCGCAAGAAGGCGCGACGCATGGTTTCGCTGCTGCCAAAGCCGCGGCGGAGGGCGATATCTTCGACCCCTGCGGAGCTCTCTTCGAGGTCTCTGCGCGCGGCTTCCACCCGAACGTTTTCGACGAAACGTGCGGGGGTCAGTCCTACCTCGCGGCTAAACACCCGCGCGAAGTTACGTGGGCTCATAGCCGAGCGCCCCGCCAGGGCCTCGACGCTGAGGTCTTCACCGGGGTGCTCGAGGATCCAGGTCTGTAGGTCGCGGATCGGCTCGCGCGCAGAGATCTGCGTAGCCAGCTGGCTGCTAAACTGCGACTGTCCACCCGGGCGCTTGAGGAAGAGCACCATCCACCTCGCTACCTCCAAGGCGAGTTCTCGCCCGTGGTCTGCCTCGACCAGGGCTAGCGCGAGGTCCATGCCTGCGCTTACCCCTGCAGAGCTGTAGATGTTGCCGTCGCAGATGTAGACGGGGTCCGGATCGACGGTTACGTAGGGAAAGCGCTCTGCCAGCTCGCCAGCAAAGCTCCAGTGGGTGGTTGCCCGACGCCCATCGAGTAGCCCGGCTTCGGCAAGCAGCAGCGCTCCGGTGCATACTGAGGCGACTCGTCGGGCGGTCTTTGCCGTGGTCTTGATCCACTTGATGGTAGTCCGGTCGCCAGCCGCGTCGCTCACTCCCACGCCGCCGCCTACCATGAGCGTGTCGATAGCGTTGCAAGGACTGGCAAAGCTGCGCTTGGCTACGATTTCGATGCCGCCGGAGGTCTCTAGGGTACCGCTATATTTGGCCACGATCTCGGTGGCGTAGCCCAGCTGTGAGCGGTTGTGGTGTAGCAAACGGCTGGCGATGTTGAAGACTTCAAGTGCGCCGACGACGTCGAGAATTTGCACGCCGGGGAAGGCCAGCATGACTACGCTTCGCACGGCAGCTCGTGGCTTGGGAGACACGCGCTGAGTATGCATCAGCAGGCGACTGTCTGCAATGACATAAACCCCTCTGATTCTGCCAAAGCTGGCGAATCAGCGAGCTTTGGATCCGGCGACGCACTGGGCCCGGGCGCTGGTGCGGACTTACTCGCAGGAGGCCTAGGGATAATCCCTAGAAATGCCTCGAGAGTTCGCGGGCAGTGTGACTAAATCGTCGCTGGCACAGATTCGCCGCTGCGTAGCCGCTCTATCGCGCCGAGCTCTTGGTCGACGTCGGAGCTCGGCAGGTTCTCGTACTCGAGTATGCCGAGATCGGCGAAGCGAGCCCGCTGGCGATTGGAGAGCAAGCCCAGGCTCTTGACGTTGGGTACGATCTTGGAAAACAGCCGACGGCGAAACTCGGCGAACAAGGGCGAGGCCATGGTGGCGGCGAGGCAGGCGTCTACGTCCATGCCCATGTTCTCCCAGACCTCACGGCTGAGTATGCGGTCGCGCATCAGTACCGATGCTTCATAGACGAAGTCTTCGCGTTCTTCACGCTCGGCTTCGCTGAGGTCGGCGTAGAGCTCACGCAGGCTTAGTACTCCAAAGGCTACGTGTCTCGCTTCGTCTTCGATCACTGCAGTGGTGAGCTCGCGCAGCAGTGCATTGGTGGTGACGTCGCGCATGGTGGCGAAGGCCGCCAGCGCCAGTCCCTCGACCATGATCTGCATGCCCAAGAACTTAAAGTCCCAGCGTGAGTCGCTGAGTATGGTGTCGAGAAGACTCTTGAGTTCAGTATTTACCGGGTACTCGTGTTCGAGCTTTTCTCTGATGAAGCGTCGATAGACCTCTACGTGTCGAGCCTCGTCCATCACTTGAGTCGCGCCGTACTGTTTGGCCTCGTACCAGGGGGCGGTATCGACGATCTGGGCCGTCGCCAACAATGCGCCCTGTTCACCGTGGAGAAACTGACTGAGCTGCCAGCTTATGGCTTCGTGGCGCAGGATTTCGACTTCTTTGGGGGTCAGCTTATCCCACATCGGAGTGCCGTAGATGGCGATGGCCATATCGGGGACCAGTTCGGCGTGGGGGTCGACGTCTAGCGACCAGTCGAGCCTTTCGGTGGAGTTCCATTGGTCACGTTTGGCGTGTTCGTAGAGCCGCACCAGACGCTCACGGTCGTTGTCGTAGTCCCAGTTGTAGGAGAGCTCCTGTGCAACGCGGAATTCTTCAATGTGCGGCTGCGACTGTGCTTGGGCAATAGACATAGGACTAACTCCTTTCTAGCGCGGCTATAGCGCGGCTGTCGTTCCTAAGTAGTTGTTGAGTACGCGGGCTAGCTCCTCGACGTAGAGGGGCTCGGCCATGGCCGTCGGGTTGGGTTGGAGCAGCAGGGTCTGGACCAGGCCACCAATGACTACCCTCAGTCCAAAATCAGAGGCCATCGCCGGGTCAGGATGGCTCAACTCGTCGGCGTGCTCAGCCAGCAGCTCGCCGAGCCTGGCTGTGAGATATTGAGTGAGTTCCTCGGTGCGAGCGCGGACCTCGTCGTCACTGACGCCACGGACCAAGAAGGCGCGGAAAAGCCCCGAGCGCTGGCGGAAGATTTCCACCATAAAGCTGGTGAACGACGATACGATCTCCTGGCTGTGGGCTGCCCGCCAGCGCCGTGGGTCGAGGATCTCATCGGCGGTGGCCCTGGCTTCTTCACAGAAGCGCTCGTGAAGTGCCTGGAGCAGCCCGTGCTTGTCTTTGAAGCGACGGTAGAAACCCCCCACCGAGCAGCCGGCGCGCTTGGCGATCTCTGCTATTGAAGCCGCCTCGAAGCCTTTTTCGGCGACCAACTGTTCAGCGGCATCGAGTAGTTTGTTCAGTGCCAGCCGGGTGCGCTCCTGGCGCGGGGGGCTGACCCAGCGAAGTACGGCCGGGGTTTGGCTTATGGCGGCAGCGGCTTTCACGACAAAACCAGAACCAAAGTTCCGCTTCCTGTTTACGCTGCCGGCGGCGACTAGTCAAGCCTGGCGAGTACAAGGGGCATTTCAGCCGCTATTGCGCACCGCTGCTGGGTGGTTGGGGACAACTTCAGGCCCATTGTAGGCGCTCTACCCTTATACTGAGTTAGATGTGGTTCTCAGCTGCCGCGCGAGAGCTGCGCCGCTCCGCCCCAGCAGCGGCCGGCCTTGGATGGTACGGCTGTCTAGGTTGTGGGTTCTGAGTGCGTGCCGCGTAGACACAACAAGAAGGTGCATACCGCTGCCAAGCGGGAGCTAGGGCGTCTTGGCGCAGGCGCGTTGCTGTTTGTCGGGCTGGTGCTGGTGCTGGCCACGGTCTCACCGGCTGCGGCGCAGATCAGTTTCACTAAAAGTACCTTAGTTGGGGCCGCACCTAAAAAGCCTACTGTTTTGCAGTTCGGCCCCGACGGCCGTCTCTACGTCGCTCAACAAAACGGCAAGATCGAGATCTACGAGATCGTTCGCAACGCCGCCAATGACTACCAGCTGGTTTCTCAGGAAGAGATCCTGCTGGTTAACCAAATAGCCAACCACGATGACGATGGCAGTCTCAACCCCCTACCCAAGGGACGTCAGTGCACCGGGCTCTATGTTGCCGGTACGGCGCTCAACCCGGTCATCTACGTAAGCTCGAGCGATCCTCGCCAGGGCGGTGGCAGCAGCGCCAGCGATACCAATCTCGATACCAACTCGGGAGTGATCTCGCGGGTTAGTTGGGACGGAAGTGCTTGGGTAATACTCGACCTGGTCCGAGGATTGCCACGCTCCGAGGAGAACCACGCCACCAATGGACTGGTGCTCGACGAGGCCGCCAACGTTCTCTACGTGGCCCAGGGTGGCCATACCAACAAAGGCGCGCCATCGAACAATTTCTCGTTCTTGCCTGAGTACGCTTTGTCGGCAGCGATACTTTCGATCGATCTGACGGCAATCGGTGAGAGTAGCTACGACCTTCCTACCCTCGATGATGAGAGCCGCCCTGGGGTAATCGACGCCAACGATCCCTTCGGAGGCAACGACGGCAACAACCAGGCCATTCTCGACCCAGGCGGCCCGGTTCAGGTCTACGCGCCGGGCTTCCGTAATTCCTACGACCTCATCATCAACTCTCAGGGGCGAATGTACACGATCGACAACGGTCCCAACGGCGGTTGGGGTGGGGTGCCGGTGGGTGATGGGACCCCGGGCTGCAGCAATGCTATCAGCGAGAGCGCTGGTAGCGACGCCGATCATCTACACTTCATCAACGCCGCCGGATACTATGGAGGCTTTGCCAACCCTACCCGCGGCAACATGGCCAACACGTTTAACGCGACCAACCCCCAGTCGCCTGTGGCTGTGAGCAACCCGCTAGAGTGCGATTATCTCGAACCCTTGGTCAGCGATGGTGCCTTGGTGACCTGGTCGTTCTCGACCAACGGGCTGTGCGAATTCACCGCGAGTAACTTCGGCGGGGCTATGCAGGGTGATCTGCTTGCGGTGAGTTTCGACAATCAGATCTGGCGCGTCCAGCTGAACGCTGCCGGCGATGCGGCTACTCTGCTCGAGCCGCTGTTTTCCAACGTGGCCACCAACAAAGCCCTAGACGTGATCGCTCAGGGAGACGGCGACGTGTTTCCCGGAACGATCTGGACGGCCAACTACGCTTCGGTGGGCTCGATTATCGTCTACGAGCCGTTGGTCGCGCCTCCCTGTAGTGCTGCCAACGATCCGGCACTCGATGAGGACGGCGACTGCTACGACAACGCCGACGAAATTGCCAATGCGACAGATCCTTGCTCAATCGCCGACGTGCCAGCCGATGCCGACGGCGACTGTAGCTCGGATCTGAGCGACAACGACGATGACAACGACGGCTTGCTCGACAGCCTAGATCCCTTTGCGCTCGATGCCGACAACGGCAACACCACTGCCGTGCCTCTGTCGTTTAGTTGGGAGTCGGCAGCGCCGGCGATCGGAGGGTTGCTGGGCACCGGATTTACCGGTCTGATGACCAACGGTGTCAGCGATTACAGCGCGCTATTTGATGCCAACCTTATTACTTTTACCAACGGCAAGTTGACCGTAGATACTGTTGCCGAGGGCGACGCTCTCGATGCCCTTAACAGCCAGGAGTTTGCCTTCCAGCTGGGCATAGACGCGGCCTCTGCGCCGGTGGTGTTCAGCGTTCACAGCGAACTGGTTGCGCCTTTTCTTGGGATTACCCCCGCCGACTTCCAGTCGATGGGCTTGTTTATCGGCAATGGTGATCAAGACAACTACATAAAGATCGTAGCCGTGGCCGACGGTGGCTCTGGTGGCATAGAGGCGGTCAGCGAGATTGCCGGAGTGTCCACGCTTGGAACACTCGATGCCGTGGCTATGCCTGGCCCAAGTCTGCTTGATCTCTATCTGACCATCGACCAAGCGGCGTCTACGGTGCAGCCGGCCTATGCGGTGACGGTTGCTGGAGTGCCGGGGCCCATCATCGATCTTGGTGCGCCGCTGCCGCTGCCGGCCGCTTGGTTGTCCAGCCCGGGCGCTGGCTTGGCGGTGGGGATTATCTCGACTTCGCGCGGCGTGGCCCCTTCATTCGCCGCTAGCTGGGAGCTCTTCGAGGTGGTGGCGGGTGCCGTGTCTTGCGTGGTTGATGCCGACTGCGACGATGTCAACCTCTGTACCAGCGACGCCTGTGTGGCTAGCGTGTGCCAGTTCGTAGCGCTGGCCGACGCCACGCCCTGTGATGATTCCTTGAGCTGCACCAGCCCGGATAGCTGCATCGCCGGGGTCTGCTCCGGCGGCGATATATGCCCGGCCGGGCAGAGCTGTGATGCGGCATCTTCTCAGTGCCTCGACGTTGCGTGCAGCAGCGATGCCGACTGTCCCTTGCTCCAAGTCTGCTCGGCCGGAGTCTGTGGCATGCCCGGGTCTGATCTGGACAACGACGGGTTGCTCGCGGTCAGTGATCCTTGTCCCGATGATCCGCGTAACCTATGCGCCGGACCGGTGGCTACGGATGCTAGCGTTGGTTTGCCGATCCGCATCAATGCCAACGCGATCTCGGGTGCTTGTCAGGGGGAGCGCACGGATTGCAACGGCGACATATGGTACGCCGACTTCGGCTGGAACAACCAGGGCAACGCTGCTGTCTGCAATCTCGATCTGGGCTGTCCGATCGCCGGCATTACACAGATATTCGGTTGTAGCGACGCGGCTACCGAGGACATCTTCCAATGTGAACACTGGGATCCGGCTTTGGCGCCGCCGTTGATCTACAGTTTTGATGTCGGCGACGGTAGCTATGTAGTCAATCTACTCTTTGCCGCTACCTTTAAGTCGACGAGTTCAGGACCGGAAGGTCCCGGCTCGCGGGTTTTTGATATTCTTGCTGAAGGCCAGGTGGTTTACTCGGGTTTTGACCAGGCGGTTGCTGCCGGCGGTGTAGCCGGCCGGGCGGTGATTCGTTCGATTCTGGTAGAGGTGAGCGACGGCAATGGCCTGCAGATCGAGTTTGCCCACGTTCAGGATAACCCGGCTATCAAGGGTATCGAAGTCCTCGTCGATCACGATTTTACCGCCAACGGTACCCAGCCCGGCCTGACCCACGATGTTCTAACGTCGGGGTCGTGCAAGGCCTGTCATGGCGACGTAACTCCCGGCAGCAACATCGAGCCCTGGACTACCTGGTCGGGTTCGATGATGGCGCAGGCGGGCCGCGATCCGGTGTTTTGGGCGGCTCTCGATGTCGCCAACAACGATCTGCCCGGAGTTGGCGAGTGGTGTCTGCGTTGCCATGCACCAAAGGCTTGGCTCGGTGGACGGGTCCAGGCACCCGGCGGCAGCGCAGATGGTTGTGGGCTGGTCGGCAACATCGACGAAACTGGCAACGATTTCGATGGGGTAGACTGTCATCTATGCCACCGTATGATGACCAACGACGTGCCGGCGCCAGGCGAGCAGAGTGTCTACCTTGAAAACGGCCAGTTCTGGATAGATGACACCGAGTGCAATGGCCTTGGTGAGCCCTGCCGCCGCGGGCCCTACAGTTATCCAGCCGATGGTTCGTTGCCGCCGGTTCATGCTTGGCAACAGAGCAACTATCATGAGACCTCGCTGATCTGTGGGAACTGTCACAACGTCACCAATCCGCTGCTGACTCTGGTGGATTCCGCTGGTGTGGATACCGGCTTGATGTTTCCGATCGAGAGAACCTACGACGAGTGGTTGGCCAGTGACTTCTCACCCGGCGGAAGCAACTACACCACCTGTCAGAACTGTCACATGCCCGATGCTACGGTTTCCCCCGCCTATGCCTGTGACGATGCCACCAACGACCACAGTGGCGACATGGCTATCCACCAATTTGCCGGAGGTAACGCCTGGGTTCCCGAGCTGTTGCGGCTTGAGTATCCAGGGCTCAACCTCGATGCGAGCCTGCAGAACACTCGAGACTTTGCCCTCGACATGCTGCGCAATCGTTCGGCGGGCGTTGATCTCATGGCTGCGCCTAGTTTTGTCGCCGGCACCGCGCTCGAGCTTTCCGTTCGTGTGACTAATCTCACCGGCCACAAGCTTCCAACTGGTTATCCCGAGGGGCGCCGGATGTGGCTCCCGGGCGGGGCCCCCCGTGGGGGTGGCCGGTTGGGTTTGGTCCGTGGGGGCGTCGACCATCTTTCTGGGGGGGCGCGGGTG